>JBBDOA010000205.1:0-9020 GCA_040877275.1 Rhodospirillales bacterium | reverse complement strand
AAACGGCCCCCACCAACATTCGTGCGGCCCGAGTTTGGGCGAGGTGCCAGGGAGAGCAACCCAACCCATAGGGAGAAAAGGAAGAAAACTAAAATACCTGCGCTGTGCTATCCTTCTCGACGATCTCGACCTAACTCACAATGCTAACGCAATAGCCCGGTTTTCGTTTCATCAATGGCTCAGTATTTTTTCGAGAAACTGTTGCGTCCGCTCGACCGCCTCAACACGCTCGATGCCTTTTGATCCAGATCTGGCCGACCGTCAGATTGGACAGGATCGTCATATGCGGGAAGAGGTTGAAGAACTGGAAAACCATGCCGACATGCCGCCTGACTGCATTCAGAACGTCATCCTCCTGACTGACATAAAACCTGCTCCTCATTTGGTTAATCCGTAACGATCATTGTTTAATTTTAAGGTGCAGGGATTAGGAGCGCACACAAGGCACACAGCATGGATTTACAGGCACGTAAAATATACGCCTGATAGTTTCCTATATTGATATGAGAATGAACATTCGACGGACACAGGACGGACACGAAGCAATCAAGGGCCTAGCCGTTTCCAGCCAAGCCCTTGATTTTATTGGTACGCGCTGGCGGGTTCGAACCGCCGACCTACTGATTAAAAGTCAGTTGCTCTACCAACTGAGCTAAGCGCGCATCGTGTTCATCGGCTCACCGTATCGGCTGGCGTCCGAATTCGCCGGGACATTACGGAGACAGGGTCCGATGGTCAACGCTGGATTTGCCTTAATGTGAGGAAAATGCACCGTGTCTTCGTTCTTCGGTCTCAATCTTCCGGATTATTTCCCTCGGCATAGCGGGCAACCAGCCTGGCCTTGACCTCCGGCGTGACAAAATGGCCGATATCACCGCCCAAACGACCGATTTCCTTGACGAATCTCGATGAAATGAACTGATTGCGCTCCGAGGCCATCAAAAATACGGTTTCGATGTCATTGTCGAGCCGGGCATTCATCGAGGCCATCTGAAATTCATATTCAAAGTCAGATACCGCACGCAGGCCGCGCACGATCACCGACGCCCCCTGTTCACGCACGAAATCGACCAGCAGGGTATCAAACGGCACGATGCGGATTCGCGCCGCCTGGTCCGGGGCCAGCCTGTTCATGGTGCCCTGCAGAAGCTCAACCCGTTCTTCAAGGCTGAACAGCGGCCCCTTGCCGATATTGACGGCAACCGCGACCACCAGTTCATCGACGATCCGGGTCGCCCGGCCGATGATGTCCATGTGACCGTTGGTGACCGGATCAAAAGTGCCCGGATAGACACCGACGTGGTTCTTGCTCATGCTCCGGTTCCTTCATCCGGGGTCACATCGGGCCGACCCGCTGCACCGTCTTCATCGACCGCAACGGCGTCCCCGTCTTCGATCATGTCCGGGCCCGCGCCCTCTTCGCCGTCTTCATCGTCAACGGCTTCACGGACCCTTGAAACGGAAACCACGTCCTCGTCTTCGGCGACATTGAACAGGCGCACCCCGCGCGCCGTGCGCCCGACGATGGAGACGGTATCAATCGGCGTGCGGATGATCTGCCCGCCGTTGGTGACAAGGATGACCTGATCGCTGTCAACGACCGGGAAGGATGAAACCACATTGGCTTCGTCGGCATCCCCGCCTCGATCCAGATTGATCGCCGTGATGCCCTGCCCGCCGCGTCCCGAGATGCGGTATTCATAGGCCGACGACCGCTTGCCATAGCCGTCGGCGGTAACCGTCAGGATGAACTGCTCGTGTTCGGCCAATTCCGCAAAGACCGGCTCGGCCATACGGGCCGCCAGTTCCTCGTCCCGCGCCCGGTCTTCCGGGCGTCCTTCGTATTCGGAGCTGAGCAGACGCCTCGCGGCGTGTTCGGCCTGCAGATAGGCATCACGGGTATCGGAATCGACCTTGTTGTGGACCAGGATCGACATGGCGATGACTTTATCGTCCTTTTTCAGACGGATACCGCGCACACCGACCGAGGTTCGGCCCGAGAACACGCGCACATCGGTGACCGGGAAGCGGATGCATTTGCCGCCCCTGGTTGCCAGCGTCACGTCGTCATCTTCCGAGCACGTGCGGACCCGGACCAGCGAGTCGCCGTCCAGCAGCTTCATGGCAATCTTGCCGTTGGCCATGACGTTGGTGAAATCGGAAAGCCGGTTGCGCCTGACGTTGCCGACCGAGGTCGCGAACATCACGAACAACGCGTCCCAGCCCTGCTCGTCTTCCGGCAGTGCCATCGTCGTCGTGATGGTTTCGCCCGGATCGAGCGGCAACAGGTTAATCAGCGCCTTGCCGCGTGCCTGTGGCGTGCCGACCGGCAGCTTGTAGACCTTCATCTTGTAGACCATGCCGGTCGACGAGAAGAACAGCACCGGCTGATGGGTATTGGCGACATAGACCTGACTGACGAAATCCTCGTCCCGGGTGGCCATGCCGGCGCGGCCCTTGCCGCCGCGACGCTGCGCCCGATAGGTCGAGACCGGCACCCGCTTGATGTATCCGGCATTGGTCACGGTGACGACCATATCCTCGCGCTGGATCAGGTCTTCGATATCGTGCTCGTAGGCATCTTCCTCAAGCGAGGTGCGGCGGTCATTGGCGAACTTGTCGCGGATCGCCTGCATTTCATCGACCAGGATCACCAGAAGTTTCTCGCGCGAACGCAGTATTTCCAGATATTCGGCGATGCGCTCGCTGATTTCCGTCAGATCAGCGCCGATCTTGTCACGCTCCAGCCCGGTCAGACGATGCAGACGCAATTCCAGAATTGCCTTGGTCTGCTCTTCCGAAAGCCGGTACTTGCCGTCAACAACGCCGCGCCCGGGCTCGTCCAGCAGGGCAATCATCGGCGCCACATCCTCGGCCGGCCAGTCCCGGGCCATCAGCTGCTCGCGGGCGGTCTGCGGGTCCTTGGCATGGCGGATCACGGCGATCACGTCGTCGATGTTGGCGACGGCGACGGCGAGGCCGGCCAACACATGCGCCCGCTCGCGGGCCTTGCCCAGTTCATGGATGGTGCGGCGGCGGATCACTTCCTCGCGGAAGGCGACGAACGCGGCGATGATCTCCTTCAGGTTCATCTGCTGCGGACGGCCTTCGTGCAGGGCCAGCATATTGACGCCAAAGCTGGTCTGCAGCGGCGTATAGCGGAACAACTGGTTGAGCACGACTTCAGGCTCGGCGTCGCGCTTGATCTCGATCACCACACGCACGCCGCGACGGTCGGATTCGTCACGCAGATCGGAAATCCCCTCGATCCGCTTGTCGCGCACCGCTTCGGCGATGATTTCAACCATCCGGGCCTTGTTGACCTGATATGGCACTTCGTGAACGATGATCGCCGTCTTGTTCTTGGCGACCTCTTCAAAGCTGGTCCGACCCCGCATCAGCACAGAACCGCGCCCGGTATGATAGGCCGAACGGATGCCGTTCCGGCCCATGACCAGGCCGCCGGTCGGGAAATCCGGGCCCGGAATGTACTTTTCGATGATCTCGTCGATGCTGATATCGGGGTTTTCGATATACGCAAAGCAGGCGTCGATCACTTCGCCCAGGTTATGCGGCGGGATGTTCGTCGCCATGCCGACGGCAATACCGCCGGCACCGTTGACCAGAAGGTTCGGAAAACCGGCTGGCAGAACCTTCGGTTCGACCACGGTTTCGTCATAGTTGGGCTGAAAATCGACGGTATCCTTGTCGATGTCTTCAATCAGTTCGTGCGCCGAACGGTGCAGCCGTGCCTCGGTATAACGCATCGCCGCCGCACGGTCGCCGTCCATCGAGCCGAAGTTGCCCTGCCCGTCAATCAGCGGCAGACGCATGGAAAAACCCTGCGCCATACGCACCATCGCGTCATAGATCGCCTGATCGCCGTGCGGGTGGTATTTACCCATCACGTCACCGACAATACGCGCCGATTTGCGGTAAGGCTTACCGGCTTCGTAGCCGCTTTCCTTCATCGCAAAAAGGATTCGGCGGTGCACCGGCTTGAGGCCGTCGCGCACATCCGGCAGGGCGCGGCTGACGATCACGCTCATTGCGTAATCGAGGTACGAGTTACGCATTTCGTCGATAATCGAAACCGGCTCTATATGATCGCGCGGAGTCGCCGGTGGCGGCGCTTCAGGAGGCTGGGTCAAATTTATTTTTCGCTTTTTAATCAGTTACTTAAAGATCAATCTTTAGACGAGCCGAAAGCCCTGCTGATTGACCCCTGTTTGTAGCATTTCAAGCCCCCCGGAACAACCGCAATGAGGTTTTTTCTGCCCTTCAGGCGGGTCTTGAGGATGCCGTTCTGAATCCGTACCAGACGGCGATCAGGAACGCCGCCGAGACCGGCACGGCAGCGATCAGATTAAGTGCCGCCCAGCCCAGTTTTTCGTGCAGATAACCGGACGCAAAGGCGGTGATCGCGACCAGCGCGAAGACCATGAAATCGTGCGCGGCCTGGGTCTTGGCCCGCTCTTCCGGTGCGTAGGCACTGGTCAGCAGGGTGGTGCCGCCGATGAACATGAAATTCCAGCCGACGCCCAGTGCGATCAAGCCAATCCAGAAGTTGGCAAATTCAATGCCGGACAGGGCTGTCGCAATCGCCACCGCCTGCAGCACCGCACCGCAGGCGATGACCGTGATGACACCGAACCGCTTGATGATGTGTCCGGTAAAGAAACTGGGTAAAAACATGCCGACGATATGCCACTGGATCACTGTCGCTGCATCGTTGAAGACGAAACCGCAGAATGTCATCGCCAGCGGCGTCGAGGTCATCAGCATGTTCATCATCCCGTAGCCGATTGTCGACGACAGCGCGGCGACCATGAAGACCGGGGTTTTCATGATCTCCCGGATCGGCCGTCCACCACCGCCCAGACCGGTATAAACCGGCGTCGGGATGCGCGTGAACTGCAACAGGATGATGGCGGCAAAACTGAGCCCGATAATCGCAGCGAAGCTGACCGAATAGGTCGCGACAGATATATGCGCCGTCCATTTCGCCAGTTGCGGCCCGAAGAATGCCGCAGCAAGACCGCCGGCCAGCACATAGGAGATCGCTCTGGCCCGAAAATCGTCATTGGCAACTTCGGCGGCGGCAAATCGGTAGTATTGCCAGAAAGCATTGTGGATGCCGAGAAACACGCCGCCGCCCATGAACAGCCAGAACGAACCGATATAGATCGCATAGGCGGAAATCGCCGCGCCCAGCATGCCGAGGCACTGGCCGACAGTAAAACCGGTGCGCCGTCCGACCCGGGCCATGAACAACGACGCCGGGATCGTCGAGGCGGTGGTCGAAATGAACTGCACGGCCAGCGGCAGCGTCGCCAGGGTCTTGTCCGGGGCCAGGATGATGCCGACCAGGGCGCTGATCGTCAGCAACATAGACGTGCCGGTCATCGCCAGCGCCTGACAGATCGCCAGAATCAGGACATTTCGACGCATGTTGGTCACAGCTAAAGTCCTCGCGAATTCCCCTCACCCGGCGCTTTGCGCCCCCCCCCTCTCCCCAAGGAGAGGGGTTGAGGGCATTCTAAAACCGGGAGCCCCCTCTCCCTCGGGGAGAGGGACAGGGTGAGGGGCGCTTAAAAGGGCAATACGTCAGAAAGGAATTTCGTCGTCGAGATCGCCACCCGGGCCCTTGCCGCCGGCAGAACCCCCGGAGGACGAACCGCCACCGCTGTCGGGGCCATCCCATGACGGCGGCTCGTCGTTGCCGCCACTGCTGTAACCGCCACCGCCACCGCCGCCACCGGCTGAATCCAGCATCGTCAGCACGCCGGAAAAGCGTTGCAGGACAACCTCGGTGGTGTATTTCTCGACCCCGTCGTTGCCGGTCCATTTGCGCGTCTGCAGCGAGCCTTCAAGATAGACCTTGGAGCCCTTCTTGACGTATTTCTCGACGATATCGGCGAGTTTTTCATCAAAAATGACGACCCGGTGCCATTCCGTCTTTTCCCGGCGATCCCCGGTCGACTTGTCGCGCCACTGCTCAGACGTGGCAACGCTCATATTGGCGATTTTCTGCCCCGATTGCGTGAACCGGATTTCCGGGTCGCGACCAAGATTTCCGACAAGAATTACTTTGTTAACTGAGCCAGCCATATTATCCCCACATGTGTAAATTCGACGGCACTATAACCGTTCACGATTGCGAGGGGGAGTCGAGAATCCCACCCCTTACTGTTCGCGTGGCAACGGAAATACCGACTGCTGGAAACCCTTCGCCTTGTCGATGAATTCCCGGGAAACGCCGAGGATCGTATCATCGGACTCCTCAAGCTTGACCAGCGCCGCAATGCCGATTTCCAGCAGTGCCATGCCGTACACGTACTGGCTGACCCCCTGATCCTGAAATGCCACAAGAGCCTCGGAAAGGACCATATCGGCCTTTTCGAATTCCTGTTCCAGTTGTTCACTCATTGCGCATCTCCTCAAACACCGCGAATCCCAAGGATGCAGTCTCTCCACGCAGGCGCGGGAGTCAATGTCGCCCATAATGAACATATGGGCCTGCCCATAGTGGACATATAAGGATCAGGGTTATTTTTAGCAGAAAGCTACTTTTAATTGATTTTGTTCATGTCAAAATTATGATTTTTGACACCTTATCCGAAACAAACATGCCACCCCTTCTTTACCGCTCCCGCAAACCCATATATCCATCTTCGGTTGAGCCCGTCTTGGCGGCCACCACATCAGGATCGAGACCCGCATCAAAATGGATACCATTCGCGTCAAGGGCGCCCGTGAACACAACCTGCAGAACGTCAGTGTCGACATCCCCCGGCACAGCCTGACGGTGATTACCGGCCTCAGCGGTTCCGGCAAGTCGTCGCTGGCTTTTGATACCATCTATGCCGAAGGGCAGCGCCGCTATGTCGAAAGCCTCAGCGCCTACGCCCGGCAGTTTCTGGAACTGATGCAGAAACCCGATGTCGATACCATCGAGGGCCTGAGCCCGGCCATTTCCATCGAACAGAAGACGACATCGCGCAACCCGCGCTCGACCGTCGGCACCGTCACCGAAATCTACGATTACATGCGTCTGCTGTTCGCCCGGGTCGGCATCCCCTATTCGCCGGCCACCGGCCTGCCGATCGAGGCGCAGACGGTCAGCCAGATGGTCGACCGGGTCATGGCCATGCCGGAAGGCACGCGGCTGTACCTGCTGGCCCCGGTCGTGCGCGGTCGCAAGGGTGAATACAAGAAGGAACTGCAGGATTACGCCCGGCGCGGCTTCCAGCGGGTCCGCATCGACGGCGTCCTGCACGATCTGGAGGATGCCCCCGACCTCGACAAGAAATACAAACATGACATCGAAATCGTTGTTGATCGCCTGGTCGTCAAAAGCGACATCGGATCACGTCTGGCCGACAGCCTGGAAACGGCGCTGGAACTGGCTGACGGCATTGCCTATATCGACGAGGCGGACGCCAGACCGGAAGCACCGGCCAAGGGCAAAAAAGGCGGTATCAAGGATCACGTGCCGGAAGGCCGCACCGTGTTCTCGGCGAAATTCGCCTGCCCGATATACGGCTTCACCATCGACGAGATCGAACCCCGGCTGTTTTCCTTCAACAACCCGTTCGGTGCCTGCCCGGCCTGTGACGGTCTCGGCACGGAAATGTTCTTCGATGCCGAGCTTGTCGTGCCCGACGACAGCAAGACGCTCAATCAGGGTGCCATTGCACCGTGGGCCGGATCGTCGTCGAAATATTACGCGCAGACACTGGAAAGCCTGGCCAGACACTTCAAGTTCAGGCTCGACCAGAAATGGGCCGACATGTCGAAAAAGCACAGGGAAATCCTGCTGTTCGGCTCCGGCACGGTTGCCGTCACCATGCGCTACAAGGACGGCTCGAAAAGCTACGAGATCAACAAACCGTTCGAGGGTGTGGTCCCGAATATGGAGCGGCGCTGGCGCGAAACCGACAGCAACTGGGTCCGTGACGAGTTGCAGCGCTATCAAACCATCGCGCCCTGTGAAACCTGCCGTGGCAAACGCCTGCGCCCGGAAGCGCTGGCGGTCCGGATCGACAAACGCGACATTTCCGACGTCTGCGATCTGTCCATCGACGAAGCCGCGGACTGGTTTCAAGGTCTGGACAAGAAACTGACAAAAAAGCAGACCGAAATCGCCCGACGTATCCTCCGCGAGATCAACGAGCGTCTGCATTTCCTCAGCAACGTCGGTCTGGAATACCTGACCCTTTCCAGGGCATCCGGCACCCTTTCCGGCGGTGAAAGCCAGCGTATCCGTCTGGCTTCACAGATCGGCTCGGGCCTGACCGGTGTCCTGTATGTGCTGGACGAACCCTCCATCGGCCTGCATCAACGCGATAACGAACGGCTATTGAAGACGCTGGAGCGGCTGCGCGACATCGGCAACACGGTGATTGTCGTCGAACACGACGAGGAAGCCATTCGCGCCGCCGATTACGTCGTCGACATGGGGCCGAGGGCCGGGATTCACGGTGGCAAGGTGGTCTGCGCCGGTCTGCCCGCAGACATCCTCGCCTGCGAAGACAGCCTGACCGGGCGCTATCTGTCGGGCAGGGAAAGTATTCCCCTGCCGGCCGTCCGCCGCCCCGGCAAGAAGGGCCAGAAGCTGACCCTGACCGGTGCCACCTCGCATAACCTGCAGGGTGTCGACGTGTCGCTGCCCTTGGGCACCATGATCTGCGTCACCGGGGTCTCGGGCGGTGGCAAGTCGTCGCTGATCATCGAGACACTGTATAAGGCACTGGCCCGCAAACTGATGAACGCCCGGGAAATCCCGGGACCGCATGCAGACCTCAAGGGGATCGAGTTTCTCGACAAGGTCGTCGACATCGACCAGAGCCCGATCGGCCGCACGCCCCGTTCCAACCCGGCAACGTACACTGGTGCCTTCACGCCGATCCGCGACTGGTTCACCAACCTGCCGGAAGCCAAGACGCGCGGCTACAAGGCCGGTCGCTTCTCGTTCAACGTCAAGGGCGGGCGCTGCGAAGCCTGCCAGGGTGACGGCC
>JBBDOA010000204.1:0-9020 GCA_040877275.1 Rhodospirillales bacterium | reverse complement strand
CTGGCAGGACATTCCGCTGGCCCGGGAGATGGATACGCTCAGCCTTGATTTCAGTTGCGGTCCGCTCAGCGGCCCGGCGGCGATCAACGTCGGCAATCCGCACGTCAACTTTTTCGTCGACGATGTCGAGGCCATTGATCTGGTCAAGCTGGGCCCGCTGATCGAGAACGACCCGCTGTTCCCCGAGCGCACCAATGTGCAGGTCGTTCAGGTTCTGTCCGAAAGCCGGATCAAAGTCCGGGTCTGGGAGCGTGGCGTCGGCATCACCCTGGCCAGCGGCTCCAGCGCCTGCGCCACCGGCGTTAATGCGCATCGGCTCGGCCTGACCGGCCCCCGCGTCGCGGTCGAGCTGCTCGGCGGCACGCTGATCGTCGAGCACACGGACGATAACCGGGTCACGCAGACCGGCCCGTTCGCAACCAGCTTCGAAGGCGTCATCAGCCCTGAATTGATGGGCGCTCCGTCATGAGCGCACCCGATGTCATCACCATGGGCTGCCGCCTGAATATCTTCGAAAGCGAAGTGATCCGCGGCCATGCCCACCGCGCCGGGCTTGACGATGCGATCATCGTCAACACCTGCGCCGTCACCGCCGAAGCGGAACGTCAGGCGCGCCAGACGATCCGCCGCGCCAGACGCGACAATCCGACCAGACGCATCATTGTTACCGGCTGTGCCGCGCAACTTGATCCCGACGCATTCCATGCCATGGACGAAGTCGATCATGTCATCGGCAATGAAGAAAAAATGCAGGCCGGCACCTTTGCCAACCTGAACGGCGAGACCCGGGTCCGCGTTGCCGACATCATGACAGTGCGCGAAACCGCACCGCATCTGGTCAAGGGTTTCGACGGCCGGGTCCGTGCCTTCGTGCAGATCCAGCAGGGTTGTGATCATCGCTGCACCTTCTGCATCATCCCGTTCGCGCGCGGCAACAACCGCTCGGTACCGCTGGACGCCATCGTCGAACAGACCCGCACACTGGTTGGCGAGGGCTACCGGGAAATCGTGCTGACCGGCGTCGACATCTGCTCATACGGCACCGACCTGCCGGGCGCGCCCCGACTGGGCGAGATCGTCAGGCAGTTGCTGATCCGGGTCCCGGAACTGCCCCGCTTGCGCCTGTCCTCGCTCGACCCCGCAGCCATGGACGATACCCTGTTCGAGGTACTGGCCGACGAGCCGCGCCTGATGCCGCATCTGCACCTCAGCCTGCAGGCGATGGACGACATGATCCTGAAGCGGATGAAGCGACGCCATCTCAGGGACGATGCGTTCCGCACCGTCGCCCGCGCCCGCGCGGCCCGCCCGGACGTGGTGTTCGGTGCTGACCTGATCGCCGGGTTCCCGACCGAGAACGATCAGATGTTCGCCAATACCCTTTCCGCCATCGGCGATCTTGGCCTCACGCATCTGCATGTCTTTCCCTATTCGGAACGATCCGGCACGCCGGCTGCAAAAATGCCGGGGGTCCCTGTCAGTGAGCGCAAGGCCCGTGCCCGCCTGTTGCGACAGGCCGGTGATGCCGCACTGTCATCGTTCAGATCGGCCCACACCGGCGCCAGCGTCCGCGTGCTGGTCGAAAAGAACAGTCAGGGCCTATCCGAGCATTACATGCAGGCGAGGATCATCGGCGGTGCCGAAGACGCAGAGATCGTCAGCGGGCTTGTCACCGGCATTACCGATGGCGTGCTCGAAGTCACACGCCTGTCATGAGTGGCACGGAAAAGACCGGCTGGCTCGGGCGGCTGCGCCAGGGTCTCGGCAAATCATCGGACAAGCTGACCGGCTCGATCAGCACCCTGTTCCGCGCCCGCAAGCTCGATCAGGCTGCCATCGATGACCTGGAAGAAGCCCTGATCACCGCAGACATCGGCGTCACCACTGCGGCCAGACTGACAGCCGCCATCGCCAGATCCCGCTTCGACAAGGAAGTCACCGAGATCGAGATTCGCGAAGCGCTGGCCGACGAGATCACGACGATCCTTGAGCCCGTCGCGCAACCGCTCCGCATCGACGGGACGCATAAACCGCACGTCGTTCTGGTCTGCGGCGTCAACGGGTCCGGCAAGACCACGACCATCGGCAAGCTGGCCAATCAGCTGAAAGCCGAGGGCAAATCGTTGATGCTGGTTGCCGGTGACACCTTCCGCGCCGCCGCCGTCGAACAATTACAGATCTGGGGGGAGCGATCCGGCTGCCCGGTCGTTGCCGGCAGCCATGGCGGGGATGCCGCCGGACTGGCTTATGGTGCGCTGGAGAAAGCCCGCACTGAGCGTATCGACGTGGTCATGATCGACACCGCCGGACGGTTGCAAAACCGCAAGGACCTGATGGCCGAACTGGAAAAGATCATCCGTGTCATCAGAAAAATAGACGAAAGCGCACCGCACACCACACTTCTGGTCATGGACAGCACCATCGGCCAGAACGCCCACAGTCAGGTCGAGGCCTTCAGGGATATGGTCAACGTCTCGGGGCTGGTGATGACCAAGCTCGACGGCTCGGCCAGGGGCGGCGTCATTGTCGGGCTGGCCGAAAAATTCGCCCTGCCGGTCCACGCCGTCGGCGTCGGTGAAGGCATTGATGATCTGCGCCCCTTCGAAGCCAGGTCTTTCGCGCGTGCACTCCTGGGGCTGTCATAAACCTTCTCGTCGTCCTGAACGTGATTCAGGCCCCATCTCTTTATTCGAAACGATAAATTTATGGCCCTAAAATCAAGTTTGGGATGACGACCGTGACATGTCATGTTGAAATGCGTTCCAGATCTGATGCGGACCTGTTCCGGGCCGCGTACCTTAAATAAAACCCAGGGGAGAGACATCCACCATGTTACACGAGCTTCGCATCTACCACTGCGCGCCCAGCCGTATGCCGGCACTGCTGAAACGCTTCGAGTCCGTGACCCTCGCAAAGTGGGCGCAGTACGGTATCCGCCAGGTCGGATTCTGGACGGTCGAAATCGGCGACAACAATCATGACCTCTATTATATTCTCGAATGGGAATCCCTGGCCGAGCGGGAAGAAAAATGGAACGCATTCCAGGCCGACGCCGAATGGATCGCGGCCCGGGCCGACAGCGAAAAGAACGGACCGATCCTCGCCGGTATCAGCAACCACATCCTGAAGCCGACCGCTTTCTCGGCCCTCAGGTAATTTGTCAGCGGGCAGAACAAATAAGAACGCATAACAATCAACTCTGTTTATAGATTTGGTTTCTGATCCTTGTGTTAAGGACGACGAAAGAGGGTGTTCAGGACGAGCGTGCAATCTTTAAACAGGTGTCACCCCGGTGCAGACCGGGGTCCAGTGATACACATCCGTATCTGGCAGGGACAAGGCCGTGCCCGGCGCTCTGGATTCCGGCGTGCGCCGGAATGACGACGGGGAGGGTTTTGCTTATCCTCCTCGTCACCCCGCTGCCACTCTATTTCAATTAACAACGAACAACCCCGGATTTATTCCGGGGCCCATCCTTCGAGACACACCGCGCGTCAGGGTGCGACAACCGGCATGTCGATCGGGCCATCGGCGCGGCTGTGGACGAACTGATCAACGAAATCGTTACCGCTTTTCATCATCTTGTCGGCTGGCCCGTCCCAGATGATTTTTCCGTCATGCAGCATCGCCACGCGCTGACCGAGACGTTGCGCCCCGGCCATATCGCTGTCGATGGAGATCGCTGTGCAGCCCAGCTCTTGGACCAGATCAAGAATGAGATCGTTGATGACGTTCGACATGATCGGATCAAGCCCGGCCGTCGGCTCGTCCAGCAGCAGCAATTCCGGATTGCCGAAGATGGCCCGGGCAATACCCACCCGCTTTTGCATACCACCCGATAATTCAGCCGGCGACAGGTCTGCGACATCGGCATCAAGACCGACCGCCAGTAATTTGTCGACCGCCAGGCTGCGTATCGCATCCCGGTCCGCGTTGCGATCCTGCAGCATGCGGAACGCAATGTTTTCCCACGTCGTCAGGCTGTCGAACAGGCCCGAACGCTGAAACAGCATCCCGGTCCGGGCAATATAGGCATCGCGCGCCTGGCCCCGGAAACGGGCTGTATCCTCGCCATCGACGATAATCTGTCCAGCGTCAACCGGAATCAGGCCCAGCATACATTTCAGCAACAGTGTCTTGCCCGATCCCGACGTGCCGATCAGGACCAGGGATTCCCCCTCACTGACGGTCAGATCGACACCACGAAGCACGTTCTTGCCGGGAAAGCTTTTGACCAGCCCGCGCACGTCGATAAAGGGCTTTGCCGTCATGCAGGAGGATTCCAGGCACTTTCGTCGGGTGCGGTTTTAAACCATTCAGTTTCCCGCTCATAGGCGCGACCGACCCGGTACAGGGTTGCCTCGTCAAACGGGCGGCCGACAAACTGCAGGGATGACGGCAGGCCAGCCCTGGTAAATCCCGACGGCACGCTCAGACCCGGCAGGCCGAGGAAGTTGACCGGTCGGGAACAATGGCCGATTCTCGCCAGCAATTCCGCAGCGCCCGGTCCGGCACGAACGTCGGATTCTTCGATGCTCGGCACATCCATGATCATCATCGGCGTCATCAGCACATCGACGTTCCCGAATACGCTGTCGTTGAATGCCGACAGCACCTCGGTACGCAGCTCAAGCGCCTGAATATAGCGGCTGGCCGGTGTCGCCAGCCCGCCGGCCAGTCGCCCGAAGGTCTGCGCGCCGTAAAGATCGCCCCGCGTTTCCAGCCAGTGCTGATGCAGCGCCGCGCCTTCGGTCGCGGTAATCAGGCTGGTCAGGGCATTGGTATACTGGATCGCATCCGGCAGATCGACGTCGACGAATTCAGCCCCCGCTTTTTTCAAAACCGCAACAGCGTCCGAAAACCGCACCTCAAGCTCGGCCGACATCCCGTCCATGAAGTGACTTTTCGGCAGGCCGATCTTCAGGCCTTTCACACCGCCTTCAAGGGCCGCCCGGTAATCATCAACCGCAACATCGGCCGACGACGGATCATCCGGGTCGTGCCCCGCCAGTTGCGACAATATCAGCGCATTATCGGCAACGGTGCGGGTCAGCGGGCCGATGGTGTCGAGGGTATAGGACAACGGCATCGCGCCAAATCGACTGACCCGGCCCATCGTCACCTTCATGCCGACGACACCGCAGCACGCTGCCGGCAGACGCACCGAGCCGCCGGTATCCGAACCCAACGCCCCAAACGTGGCGCGGGCCGCAACCATCGCACCGGAACCGCTCGACGAGCCGCCGGTCATGTGCGCGGGATTCCACGGATTGTGGACATTGCCGGTGATCTCGTTGTGACCGGTAACGCCAAAGGCAAACTCGGCCATGTTGAGCCGGGCAATATCAAGGGCGCCGGCCTGATCGAGTTTCTTCAGGGCACCGGACAGGATATCGGGCATGAAGCCCTGGCGGACCTTCGATCCGCATTCACTGAGCCGACCCGGTCGGTAGAACATATCCTTGTGCGCCAGTGGCACACCGGCAAGCGCCGCCGTTTTGGGCGATGCATCGGCGGCTTTGGCCTGGCTTAGCGCATCATCAGGGTTACAGCCGACAACCGCATTCAGCGCCTTCCCGACCGTGGCCAGCCGCGCCAATGATGCTTCGGTAACCTCGACGGCGGAAACGTCACCGGATTTGAGGGCAGCGGCGATATCAACCAGGCTGGCATCGCAGGGGTTCTGCGGCAGTTTACTCACGAGGCGTCCCCTCCGGGTTTCAACTCGCGCAGCCGTTTGTAATAGCCGGCCGGTTCCGTATCGAAAACGAGACCGCCACCGGCATCCTTGATGATCTGACCCAGCGGTGTGTTCGACCGCGCCGGATTAAGAATTTCCCGCGCGCCCAGATCACTGCCCTGCACGGATTTCAGCCAATATTTGAACGCTTCATCGGAATTCATTATTTGCGCACCCATTTGCCGCCGGCATCCTGCACATACTGGCCCTGAGGCACCCGTTTGATTGCCTTTTCGGCAGCCAGTCGTTCGACGGTATTCAGCGGAATATTGTTTTTCCTGGCGATCTCGCGATAAAGCTGACGACGCTGCAGATTGATGTCGTTGACCAGGGCCGAAACACCGGGTGCATCCTTGACGATGCCGATATAGCCGTCCTGAAGCTCACCAACCAGCCCCTGAGACTGCGCGTCCTGCAGGGTCATGGTTTGCGCCCAGGCTAAATTGGTGGATGGACCGGTGACTGGCCAGACGGCAAAAAAGCCCAGCGACAAAAAGGCGATGACGAAAAGTTGTTGAAAAAGTTTCATCCGGTTTTCCCTAAAACAATGCAGGGTTGCTGGACAAGGCCTGATCCAGATCTTTTTCGACCTTGATTCGCACCTCATGTTCGATTTTGACGTTCAGATTGATGACGATCGGCTTGTCCGGGGCTTCAACCTTGACCCGGGGTTCGCAGGCGACAATCAGTAAAGATAATGATGCCGTGGCGAGTACAGCACAAAAGTTACGGTACGACATGGGTCGCTCTCCGTCCTGTTTACTCCTCCTGCGGCTTTCCGGAGGGACCTTTAACCCGGTCCCGGATGGTTTCCGGAAGGTCATCCAGAACGCTAGCGCTTTGCAGCAAATCCCGCAAGGCACCTTGCAGTGAAACATTCAGTTCGATCCGCTTGCCGTCATACAGGGCCGGGTTGGCACCGTCGACTTTGGCCTTGGCCGTAATCTCCCCTGAAAGCGGACCATCCAGCGACATCTGTAAATTGCTGAAACGAAAATCGGACAGGGCCTTGGCCAGCAGCTCGGCCATCTCGCCGCTCTGCTTCAGTGATTGCAGCGCCCCTTGCGAGCGGAAGCGGAGCACACCGCCCTTTTCAGACCAGATACGGGCATCGTCGATAACAGGGCCATCGGCGCTGATGCGGACCGGTATGCTGCCGGCCAGCGTGCCTTCGGCCTCCAGCCCCTTGATGTCGACACTGCGCGCGAGGGCGCCGGCGTCCATATCCCTGATGTTGGCAATGATGACGTCCGGCAGCCCTTCCCTGGAAATACTCAGGTCAATCACGTCGAGAGTGCCGCCGGCCAGAGGCCAGACTGCCTTGTCGATACGCACGCTGCCGTCGCCCGGCATGGTGAGGGCGATGGTGCCGTCGCGGAGGGGAATTCCCGCATCCAGCAGAGCGAGGGTGATTGTCTGTGTTCCCCGGGTTTTCGGATTGATCAGGTCGTCGAGCACGATTTCGCCGTTGAGCCCGGCCACTTCTGCCGGCGTGGTGCCGAAAGCGAGAGCGCCGAGGCTTATTTTCCCCGAAGACGATACCCGACTTTGTGCCCAGTTGACGGAAGCCTCACCGCCCAGCCGGCCTGAGACATGGGTGATTGACCCCTTGAGAAACGGTAGCAGGTCCTGCGGCTGCACACCGTTTTCGTCAATCGTCCACGTCGGCAGCGAGACCTGAATGCCGCCGCGCCCGTCATGGAAGCGGTAACGCGCATCGATGGCGCTCATCGGACCATCGGCAAAACCAGCGTGACCGGTAAAATGTGCATTCGACGGCTGATAACGGGCCTGTCCGTCAATGTGCGCCGGGGAAAACCGCAACGGACGGCGATGATCAATCAGCCGCGCCGCTTTCAGATCAACCCTGGCACCGAGCAACGTATCGCGGCCTTCAAGAGCGAACGTGCCGTCGACATCGGCGACGGCAATATCCGGCCCCTCGATCCTGAGATCGCCACCCGACGACAGCAACTTCGCCCACCACGTGCCGCGCTGGGCGTCATAACTGGCGGTTCCCTGAAAAGCCGGCAGATGACCGCTCAACGGATAGGCCCCCACACCCTGCATCGCCACTTCAACGCTTTTAAGGGCAGCCGCCAGATCAATCCGTTTCAAGCCGCCACTTCCATCCCCGTTTTCCATGACGGCATGTATGAGGGGGGCACCGCCGGCAAGCGGACACAGGGATATCGGCCCCGGGCGTAGCGATGATTTCTCATAATCAATTCTGCTGGCGCGAATTTCCGTGCAGCCTTCGGGAAATATCTTGATCCCGTCAGCCGTATAGCCGATCTGGCTGGTGATCGAGACATGCCCGCCGCTTACGGCCAACGCCGGCGTCAGCTTACCCGAGAACCGGGCATCGGCGGCGACGTCCATATCCAGCGATTGAAGCGGCCCCGACAGCCGGGCCGAAACCTTGTCCGTCACAACACTGAGACCGCCCAGCTTCATCTGCCAGGGATCAAGGCGCACCGCCATATCCTCGAGCAGGATACCGTCCGTGGTCGCCGGCCAGACGGAACCACCGATCTCGCCGGCAAACGGAAACCAGTCGTTGAGCTTGCCATCGAACAACATGCCCAGACGATACGGATCGGCGGGGCCAGGCCCGCCGGCCAGAAACGGCACATCGGCCATGCCGTCGAGCGTCAATGCCAGGCGCTGTTCACCACTGCCCATCACACGGCCCAGTTCGACATTCAGCCCGGCAACGGGTTTGACCCGCCAGCCGCGATCATCAATCGACAATGCCATCGCCCCGTCAAAGGCGGCGTTCAGCCCATTGGCCGGGATTTGCACACCAACATGCGAAATCTCGAGTGAGCCGGATATACCGGATGCTGCGCGCACCGCACCACTGCTGATCTGTGCCGGCAACGCCTGCAGATCACGGCGCGTGCCGGTCACGTCAAACGACAGGGCACCGACCATTTCCATTTCGACCGGCAACGCGAACGGCCCCCTGAGACCGTCGGTCGCACTTTCACCTCTGAGATGCACCCTGGCGTCAGGATCAAGCACATCTTCGGTTTCCGCCCGTAACTGCAGGGAAAGCCCGGTTCCGGCACCCCCCAGAAGAAATTCGGCTTTGGCTGCCCGGCCGTTGACGTTGGCGACAAGCTCGACATTGCCAAGATCAAGACCGTCGATGCGGACCTTTTGAAAACTGAGCGAGCCGCCGCCGTTGAGGGCCGTCGGCAACTGGTCCCTGATCTGGCCCTTGATATTGATCGCCCCCGACATTTCGCTGAAGGCAAGTGCCGCCGCACTGGAT
>JBBDOA010000203.1:0-9038 GCA_040877275.1 Rhodospirillales bacterium | reverse complement strand
CGGCGTTAATTCTGGGGCCCAGAACAAAACCCAGATGATAACTTTCCGGTGTCGCGTTCATGCCCGAGACATCGGCAAGCGCCCTGAGGCCGGTATTGTCGCGCTTTGCCATGACTTTCAGGCCCTGCACAACAAAAGCGCGGTTAATCCCTTCCAGCCGGACGACGTCACAGACCGTGCCCAGCGCCACCAGATCGAGCCAGCGGGTCAGCACCGGTTCGGAACGGGGTGCCTTCCAGTATCCTTGCTGTCTCAGTTCCCGGTTGACCGCAACGCACAGCAAGAAAGCCAGGCCGGCCGTGCAGACATGGCCGTAAACCCGGTCTTCATCCATCCTGTTCGGATTGACGAGGGCGACGATATCCGGCAATTGTGTTTCGGCTTCGTGATGGTCGATGACAATGATATCGAGACCGGCTTCCCGGGCGGCCTTGAGGGAGTCGAAAGCCGTTGTTCCGCAATCCAGAACGACGACGACCTTGATGCCTTTGTCGGCCAGATGACGCATCGCGGCAACGTTCGGACCATACCCTTCGCGAATGCGATCCGGGATATACACCAGCGGCTCGACACCCGACGCACGAAGAAACCGTGTCAGCACAGCCGAGGATGTTGCACCATCGACATCATAATCGGCGAACAGGGCAATTTTCTGTTTAGACGTAATGGCAGCGGCAAGGCGTTCCGCGGCTTTGTCCATGTCCTTGAAACGACTTGGATCAGGCAGGAGGTCTTTCAGTGTCGGCGAAAGGAAACGTTCGGCCTCTTCAAGGGCAACGCCCCTGGATGCCAGAACGCGGGCAACGATATCTGACAGCCCAAGTGCCTGGGACATGGCCAGTGCTGCCCGTTCATCGGTATCACGCAGCACCCATCGCCTGCCCATGACGGATGCCTCGACACCGGCGAATGCGGGTGCGCGCGGGGAAGCCTGGTCAGGATCAGCCGACCGGAGGCCGGCGGGTGAAATCATGATGTGCCTCGATATAGCGATATGTGCCAGTCAGGGACCGGATGACGAGTGAATGGCTGGCCGCTCCACCCTTTGTCGAGCGAATACCATTCAGCAACGCCCCATAGGTGACGCCGGTCGCCGCAAAAGTGATATTGCCGCTGGCCATATCCCTTTCATTATAAAGCTGGTCGAAATCCTTGATGCCGACGTCATGCGCCTGCACCTTGTCTTCATCCTTGCGGGCAAACAGACGGCCCTGCATCTGCCCGCCGAAACAGCGTAGCGCAGCCGCACCCAGAACACCCTGCTGGGCACCGCCGATCCCCATGTAAATGTCGATACCGCCTTCGGGTAATGCCGTGGCGATGACGGCCGAAACGTCGCCGCCGAGAATAAGGCGTATCCGGGCACCGGCAGCGCGGACCTTTTCCAGCAGCGGGCCGTGTCTTGGCCGATCCAGCATACAGACGACAAGATCAGACACGGCGACCTTCTTTGCCTTGGCCAGCGCCTTGAGGTTTTCTTCAGGCTCGCGGTCAAGATCAACAATTCCGTCAGGGAGACCATAGCCGACGGCGATCTTGTTCATATAGATATCGGGTACTTTCAGAAAGCCGCCGCCTTCCGCCATGGCGACGGTCGATATGGCATTCGGACCACCGCGCGCGACGATGCTGGAACCTTCAAGGGCAACGATGGCGACATCGACCTTCGGTCCGCTGCCGGTGCCGACTTTTTCATCGATAAAAAGTTTCTCTGCCTCGCCCTTGCGCCCTTCGCCGACACAGATCGTGCCATTAATGGCCAGACTGTCGAGCAACGCGTGGGCTGCGGAAATCGATGCCTGATCAGCCTGCATGTGATCACCCGATCCCATGTGGCGATAGGCCGCCAGCGCCGACGCTTCGGTGACGCGGACCAGTTCCAGGGAAAGATTACGGTCTATTGCTGCAGGTTCTGACATGGGTCTATTTTGTCCGTATCGCCTGTCGAACTAAAGGAAGAATACGTGAAGTTTACACGAATCCCCGAATTCAGGGACTGAAAGGCAGCGTATTCGAATGAATTTAATCCACAATCAGGATCAATAACGTGCAGAGCCCGTTAAAAAGGCTCGATTCGGATGACCACCGGCGTCTCGACAACCGCACCGATTTTAGTGATCTGATCAATCGCGCGGCGCATGGCCTTTTCTTCGGTTTCATGCAGGGTCATAACGACAGGAACGATCTGGCCCGGATCACGGGAACGCTGCAGCACGGATTCCATTGAAACGTCATTGTCACGCAAGGCACCGGCAATTTCGGCAAATACCCCGGACCGGTCGACGACATTGAAGCGGACGTAATAGGCACCCTGATGCCGGTCCATCGTTCTGGTCGGCATGTCCGACAGCTTGTCTGCCGGAATACCGAACAGCGGCACCCGATGCCCGCGCGCGATATCGATGATATCGCCAACGACTGCGGATGCGGTCGGCCCTCCGCCTGCACCCCGGCCTTCGAGCATGACGGTATCAACGTAATCGCCATCGCAGACGACGGCATTGAATGAGCCTTCGATATGATTGATCGGCGCATCAATCGGCACCATGCACGGGTGCACGCGCTGCTCGATCAGATCACCGTCTGTCGAGGCAATGCCGAGCAGCTTGATACCGAAACCCAGTTCTTCGGCAAACTCGATATCAATCGGCGCAATATCGCGAATACCTTCGACATGGATGCCATCAAAATCGGTTTTGGTGCCGAACGAAAGTGCCGACAGGATCGCCAGCTTGTGCGCGGTGTCGATGCCGTCGACATCAAAGCTCGGATCGGCTTCGGCATACCCCAGCTTTTGCGCCTCTTCCAATACATCGTCAAAAGTGCGGCCGGTGTCGCGCATTTCCGTCAGGATATAATTGCAGGTCCCGTTCAGGATGCCATAGACCCGCCGGATACCGTTGGCGGCCATCCCTTCACGTAATCCCTTGAGGATCGGTATGCCGCCGGCAACGGCGGCTTCGCAATAAAGTGCGGCCCCTGATTTTTCGGCAATGGCCGCAAGATCGCTGCCGTGATGCGCGATCAGTGCCTTGTTGGCCGTGACGACATGCTTGCCGGCGGTGAGTGATTTTTCTGCCAGCGCCTTGGCGATGCCGTCCGAGCCGCCAATCAACTCGACCACCAGATCAATATCGTCGGCTTCGGCCATTTCCGTCGGATCGTCGTACCAGCGGTAATCGCTGATGGAAAATCCCCGGTCAAGGTTTCTGGAACGCGCCGATACAGCAACGATGTCGATGGATTGTCCGGCCCGGAGCGCCAGAAGTTCCTTATGCTGCTGGATCACCTGAACGGTACTGGCACCAACGGTACCAAGTCCGGCAATACCGATACGCAAGCCGCTCATGATGCTTCCCTCTTGGCGGCAGGCGTCGCATTCACGCCCCTGGAACGCAGGAATGCCTTGATATTGCGGACAGCCTGGCGGGTCCGCTGTACGTTTTCGACCAGGCCGATACGCACATAACCGTCGCCGTGTTCGCCGAAACCAAGCCCCGGTGCTACGGCAACCTCGGCCTCGCTCAACAGCAGTTTCGAAAACTCGACAGAGCCCAGGTCCTTGAAGGCCGGCGGGATCGGTGCCCAGCAGAACATGGTCGCCGGTGGTGACGGGATTTCCCAACCAGCCGCCCCCAGCCCTTCGATCAGAATATCGCGGCGTTCCCGATAAACGCTGCGGAATTCGTCGACACAATCCTGTGGCCCGTTGAGAGCGGCCGCGGCAGCGACCTGGATCGGCGTAAAAGCGCCGTAATCGAGATAGGATTTGACCCGCGCCAGGGCCGAGATCAACTGCTCGTTACCAATGGCAAAACCGATCCGCCAGCCCGGCATGGAATAGGTTTTGCTCATTGATGAAAACTCGACGGCGACATCCCAGGCCTTCGGCAGTTGCAGGATGGAGGGCGGCGGGTTGCCATCAAAATAGATTTCTGCATACGCCAGATCGGAAAGAATATAGATGCCATGGAAACGGCAGAACTCGACCACTTCTGCATAAAAATCGAGGCTGGCCAGCTCGGCCGTCGGGTTGTTCGGATAATTCAGCACCACGGCGGTCGGCTTCGGCACACTGTGCTGCACGGCGCGATCAAGCGCAGACATGAATTCAGGCCCCGGTGCGACCGGGATCGAACGGGCGGCGGCACCGGCGATGATAAAACCGAACTGGTGGATCGGATAACTGGGATTGGGGACAAGGATAACATCGCCCGGGCTGGTAATCGCCTGGCTCAGGTTAGCCAGCCCTTCTTTCGATCCAAGCGTAACAATGGCCTGGGTTTCCGGATTGACGGTTACGCCAAAGCGGCGTTCGTAGTATCCGGCCACGGCCTTTCTGAGACCGGGAATGCCGCGTGAGTTGGAATAGCGGTGTGTTCTTGGATCGTCGATGGTTTCCTTGAGCTTGTCGACCACATGCTGCGGCGTCGGCAAGTCAGGGTTTCCCATGCCGAAATCGATGATATCGGCACCGGCCGCACGGGCCCGCGCTTTCATGCTGTTCACTTCGGCGAACACATAAGGCGGTAACCGTCTGATCTTGTAAAATTCTTTATCCATGGCGTCCTTTCATCACAGAAAGAACGCGTTCGGACAAGGCCGAAATCGCGCTAGAACATCAGTTCGAGAGATAAATTTCCGTGCGCCGGTTGCCGGCCTCTCCCGAAGGCATGACTTCGAGATAGAGCGGATGATTATCGCCAACCGCTGCCGTCAGGATCATGTCGGAGGAAATCCCCATCTTTTTCAGTTCCGTTGCGACCTGATTGGCGCGATCAACCGAAACCTTGAAGTTGGCCTGTTTGTGAACGACCGGGTCCATATTTCTCGTGCGCTGGCTGGCATGGCCGATGACCCGGACCACGCCATTGTTCTGACGCTGCAGCCTGGCGACGTCAGCAAGAATGCGGCGGTCATTTTCGTCCAGACCGGCCGAGCCGTTCTTGAACAGAATGGTTGCCACTCTGGTCGTTGCCGAGGGTAACGGCAGGGCACCGTCGTTTTCGACAGGACCTTCGGGCATGACATTCAGCCTTTGCTGTCCGGCAGAATAGCGCATTGACGGTACCATAGATGTCTCGATACCCCCGGACGAAATGACAATCGTCTGTTGTCCTTGCTCACCGGCCACCAGATCAGAAGGCAACAGCGAGCCCTGGTCAGCGGCCCGCGCCTGAATTTCGGCAAGTTGTCTGGCGAGGCGATCCCGCATGCCGGGATCGACGCCATAGTTTGTATCCGGGCCGGCTTTGGTCGGTGCGGCACTGGTTTCAACCGCCGCCGGCTTTTCGCTTTGCGTTTCGGCATTTTCACTTTGCCCGGTTGGCGGAGTCGGGGCTACCGTCGTCATGACGGGTGTTGCCGGTTGCGGTGTCGGTGCGGCCTGCTGAGCTTCGATCTTCGGGGCGGCAGGAGCAGTATCTTTGGCATACAGTGAATTTTGCGGTTCATCGCTCTGGCGCTGCACACTGTCGGCGTACTTGCGCCCTTCGGTATCGGCCCCCAGACCGCCTGTCGCATTCTTGCGATTGAGCATCTGTTCATCGACACGCGACAGATTAGGCGTCTTGTCGTCGGCACCCGGTGGCGGTGCGTTGCGGTCCGCCTGCAGACCATTGCTGCCGGCATCGGCGGGTTTGGCGGCTTCGTCGCTGTCTGTTGCTGCGCGATACCAGGCAGCAGGATTGACCGCGTCAGGCACATCCGAACAGGCACCCAGCAAAAGCGTGCTGCCGAGCACCATGGCCAGCCCCGTACAAACGGTGCGGCTGCTCGAGATTCGCACAACAGCATCAAGCGGCTTGTTCATCGCGCCCATAACTCCCTCATCAATCCCTGCTTCGGCACCGTTCACAGGTTGCCTTGAATTTCCGTCTATTATTATTAAATCTTGCGACATTGAAACCAATACATGCGTCTCACGCAAGATTTTACATTGCCCGTAAAGGGTTAAATGTTTACAAACAGCCTCATATGTTGCATTGCACAATAATCATGGATAAGGGATACTCTCCCCCGTGCCATTCACACAATGCATTTCATGCCAGGCTCGAAATACAAAGCGCTGGGTAGCATGTTTATATTGAATTTCAAAGGCTTCTGAGAGGGTAATTTAATGGCGGATCAGTCAAAACAGAAAAAAGACGACATTGACGCGTCCCAGATCTCCGAAACCATGGCAGACATCGCTGAACGGTCGCAGCGACTGGTGCAGGAATTCCTGAACAGCCACAGCCAGCCCGGCAAGTCGTCCTCCGGCATGGAAGACCCGCTGAACATCGGCAATGCGTTCATGGAAATGACGCAGCGGATGATGACCCAGCCGCACAAGATGGTCGAAGCCAACATGCATCTTTGGCAGGATTACATGCGTTTGTGGCAGAGCACGGCAAGCAAGATGATGGGTCAGGAATCCGCCCCGGTCGTCGAACCGTCACGGGATGATCGCCGCTTCAAGGGCGAAGCCTGGGAAAACGATGTCTTCGATTATATCAAGCAATCCTATCTGCTGACGTCGAACTGGATGGAAAACACCGTCGGCGATGTCGAGGGTCTGGACAAGAAAACCCAGAAGAAAGTCGAATTCTTCACCAAACAGTATGTCGATGCGCTGTCACCGTCGAATTTTGTGATGACCAACCCGGAAGTGTTGCAGGCAACCGTCGAAAGCCGGGGCGAAAACCTCGTCAACGGGCTTCGCAACCTGCTTGAGGATATGGAACGCGGCGGCGGCAAGCTGGATATCAAGATGACCGATGCCGACGCCTTCGAGATCGGCAAGAACGTTGCCACCTCACCCGGCAAGGTCGTCTTTCGCAACGACCTGATGGAACTGATCCAGTACACGCCCAGCACCGAAAAGGTCAATAAAACCCCGTTGTTGATCTGCCCGCCATGGATCAACAAATTCTATATTCTTGATCTCCGCGAAAAGAACTCGTTCATCAAGTGGGCGGTCGAACAGGGCAACACGGTGTTCATCATTTCGTGGGTCAATCCTGACCGTGAACTGGCCATGAAAACGTTCGAGGATTATATGCTCGAAGGGCCGCTGGCGGCGATTGACGCGATCAAAAAGGCCACCGGTGAAGATCAGGTCAATGCCATCGGCTATTGCATCGGCGGCACCCTGCTGGCGACGGCGCTGGCCTATATGGCGGCAAAGAAAATCGATAGCGTTAAGTCGGCGACCTTCTTCACGACCATGGTCGACTTTGAAGATGCCGGCGATCTCGGCGTGTTTATCGACGACACCTCGCTGAAGAACCTCGAAGACAAGATGAACGCGCGGGGATATCTCGAAGGCAATGAAATGGCCTCGACCTTCAACATGATGAAGGCCAATGATCTGGTGTGGTCGTTCGTGGTCAATAACTATCTGCTCGGCAAGGACCCGTTCCCGTTTGATCTGCTGTTCTGGAATTCGGATTCGACGCGGATGCCGGCGGCGATGCACAGCTTCTATCTGCGCAACATGTATCTCGACAACAAACTGGTCGAGCCGGGCGGCATTGAAATCGATGGCGTCAAACTCGATCTGCGCAAGATCAAGGTGCCGACCTATATCATTTCGACCCGCGAAGACCATATCGCGCCGTGGCTGGCGACCTACAAGGCGACGCAGCTTTACAAGGGTCCGATCCGGTTCGTGCTGTCGGCATCCGGGCACATTGCCGGTGTCGTCAATCCGCCGGCCGGCGGCAAGTACTGCTATTGGATCAACGACGAAACCCCTGCCGATCCGAACAAATGGCTGGAAGGCGCGGTCCAGCATGAAGGTTCGTGGTGGCCGGATTGGGATGCGTGGGTAAAGAAGCAGAGCGGCAAGGCGCTGGTCGATGCCCGCCAACCCGGCGACGGCAAGCTCAAGGCGTTGTGCGATGCGCCGGGCACCTACGTCAACATGAAGGCCGAGGGCTGAGTGGAACTTATCTCAATCGTCACCCCGGTGCAGACCGGGAATTATCACCTTGACTGAACAAGGATCAATGCCTATATTCGTAGTCATAGGAGATAAGCCCATGACTACCGTTGATTTGTCGAACCCGATTTTCACCAATCCTGACGCAGCGCGGGAACACTTTGAGGCCATACGTTGGCCTGATGGGGCTTACTGCCCGTTCTGCGGGCAGACAGAGACGGTAAAGCCTCTTGGCGGCAAGTCGATGGGGCCGGGCTGGTATCACTGCAAAGAATGCCGCCGTAAGTTCACTGCTGCTGTCGGCACGATCTATGAGCGGTCGCATATCCCGATGACGAAATGGCTTCTTGCAACGCACTTGATGTGCGCCAGCAAGAAGGGGATTTCGGCGCATCAGCTTCACCGGATGCTTGGCCTTCCCTACAAAACGGCATGGTTCATGGCGCACCGCATTCGGGAGGGTATGCGCGAATTGAACCCCGCTCCAGGTTCTATGGGCGGTGAAGGTAAGATTGTAGAAGCCGACGAAACGTTTGTAGGCGACAAGGAAAAGAACCGCCACAAGAGCAAGCGTTTCAAGACGCATGCCGGTGGCACTTGGGGTAAGGAAATCGTCTTCTCGCTGGTCGAGCGCAAAGGCCGCGTTCGGTCGATTCACACGCCTAGTGTCACTGCCGCAACCCTCCGCCCGATCCTTGTTGAGCAGCTTCAGGGCGCCACTAAGCTGATGACAGATGACGCCGGTCAGTATAGGCACATGCATCGCGACTTTGACCATGAGGTTTTGAACCATAAAGCCGATGAATACGTTCGCGGAGAAGCCCACACCAACACAATCGAGGGGTATTTCTCGATTTTGAAACGCGGCATCATGGGTACCTATCATCATGTTAGCCCTCAGCACCTGAAACGGTATCTCGCTGAATTCGACTTCCGGTACAATGAACGTTCGGCATTGAAAGTTTCCGATGCTGATCGGGCAAAAAAGGCTGTCGCTGGCGTCGTTGGTAAAAGGGTCACCTATCAACAAACTAATGGCCGACAGAACCAAGTCTTCACCTAGAGCACGTTTAACTTAATCCAATTCATATCCGGCGGCTGCGAAGAAGTTGAT
>JBBDOA010000202.1:0-9065 GCA_040877275.1 Rhodospirillales bacterium | reverse complement strand
AGGTGCGGGTCTTCTCGCGCCGCGGCGTCGACAAGGACGAGCGCGCCCTGGCCATTGAGCAGTCGGAAATCGAACACCTTGCCAAGGACCGTGACGACGAACGTGCAATCCTTGAGCGTTCCTTCTCGCAGCGCCTGAAAACGCTGATCCTCAAGAAAAAAGTGGTCAGCGGTCCGAAAGGCCTGAAGGAAGGCACCGTCATCACGGATGACGTGCTTGACGAATACACGGTCGGACAGATCGCCCAGATCGTTGTCGGCAACGACAAGGTGATGAGCGATGTCGAAGCCCTGAAAGCCAAATTCGAGTCCGATATTGCCCTGTTGCAGGCACGATTTGACGACAAGGTCGAAAAACTGCAGCGCGGTGATGATCTCAGCCCGGGCGTCATGAAAATGGTCAAGGTCTTCGTTGCCGTAAAGCGCAAGCTGCAGCCGGGCGACAAGATGGCCGGCCGTCATGGCAACAAGGGTGTGATCTCGAAAATCATCCCGGCAGAAGACATGCCGCACACCGAAGACGGAACGCCGGTTGATATCGTGCTGAACCCGCTGGGTGTGCCGTCACGGATGAACGTCGGTCAGATTCTTGAAACCCATCTGGGTTGGGCCTGCCGTGGCCTCGGCCAGCAGATCGGCGAGCTTCTCGACACCAAAAAATCGGCGCAGACCATGCGTTCCAAGCTCAAGGAAATCTATGGCGAGAAGAACTACAAGGACGACATCCAGCCGCTTGACGACGATCAGGTGATGGAACTCGCCAGCAACCTCCGCGCCGGTGTGCCGATTGCCACCCCGGTTTTTGACGGTGCGCGCGAAGCCGATATCGTCGAGATGCTGGAAATGGCCGGTCTCGATACGTCGGGCCAGGTAACACTGTACGACGGTCGTACCGGCGAACAGTTCCACCGTCCGGTAACCGTCGGCTACATCTACATGCTGAAACTGCACCACCTGGTGGACGACAAGATCCACGCCCGTTCCATCGGACCGTACTCGCTGGTTACCCAGCAGCCGTTGGGTGGCAAGGCGCAGTTCGGTGGTCAGCGCTTCGGCGAAATGGAAGTGTGGGCACTGGAAGCTTACGGTGCCGCATACACGCTGCAGGAAATGCTCACTGTTAAATCGGATGACGTGTCTGGTCGAACGAAGGTCTACGAGGCCATCGTCCGTGGCGACGATACGTTCGAAGCCGGTGTGCCTGAATCCTTCAACGTCCTCGTGAAGGAACTTCATTCACTCGGTCTCAACGTCGAACTTCGTTAATCGAAACGTCCCGAACAAAGGAAATACGCTATGAACGAACTTTCGAAAATCTTCGGTCAACAGCAAGGGACGCAGAGATTCGATCAGATCAAGATCTCGATCGCATCGCCTGAACGTATCCTGAGCTGGTCCTTCGGTGAGATCAAAAAGCCGGAAACCATCAACTATCGGACCTTCAAGCCGGAGCGGGACGGTCTGTTCTGCGCCCGTATCTTCGGTCCGGTTAAGGATTACGAGTGCCTGTGCGGCAAATACAAGCGGATGAAGTACAAAGGCATCATCTGCGAAAAGTGCGGCGTCGAAGTGACCCTGCAGAAAGTACGCCGCGAGCGCATGGGCCATATCGAACTGGCATCGCCGGTCGCACACATCTGGTTTCTGAAATCTCTTCCGTCGCGCATCGGGCTGTTGCTCGACATGACGCTGAAGGATCTGGAGCGGGTCCTGTATTTCGAAAATTACGTCGTCATTGAACCAGGTACGACACCGCTCAAACTGCATGAGCTTCTGACTGAAGAGCAGTATCAGAACGCCATGGACGAATATGGCGAAAGCGAATTCACGGTCGGCATCGGTGCCGAAGCCATGCGTGAAATGATGATCGCTATCGATCTGGAAGAAGAGCTTGAGATCATCAAGGCCGATCTCAAGGAAACCAATTCGGAAGCCAAGCGTAAAAAGTACGTCAAACGCCTCAAGCTGATGGAAGCGTTCATCGAATCCGGTGCCCGTCCGGAATGGATGATCCTGACACACATTCCGGTCATTCCGCCGGAACTGCGTCCGTTGGTGCCGCTCGATGGTGGCCGTTTCGCGACGTCGGATCTGAACGATCTGTACCGCCGCGTCATCAACCGCAACAACCGCCTCAAGCGTCTGATCGAGCTGCGTGCGCCGGACATCATCATCCGTAACGAAAAACGTATGTTGCAGGAATCGGTTGATGCCCTGTTCGACAACGGTCGTCGCGGCCGCGCCATTACCGGCGCCAACAAGCGTCCGCTGAAATCGCTCAGCGACATGCTGAAGGGCAAGCAGGGCCGGTTCCGTCAGAACCTGCTCGGCAAGCGTGTCGACTATTCCGGTCGTTCCGTGATCGTCGTCGGCCCGGAGCTGAAACTGCATCAGTGCGGTCTGCCGAAGAAGATGGCGCTGGAACTGTTCAAGCCGTTCATCTATGCCAAGCTCGAACTTTATGGTCGCGCAACGACCATCAAGGCGGCCAAGAAAATGGTCGAGAAAGAGCGTCCGGAAGTGTGGGATATCCTCGAAGAGGTGATCCGCGAACACCCGGTTCTGCTGAACCGTGCGCCGACGCTGCACCGTCTCGGCATCCAGGCGTTCGAACCGGTCCTGATCGAAGGCAAGGCGATCCAGCTGCACCCGCTGGTCTGCGCCGCCTTCAATGCCGACTTCGATGGTGACCAGATGGCCGTCCACGTGCCGCTGAGCCTTGAGGCCCAGCTTGAAGCCCGTGTTCTGATGATGTCGACCAACAACATCCTCAGCCCGGCCAACGGCAAGCCGATCATTGTGCCGTCGCAGGACATCGTGCTTGGTCTTTACTACATGACGCTCGACCGTGAAGGCGAGAAGGGTGAAGGCATGGCGTTTGCCAATGTCGATGAAATCCAGCATGCGCTGGATTCCGGCTCTGTTTCCATTCACGCCAACATCGAAGCCCGTTATCACACGGTCGACGAACAAGGCGAGCCTGCCGTCGTCCGCGTCAAGACGACACCGGGCCGGATGCTGCTTTCGGAAATCCTGCCGAAGAACAAGATGGTGCCGTTCTCGCTGATCAACCAGCTCCTGACCAAGCGTGAAATCACCAACGTCATCGACGAGGTGTATCGCCACTGTGGTCAGAAAGAGACGGTGATCTTCGCCGACCGGATGATGGGTCTCGGCTTCAAGCATGCCTGCCGTGCCGGTATTTCGTTCGGCAAGGACGACCTGATCATTCCGGACTCCAAGGTAACGCTGGTTGGCGAGACCGAAGGCAAGGTCAAGGAATACGAACAGCAGTATCAGGATGGTCTGATCACGCAGGGCGAAAAATACAACAAGGTTGTTGATGCCTGGTCGCACTGCACGGACCGTGTTGCCGATGAGATGATGAAGGAAATTCAGAAAATCGAACCCGGCAAGCCGATCAACTCGGTTTACATGATGGCGCACTCCGGTGCCCGTGGCTCGGCGGCGCAGATGAAGCAGCTGGCCGGGATGCGGGGGCTGATGGCCAAGCCGTCGGGCGAGATCATCGAAACGCCGATTATCTCGAACTTCAAGGAAGGCCTGACCGTTCTCGAGTACTTCAACTCGACGCACGGTGCCCGTAAGGGTCTGGCGGATACTGCGCTCAAAACAGCGAACTCGGGATATCTTACCCGTCGTCTGGTTGACGTTGCCCAGGACTGCATCATCCTCGAAGAGGATTGCGGTACCGAGGACTACATCACCGTGCATCCGGTCGTTGAGGGTGGTGATGTCGTGTCGCCGCTGTCGGAACGGACATTGGGCCGGACCGCTGCCGAGGATGTCATTCACCCGATTACCGGTGAAGTCATCATCAAGCGCAATATGATCATCGAAGAGCCGCATTGCGCCCTGATCGAGGACGCGGAAGTCGAAAGCATCCGTATCCGTTCCGTGCTGACGTGCGAACTGACCGGTGGCGTCTGCGCTGCCTGTTATGGTCGTGATCTGGCACGAGGCACCACGGTCAACATGGGCGAGGCTGTCGGGGTTATGGCAGCACAGTCGATCGGCGAGCCGGGTACCCAGCTCACCATGCGGACGTTCCACATCGGCGGTGCCGTGCAGCGTGGAACCGAGCGGTCGTACATTGAATCGGTCGCCGATGCGAAGGTCAAACTGGTCAATTGCACGACCGTCAAGAACTCGCGCGGGATACTCATCGTGATGAGCCGTAATGCCGAACTGACCCTGATTGATAACAAGGGCCGTGATCGGGCCAAGCACCGTATTCCTTATGGTGCCCAACTGATCGCCAAGGACGGTGCCAAGGTTACTCGCGGTGACAAGCTGGCCGAGTGGGATCCGTACACCCTGCCGGTCATCACCGAACGCGAGGGTGTGGCAAACTATGTCGATCTCATGGAAGGCGTATCGCTGACCGAGCGGACCGATGAAGCCACCGGGATTTCCTACAAGGTCGTCACCGACTGGAAATCACAGCCGAAGGGGACGGATTTGCGGCCGCGCATCACGCTTCGCGACAGCAAGGGTGAAGTGGTGACACTGGATAACGGCCACGAGGCCCGTTACTACCTGTCCGTGGACGCCATTCTGTCGGTCGAAAACGGCCAGCAGGTTCATGCCGGTGACGTGCTCGCGCGTATTCCGCGTGAAAGTGCCAAAACCCGTGATATCACCGGTGGTCTGCCGCGTGTTGCGGAACTGTTCGAAGCCCGCCGTCCGAAAGATCACGCGATCATCGCCGAAAGCGAAGGCCGCGTCGAATTCGGCAAGGACTACAAGAACAAGCGCCGCGTCATCGTGCAGCCCGTGGAAGACGGTGCCGAAGCAACCGAATATCTGGTGCCGAAAGGCCGGCATCTGTCGGTTCAGGAAGGCGATTATGTCCAGATCGGCGACGCGCTGATGGATGGTAACCCGGTGCCGCATGATATTCTGCGTGTTCTGGGTGTCGAGGCGCTGGCCGAGTATCTGATCAACGAGGTTCAGGACGTCTATCGTCTGCAGGGTGTGAAAATCAACGACAAGCACATCGAGGTGATTGTTCGCCAGATGCTGCAGAAAGTTGAAATCACGGCCGGCGGTGACACCACGCTTCTGGTTGGTGAACTGATCGACAAGGTTGAGTTCGACAAGATCAACGCCAAGGCAGTGGATAAAGGTGAAAAGCCTGCCGAAGCCACGCCGGTTCTGCAGGGTATTACCAAAGCCAGCCTGCAGACCCAGTCGTTCATCTCGGCGGCATCGTTCCAGGAAACGACCCGGGTTCTGACCGAAGCCGCGGTTTCCGGCAAGGTCGACGATCTTGTCGGTCTCAAGGAAAACGTTATCGTCGGTCGTCCGATCCCGGCCGGTACCGGCTCGATCATGAACGAGATGCGTGAAATCGCGGCCAAACGCGATGCGGCGGTCGCCAAGACATTGCCGGCGGATCACCCGGATCTGATCGAAGCGCCGCAGTCGGTCGACGCCGACTAGGAACCAACGACGCATCCCCTCTCCTTCGGGGGAGGGGATACTGTCTCACTCCAAAGCCTCATCCTGAGGAGGCCTGAAAGGCCGTCTCGAAGGAGAGGCGATAGACAAAGAATCAATCGGGCGCGTATTCCTGCGAATGCGCGCCTTTTTGATTCGCAGGCCCCCGAATCCGGGGTTTTTCTTGCCTGGAGAGAGCCATGACGACTCATAATTTTGCATTGCAGCAAAAACAGCGGCTAAATGTGGTGCCAAAATACACATGGCCCACTACATCGTGACTAACTTCCTGATTTTACGGTATTTTTTTTACTAACTTTCCGGTTGACGGAGGGTGGGCGCATCCATATAGTCCGCGGCACTCAAGGGATTGGTGGTAGTCATTCACTGACTAGACGCAATCGATGACTTGGGTGAAGGAAAATTTATAACGCCTTTGACCGGTTTTGTGGGTCCGGGGCGGTTGTGTGAGCCATAGCCGACGCGCCATGTCAGGTGCGCGAGGCCGCGGCTCAACTCATGTTGACAGCCCGATGGTGGGCCAGAGTTTTAGGAGTTGGATTGAGCGTATGCCGACGATCAACCAGTTAATTCGCAAGCCGCGCAAGGCGCCCGTCACCCGCAACAAGGTGCCGGCACTCGAAGCGTGCCCGCAAAAGCGCGGTGTCTGTACCCGTGTCTACACCACGACCCCGAAAAAGCCGAACTCGGCCCTTCGTAAAGTCGCCCGTGTGCGCCTGACGAACGGTTTCGAAGTGACCAGCTACATTCCGGGTGAAGGCCATAACCTGCAGGAGCACTCGGTTGTGATGCTTCGTGGTGGCCGGGTGAAGGATTTGCCGGGCGTTCGTTATCACATCATCCGCGGCACGCTTGACACCCAGGGTGTCAACGACCGCCGCCAGCGCCGTTCGAAATACGGCGCGAAGCGTCCGAAATAAGGGAGCGAACATATGTCTCGTCGCCACGCTGCCGAAAAGCGCAAAGTTCTGCCTGACGCCAAATTCAAGGATTTGGTGGTCACGAAATTCATGAACGCGCTGATGAAAGACGGCAAGAAATCTGCGGCCGAAGGTATCGTTTACGGTGCGTTCGATATCGTCCACAAGAAGGGCGGCCAGGATCCTTTGCAGGTTTTCCACGAAGCGATTGCCAATGTGAAGCCGATGATCGAAGTGCGCTCCCGCCGTGTCGGTGGTGCGACCTATCAGGTGCCGGTCGAGGTGCGTACCGAGCGCCGTCAGGCACTGGCGATCCGCTGGCTCGTCGAAATGTCACGCAAGCGCTCTGAAAACACGATGATGGAACGCCTTTCGTCGGAATTGCTTGATGCCGCAAACAACCGTGGTGCTGCCGTCAAGAAGCGTGAAGACACACACCGTATGGCAGAGGCTAACAAAGCCTTCTCGCACTATCGCTGGTAATCGGTTCAGGACATTATCCCATGACATCCCGCGTAACCCCGCTCGAAAAATATCGCAATATCGGCATTATGGCCCATATTGATGCCGGTAAGACGACGACGACCGAGCGCGTTCTTTATTATACCGGCAAATCCTACAAGATCGGCGAAGTCCACGACGGCAACGCCACCATGGACTGGATGGAGCAGGAGCAGGAGCGTGGCATCACGATCACCTCCGCCGCGACCACCACGTTCTGGAAAGAGCACCGTATCAACATCATCGATACGCCAGGCCACGTTGACTTCACGATTGAGGTTGAGCGTTCGCTGCGCGTGCTCGACGGTGCCGTTGCCGTGTTCGACTCGGTTGCCGGCGTTGAGCCGCAGTCCGAAACCGTCTGGCGTCAGGCTGACAAATACGGCGTACCGAGGATGTGTTTCGTCAACAAGATGGATCGTATCGGTGCCGATTTCTATCGTTGCGTCGATATGATTATTGATCGCCTGGGCGCGATCCCGGCGGTTCTGCAGTTGCCGATCGGCCGCGAGAGCGATTTTGTCGGTCTGATCGATCTGATCACGATGAAGGCGATCATCTGGAAAGACGAAAGCCTCGGTGCCGAGTTCGAATACAGGGACATTCCGGCCGATCTGGCGGATAAGGCCGCTGAATATCGCGAAAAGCTGATCGAAGTCATCGCCGAAGTCGACGATGCCGTGATGGAAGGCTATCTCGAAGGCAAGGAGCCTGACGAGGCGACCATCAAGCGCTGCATCCGCAAGGGTTGCATCGGCAATATCTTCGTTCCGGTTCTGTGCGGCTCCGCCTTCAAGAACAAGGGCGTGCAGCCGATGCTGGATGCCGTGGTCGATTTTCTGCCGTCGCCGCTCGATGTGCCCGCGATCAAGGGCGTCGATGTTGACGATCCGGAAAAGGCGATGGTTCGCAAAAGCGACGACAATGAGCCGTTTGCCGCCCTCGCTTTCAAGATCATGAACGATCAGCACGTCGGTACGTTGACGTTCTGCCGCATTTATTCCGGCACCATCACTCAGGGTGCACAGGTCCAGAACACAGTTAAGGGCAAGCGTGAACGGATCGGCCGCATGTTGCTGATGCACGCCAACTCGCGTGAACAGATTGACGAGGCAATGGCCGGCGATATCGTCGCTCTGGTTGGTCTCAAGGACACCACGACCGGTGACACGCTGTGTGATCCGGCCAAGCCTGTGATCCTTGAGCGGATGGAGTTTCCGGACCCCGTCATCGAGGTTGCTGTTGAACCGAAGACCAAGGCCGACCAGGAGAAAATGGGCATCGCCCTGCAGCGCCTGGCTGCCGAGGATCCCTCGTTCCGCGTCAAGTCCGATGAGGAATCCGGGCAGACTATTATTGCCGGTATGGGTGAATTGCACCTCGACATCCTTGTCGACCGCATGAAGCGGGAATTCAAGGTTGAGGCCAATGTCGGTCAGCCGCAGGTTGCCTACCGCGAAACCATTTCGAAGCCGTATGACTGCGACTATACGCACAAGAAGCAAACCGGTGGTTCCGGTCAGTTCGCGCGCGTCAAGATCCAGTTTGAGCCGCTGCCGCCGGGTTCAGGCGTCGAGTTCGAGAACAAGGTTGTCGGTGGTAACGTGCCGCGTGAATTCATTCCGGGTGTCGAAAAAGGTATCCGCAGCGCTGCCGAAAGCGGTGTGATGTGCGGCTTCCCCTGCATCGACTTCAAGGCGAAGCTCTATGATGGCGCCTCGCACGATGTCGACAGCTCGGTCATGGCGTTTGAAATTGCAGCGCGCGCTGCCTTCCGTGAAGGTATGGCTGCTGCCAAGCCGGTTCTGCTCGAACCGATCATGAAGGTCGAGGTTGTTACCCCGGACGACTATATGGGTGATATCATCGGCGACTTGAATTCGCGTCGCGGTCAGGTTCAGGATATGGACCAGCGCGGTAATGCGCGGGTGGTAACGGCCATGGTGCCGCTTGCCAATATGTTCGGCTACGTCAACGAACTTCGTTCGATGTCGCAAGGCCGTGCCCAGTACACGATGCATTTTGATCATTATGCCGAAGTGCCGAATCAGGTCTCACTTGAGATCAAAGAACGGCTCGCAGGCTAATTGAGAACGGAGACTGAATAAGATGGCCAAGGAAAAATTTGAGCGTACGAAGCCGCACTGCAACGTTGGCACGA
>JBBDOA010000201.1:0-9104 GCA_040877275.1 Rhodospirillales bacterium | reverse complement strand
ATCGCCGTCGCGATATTGATTTCTGTTCTCTGCAGTCTGCTCTTACCGGATTTCCGCTCGCCCCCTGCGGAAAAGGGTTCGCAACCTATAACCCGTGTCCTGACCGACCGGACATTCCTGATCTTTGTCGCGGCGACCGCCTGCATTCAGGGCTCACACGCCCTTTATTACGGCTTCGGCACCTTGAACTGGTTGCGCATGGGGCTGGGTGAAGGCGTCATCGGCTTGCTTTGGGCCGAAGGGGTCATTGCCGAAGTGATTCTGTTCGTGTTTGCCGCGAAAGCCATTCGCCGGGTTGGTCCGGCCAGACTGATTGCGCTCGGTGGATTGGCCTGTCTGATCCGCTGGTCATTGACGGCCTATACCGACGCCCTGCCGGTGATTGTGATTTTGCAAATTCTGCATGCTTTCACATTCGGCGCGGCGCATCTGGGGGCAATGTATTTCATTGCTGATCGTATGCCTGAAGACGTGTCGGCAACGGCGCAGACCATCTATGCACTGCTGGTATCCGGGCTTGGCATCGGCCTGACCAGCTTCCTCGCGGGGCACCTGTATGGCGCGTATCAAGGGCAAGCCTATCTTGCCATGGCCGTCATGGGCGGCATCGGCATGATTCTCGCCTGGAGCATCCGCAGACGCACGTGATGCCAGCTATGCGACGACCCGCCTGGCGCGAAGTGCCGCGATCTCGTCCGCACCATAACCCGCCGCAGCCAAAATCGCATCGGTATGCTCACCCAGCTTCGGTGCCCGTGCCCGAAACGCGCCCGGCGTTTCTGACAGGTATGGATGGATGTTGTGCATCGGGGCTGTGCCAAGATCATCATCGGGCAAATCGACAAGAACGCCACGCTCAATGACTTGCGGATCGGACAACAGATCAGCCGCATTATAGATCGGCGCTGCCGTGACGCCGGCATCATCAAAAATATCAAGCACGTCCGACATGTCCCTTTCGGCGACCCAGGCCGCGACGATGTCATTGACCTCGTCACACCGCTTTACCCGCTCCGCATTGGTCCGGTAGCGCGGATCATCGATCATGTCAGCCCGGCCAATGGTGCGAAACACCCGTTCAGCCATCTGCTGAATCGACGCCGACAGCGCGATGAAGCCGCCATCCCGCGTCGTATAGACATCGCGTGGTGCCGATGTATTGGAACGGTTGCCGACCCGCTCGGCCACCTTGCCGGTGACGGTGTAATCCATCGCTGACGGGCCGAGTGCGGACAGGATCGGCTCAAGCAACGACATATCGATGATCTGGCCCCCGCCGCCTTTCAGTTCAACCTCGCGTAACGCCACCATCGTTGCGTAAGCACCCTGCAGACCGGCAATCATGTCTGCCATGGCAATCGGCGGCAGCAGGGGCGGACGATCCGGAAATCCGTTCCTGTAGGCAAACCCCGACATGCCTTCGACCAGCGAGCCGAAGCCGGGCCGTTCCCGGTAAGGTCCGGTCTGTCCGAACCCGGATATGCGGACAATCACCAGCTTTGGATTGCGGCCCAGCAGGATATCCGGGGCCAGGCCCATTTCCTCCATGCGTCCCGGGCGAAAATTCTCAACCAGCACATCCGCCGTTTCCGCCAGCTTCAGGATCAGTTCTGTGGCCCCGTCAGCCCTGAAATCAATTGCCAGGCTTTTCTTGTTGCGGCAATAGGCTTTCCAGAAAGTATCGATACCGCCCTGGGTCCAGGCCCTGAGCGGGTCGCCTTTTCCTGCAGGTTCCAGTTTGATGACTTCGGCCCCGAAATCAGCCAGTTGATGTGTCAGCATATTCCCCGAAACAAGCCGACACAGATCCAGCACGCGGACGCCATCCAGCGGCGCTGTTTGTGACGGATCGAAATTGCGCCGCTGGACCACAGCTCAAATCGTCGCAATCGGCGTCGAGGGGGAGCCAACGGCACCCGGCAATCGCAACGGCGGCGCCGTCAGCAGGAACCGGGACCGTCCACGCTCGCGCAGCGCTTTGGCTAACGCCGACAACTCCCACAACTCACCCAGATGCACGCCAAGCCGGAACAGGCAGTGACGATGCAGCGGCAACCTTGAGCAACCGCCCTGGGTTTCGCCATATCCATGCGAATCCTCAACCGCCATATTGTCGGAAATCAGGGCGACGACGCCGCTATCTGTAATCCACTGCAGTAACTTCGGATCATAACCATCAAGCACAGCTCCGCTGCCATGCAGTTTTTTGGCATCGGGCTTGCCGTTCATTTCCAGGATCATGTCATCCCAGCCGGTGTGGAACAGAAAGAAATCCCCCTCCTCAACAACGATTTTGTCGGCATCGAGCATACGCATCAACGCGTCATAGCCGATAACCGTGCGGCCTGTACCATGATGTGCAACCATGTCCAGCATCACACCGCGACCCTGCATACAGGCTTTGGCCATACCGGCAACCGACAGCGCGCGCGCGCCCATGCCGTCTGGATGATCAGGGCCAAGCACCTCTTCGTCGGCGCGGAAACCGTTATAGTAAACCCGTTCCGGTTCACCATCGCCGTTGGCGTCGAACTGACTGCCGACGTGTGCGAAACTGTCCCATTGCGTCGAATACTGGTTCCAGAAAGTGGTGCATTCATCGGAAGACACGTCCATATTGCCCTCCTGCCACTTGCTCCAGGCCATGTTGTAGTAAACGGAATCGCCGCCCGGCGGATGGAAGACGGGGCCGAGCTTTGGCGGATGCCGCTTCGGATTGACGCTGTTGCCGCCCGGCATATCCAGCGGCAATGACAGGCAAAAGCTCAACCCCTCCTGCACTTCGGCAACTGCTGCCCTGACCCGTTCCGGTGTCAGCAGGTTGACACGCCCCAACTGGTCGTCGTCACCCCAGTCCCCCCAGGTCGATCCTTCAGGTCGGTTTACCCAGCGTTTCGTCATACCATCCTCCACACGTTTTTTTATTTCAGAACCAGAATTCAGGCCTTCTTTTCCCAGCCACGCTCACCTTGCTGCCAGTACGCCAGGTTATGCCCGGCGTCATTATGCGCCTTCCAGCGGGCCCGAGCTTCGGCGACGGCATCGTCATCATGTCCGTCAAACAGATCAAAACACCGTTCGAAATCCCCCACCCGGTCCGACGTGCCGCCATCACAGAGGAACAGAAACTCGGCCTTGTTCGGATTGTCGTCGCTGACGTCGAGCCAGATCGGCTGCACAACCGCGTCGCCTTCTTTCGGTGTCCCGTGCGGCATCCACGAAGCGGCATCATAGGTCCACAGGTGATCATTAAGCCACTGAACCCGCGGCTCCGAGCCAAGCACAACTAACGCCCGCTTACCCGCTGCCATTGTTTTTTGCAGCAGTTGCGGCAAGGCCTGATCCAGCCCGGACCGGGTCAGATGATAGAAGCCGATGTCGGTCATCGCATGTCCCACATAGCTTCGATCTTCCGCTTATTCGTAATGATCGGCGACGAAGCGCTCCAGCAGCCGGACGCCGAACGACGTACCACCCCTGGGCACGACAGCGCTGTCCTTTTTCGACCAGGTCACACCGGCGATATCAAGATGCGCCCACGGCGTATCCCCGACAAAGCGTTTCAGGAACTGGGCTGCGGTGATCGAGCCGGCACCACGACCGGAACCGATGTTACGCATATCGGCAGCGTCCGTATCCAGATCCTTGTCATAAGCGTCGCCCAGCGGCATCCGCCAGACCTTCTCGCCAATGGTCTCGCCTGCAGCAAAAATCCGCTCCGCCAGTTTGTCGTTATTGGCAAACATACCGGCGCGTTCGCTCCCGAGGGAAATGATGATGGCACCGGTCAGCGTCGCGAGATCGACCATGAACTGCGGCTTGTACTTGTCATTGACGTAATGCAGGACATCGCAGAGCACCAGTCGCCCTTCGGCATCGGTGTTGAGAATCTCGATGGTCTGGCCGGACATTGATTTGACGATGTCACTTGGCCTGGTCGCATTACCATCCGGCATGTTTTCGACAAGACCAACAGCGGCGATCACATGGCATTTCGCCTTTCTGCCGGCGAGCGCCATCATCAGGCCGGAAACAACGCCGGCACCGCCCATATCCCACTTCATGTCTTCCATGCCGGCAGACGGTTTGATTGAGATACCACCGGTATCGAAGCAGACGCCCTTGCCGATAAAGGAAATCGGCTTTGAGCCTTTCTTTTTTGAAGCCGGCAGGCCGTTCCATTCCATCACCACCATCTGGCTTTCGCGCGAACTGCCGTTGCCGACAGCCAGCAGGGAGTTCATGCCGAGTTTGCGCATCTGCGCTTCGCCCAGCACCGTCACCTTGACGCCCAGCTTGGTCAGCTCACGTTTGAGGCGGCGTGCAAATTCGACCGGATAGAGAATGTTTGGCGGCTCGGACACGAGATCGCGGGTGAAATATACCCCCTCGGCTATTTTAGCCAGTTTGGCGTAGGTCGCCTTTGCCGTTGCTGATCCCGCACAATGGACGCTCAGTGTTCCGATCACCGGTTTCGGGTCCTGCTTGGCCTTGCCTTTGTATTTTTCAAACTTGTAGGCGCGAAGGTGTGCACCATATGCCAACGCAGCAGCACTCTCAGCCGCCGACAGTTTCGATTTATCGATGGCATCAACATGCATGGCAGCAGCCGTTCCTGCACCCTTGAGCGCCGCAAAGATCAGGCCGCCCAACTCGGTCATGCTTTCGGCGGTCATATCCGCAGGCTTGCCGACACCGACGCACAACACCCGGTCCAGGCTTGACCCGGCAGGAGCGAGCACCGTCATTGTCTGGTTTTTCTTGCCTTCGAAGCTGGCCGCTTTGGCGGCACGCTTCAAAGAACCCTTGAGCTTATTGTCGAGAGCGGCTGCCGTTGATGACCATTTACCACCCTCTGCGGAAAAAACGACGGCAATACCTTTGGCAGGTGCGGCAGGATTGGCGAATGAAACTTTCATGGAGAACCTCACTGATCAGAACGATTTCAGCGAGTGTATAGCTCAGCGTCCAGCGTTCAAGCGCCAGGTTTGGAGTCCGGGGCACTTTCCGGGGTGTTTTCGGTGGCATGCACCAGTTCTTCCTCGACGGCTGCTTCCGCTTCGGCAGCAGAAATGGATTGACCACGCTTGCGTCCCAGCAGCCAGACCAGCCCGGCCGGTGCCATAATAACGATGGCCAGAAGCCCCATCGACAATGACAGCACGACGGCCCCACCCTGCGACACCCCAACCAATGCAAAAGCAACGGTCATCGCCCCTTCGCGCACACCCCACCCGGCTATTGATATCGGCAATGTCGTGACGAGGATGACGGGGGGCATCAAAACCATGCAATCGAGCCACGTGACATCAATTGCCAGGCTTTGGGCCAGCAGAAATACGCAAAAAGAAATATTCACATGGGTTAACACACCGAACACAATTGCCAACCCTGCATGCACCGGGTGCAAAAACAACCGCCGTGTGTCCCCGGCCAGGGTGTGCATGCCACGCACGATGCGAAAGCGCGTCAAGGATTCGGGCAGGCGATCCAGGCACATCAGTACGATGATGCCGACAACCGTTCCAGCACCCAGCATGACAAGCGCCGAGATCGTCAGCATTCTGGCATTTTCGTCGATTTTCGGCAGAAAAGACGGTTGCACGAGCGCCACCAGGACGACCAGTCCGACAATCGTCACAATCCGTTCCAGCATGACGCCGTTGATCGCCTTGCCCAGCGACATGCCGCCTTCCTTGTAAGTCATATAAATGCGGATGGGGTCGCCGCCGACCGATGAAGGAAGCGCCTGACTGAAAAAACCGCCAACCCAGAAAAGCCGGGTCAGATCAATAATCGGCATCGGCGTGCCGATTGCCCGCATGACGATCCACCAGCGCGCACCACCGATCGCGACCTGCATGGCGAGCACCGCTGCCGCAGCCAGCAGCAGTCCGATATCTGCCGCCAAAATGCGGTCACGTTCCGCGCCAAGATCGATGCCACTGATCAGGACGCTCATTAACCCGACCGAGACGACAATCTTGAGTGCGATGAGGAACTGCTTCTTTGACATAATTCTGCGTGCGTCCAAAGTCAGTTTGTTGGCCGCGCGTTTAGCAGGTCACACATGAATTGTCACGTGTGTCCAGCAATAACGAGATTTAACGGAATTCAGGATTTTGAGCGAAATTTGACAGGTGTTCTTTTACGGCCCCAATCGCCCGGCTTCTCCTCAAAATGGCCGGCAAGCTGCGTGCCGCAGTGGCTGCAGTCAGATAAGTGATTGCCCCCGAACACCAGATTCCACTCCGACAACTGGTGCCAGTCGCGGCCGATCACCGCCTGACCGCAATTATGACAATACGTGCTCTGTGTCGGTTTGTGGTGAATGTTGCCGGTGTAGACATACCGGATGCCATTCTTGAGCGCGATATCGCGGGCACGCAGCAGAGTATCGGGCGGTGTCCGCGGCTTGTCCAGCATCTTCCAGTCCGGGTGGAAAGCCGTGAAATGCAAAGGCACATCGGGGCCCATGTTTTCCATGATCCACTGGGTCATTGCCTCTATCTCATGTTCGGAGTCGTTTTCATCCGGAATCATCAGATCGGTGATCTCGAACCAGACATCGGTTTCATGCTTGAGGTATTTCAGGGTTTCCAGCACCGGTGCCAGATCGGCGCTGCACAGCTTGCGGTAAAATTCCTGGGTAAACGCCTTCAGATCGATGTTTGCGGCATCCATTTGCGAAAAGAATTCCCGGCGGGGTTCTTCACAGATATAGCCCGCCGACACGGCGACGTTTTTGATGCCCCAGGCCCGACAGGCTTCGGCGACATCGACCGCATATTCAAGAAAGATCACCGGGTCATTATAGGTATAGGCGACCGAGCGCGAGCCAGTCTTGAGCGCGGCCTCGGCTATCATCGCAGGCGACGCCCTGGACTGCAGCTTGTCGAAGGCGCGGGACTTGGAAATATCGTGATTCTGGCAGAACGAGCACGTCAGATTGCAGCCTGCCGTGCCGAAGCTCAGCACCGGAGTTCCCGGCAGAAAATGGTTCAACGGTTTCTTTTCAATCGGATCGACGCAGAATCCACTGGACCGCCCATAGGTCGTCAGCACGACCTGATCACCCTGCCGCCCGCGCACAAAACACAATCCGCGCTGACCGTCGCGTAATTTACAGAAGCGGGGGCAGATGTCGCACTGCAACCGCCCGTCATCCAGCGCATGCCAGTAACGGCCGGGCACGGCATCGGCAAAGGTTTCGTCAACGATGGGGGCAGCGTCGCTCATGAGCCCAGTATAGGGCTAATCTGCCTGCCCCGGTAGGGGATGCAGAAAATCTTGTCGGATCAGGTCTCTGCAGAAGGCCCGTTCAGCGTCACAAATGAAGCGGAATAAACAGCGCAATTTGCGGGAACATCCAGAGCAGCAGAACAGTAAACAGCATGATGGCAATGAACGGCAAGACGCCACGGACGATCTCGCCCAAGGGTGATTGCGCTATGGCTTGTATCACAAACAGGTTCAAGCCGACCGGCGGGGTGATCAGTGCAATTTCAATCAGCACGACAAAGAAGATGCCAAACCAGATCGGATCAACATTCAATGCCAGCACCGTCGGGAACAAGACAGGCACCATGATCAACAGCATCGAAAGACTTTCCAGAAACAGCCCGATGAAAAGCAGGATTGCGGCAACGATCAACAGGAACAGCCAGACGCTGCTGACGTGCGTATCAACCAGTTGTGAAACCTGCATCGGCACCTGATACAGCGTCACCGCCTTGCCGAAAATCTTGGCCCCGATAACCACAAGGAACAGAACAACGGTCGTCGACAGTGTCGCCCGAACGGCCTGAACGAAATCATCCCATTTCAGGGTCCTGAGAACGAAAACAGTCAGGAACAAGGCCGACGTGGCACCAACGGCAGATGCCTCGGTCGGGGTGAAGATACCGGCGTAAATCCCGCCAACCATAATGACCGCCAGCATGCCCGTCGGGATGGCCCGAAGCGTGGCATTGCGACGCACGATCCAGGAAGCCCTGGCAGAACGCTCATAATCACTCGTCAGCACGGCATTGAGGACGGCATAGATGCTGAACAAAACAATCAGCAAAAGTCCCGGACCGATCCCGGCAAGGAACAGTTTGCCGATACTTTCCTCGGCAATGACGCCATAGACAATCAGCGGGATCGACGGCGGGATAAGAATACCGAGTGTGCCGCCGGCCGCCAGCAGGCCAAAGGTGAAAGAACGGCTATAGCCGCGCTTGGTCATTTCCGGGATTGCCACCGTCCCGACGGTTGCCGCGGTCGCTACCGAGCTTCCGGAGATCGCTGAAAACAATCCGCATGACAGCAGCGTCGCGACCCCCATACCGCCCGGCCAATGCCCGACCCAGCTTTGCACAGCATCGAACAGATCACGCCCGACACCACCCTTGAGCAGGATGTTCGACATCAGCAGGAACAACGGCACTGACAGCAAAATGAAATTATCGACCGCACCGTGCAGGTTCTGCGCAACCATGATCAGGGGTAAACCCTTGATCATCAGCATCACGGTGCCGAGCGCAGCCAGCGAGAATGCGACGGGCAATCCACTGAATAAAAGTAAAAGCAGGACAACAACGACAATGGCGAGGGTCATGTACGGCTGTCCTGAACCAGGGCGTGTTCCTGCGCCCCTTCGATTGAAAATTCCGGGGCCGGACGGAACGGCAAGCGGATCAGTTCCACAAAACTCTGCACGCCGAGCAGAAAGAAACCAACGATGACAGGTAATTCAGATATCCAGTTCGGCATCTCGAGCATGGTCGGCTGGCGTCGGCCGAGACGAATGGAATCAAGAACCGTATCGGTTCCATAAACCGTCGCAATGACACAAAACGCACAAATGACGATCAGGGAAAAGCCTTCAAGGATCTTGCGCATGCCCGGACCGAGCTTGACCAGAACCGCCGTAATGCGGATCAACTCGCGTTTCCGCAACACATAGGCCATGCCCATGTACGTGAACCAGACCTGTGCAGTCACGGCTACGTCCTGTGTCCATCCTGTCGGCGACAGGAACACATAGCGCGCCACCACTTCATAGAACATCATGCCCGCGATCAGCACGATGACAATCTCACCGGCGCGCGCACTGATGT
>JBBDOA010000200.1:0-9145 GCA_040877275.1 Rhodospirillales bacterium | reverse complement strand
ACAAAGGAATCACGATCACTTGCGAGGTTCAACGGAGTTTTTCAACAGCCTCAGCCAGGAGCGGTCATTGAAGAGTTGCCGGCTGGAGTTGTCATTCGAAGAATTCGGCCCCTTATGAATATACGTATGAATCAAGGCCACTTGATCAGGAGATCGTTGCTGGCGGAACTCAACCTGCTGCATAGCAGGTTGTTGGTCCGAAATGTTTTTGGGTTCACGAAGCAACCGGGACTACACTAACCGCTAACGACAGATTCCGACCGCGATAAGACGCGATAAAAATAGTGCATGCGGCGTAAAAACCATCTAGTGCTTTGTTCTGTACCAAAGTAGTATCCGCGGCGGCGTCAGCAGTATCTCTTTCGTGATCGTTCGTTGTGAGTGATCTCTTACCGAAAGGACATCAGCTCAATGCGGGTTGTAAAACAGCTTGCTGTGCTTGCCGCGATCAGTGCCGTCGCTTACGGCGGATACTACGGTTGGCAGCATTATAGCGGTGTCAACGCAGACAAACCGGCTGCGGCTGCCGGTAAAAAGAGCGCCGTCACGGTTGAAACCGCCACTGCCGCGCTGCGTGATCTCGACGTTCTGGTCGAGGCCGTCGGCTCAACCCGGGCGCTCAGGACCGTCGAAATCACCCCGTTTGCCGCCGGCCGCGTGACCGGGGTCGGCTTCACCGCCGGTCAGATGGTCGAGGCCGGTGACGTCTTACTGCGGCTCGACGACGAAATCCAGCGCGCCGATGTGATCGAGGCCGAGGCGTTGCTGACCGAAGCGGTGGCCACCCTCAAGCGGTCCCAGACCCTGAAAAAATCCAACAACGTCGCCGATGCCACCATCGACAGCCTGGTCGCCAAGGTCGCCATCGCCCAGGCCGATCGTGACCGTGCGCACCGCCGGCTCAAGGACCGCGTCGTCACCGCCCCGTTCGGCGGCGTCGTCGGCTTTTCCAGCGTCGAACTGGGGGCGCGGGTCGAAGAAGGGCAGGTCGTCACCGTGCTCGACGATCTGTCGCTGGTCGAGGTGGAATTTTCGCTGTCGGAACGCCTGTTCGGCAAGATCGGGCTGGATCGACCGGTGATCGCGAACGCCGCGCCGTTCCCGGACCGGGTCTTCAACGGCACCATCCGCTCGTTAGACAGCCGTGTTGATCCGGTGTCCCGTTCGTTCAAGGTCCGGGCCGTTGTCGACAACAGCGAGCGGGACCTGCCTGCCGGTATGTTCGTTCACCTGTCGGTCGTGCTGGACGCTGAAAAAGTGCTCGCCGTGCCGGAAGAGGCGATCATCGTCGATGGCAGCCGGGCCTTTGTCTTCGCCGTCGTCAAGAAGGATGAAACGCTTGTCGCCGAGCGCCGCGTCATCACCATCGGCCGGCGCTCGTTCGGCTTTGTCGAACTGACCGAGGGCGTTGCCCCCGGCGATCTGGTGATCATCCGTGGCGTTCAAAAAGTTCGTGACGGGTCCCTGGTGCAAACCAGGAACACCAGCGCACCAAAAAAGAAACCGGAACCGGCTGACGGGCAAGTAGGCTCGTAACAGCTTCCTGGGTGCATTTTGTGTTGCGTTCTGACAATGCGGCCAACCGTCCTTTGCGGCGGCGCAGGCGTCTGACGCGTAGGGAGTGATGGCACTATGACGCTTTCTGAATTGTCGATCCGCCGCCCGGTACTGGCCATCGTCAGCAGCCTGCTGATCATCACGGCGGGTATCGCGTCGCTACTGAGCATCCCCGTGCGCGAACTGCCGGATGTCGATTCCGCCGTCGTCACCGTCACCACCACCTACGTCGGCGCGTCACCCGAAATCGTCGATACGGATATTACGGAAATCGTCGAAAGCTCGGTTTCCGGTGTGTCCGGGGTCAAGAACATCACCTCGCAAAGCCGCCGCGGCCGTAGCCAGACGGTGATCGAATTCGAGGTCGGTCGCAAGATCGACGAGGCCGCGAACGATGTCCGCGATGCGGTCGGGCGCATTCGCGGCAAGCTGCCGGAGGGCGTCGACGAGCCGACAGTGGTCAAGAACGACAGCGATTCCGACCCGGTGATGCGGATCGCGGTTTCCTCGGACCGCCAGTCCCCGGAAGAGATCACCGATTATGTGCAGCGCTTCATCATTGACCGGCTGTCTACACTGGATGGTGTCGCCAGCCTGGATATCCGGGGCGAGCGGCGCTATGCGATCCGGATCTGGATCGACCGCCGGGCGCTGGCGGCCCGCAACCTGACCGTCGGCGACATCGAAAAGGCGGTGCTGCGCAACAATATCGAACTGCCGGCCGGTGAGATCAAATCGAGCCAGCGCCTTCTGGAACTGCGCCTGGACGGGCGTCTGAATTCGGTCGAAGGCTTCCGCAATATCGTGATCGGCAATATTGATTCCTACCCGATCCGGCTCGGCGATGTGGCCCGAATCGAACGCGGTGTCGAGGATGACGACATCATTGTTCGCGCCAACGGGGAGCCGGCGGTTGGCCTTCAGGTGATCCGCCAGAGCCAGGCGAACACGATGGCGATCTCGAAAGCGATCCGGGCCGAGATCGAGGTCATGGAGCCGACGCTGCCGGAGGGCATGAAGATCATCGTCGGGTCCGACGATGCATTGTTCATTTCGGCGTCAATCCGCGAAGTCACGATCGCACTCGGGATTTCGCTGGTGCTGGTGATCCTGGTGATCTTGCTGTTCCTGCGCTCGGTCCGCACCACGCTGGTGCCGGCGGTCACGATCCCGGTCTCGCTGATCGGCTGCATGGCGCTGATTGCCGGTCTCGGGTTCTCGATCAACGTGCTGACCCTGCTGGCGCTGTTGCTGGCGATCGGTCTGGTCGTCGATGATGCGATCGTGGTTCTGGAAAATATCAAACGCCGGATCGACGGCGGTGAAACACCGATGGTCGCCGCCGTGCGCGGCACCAAGCAGGTGACGTTTGCGGTGCTGGCGACGTCGATCACGCTGATCGCGGTGTTCATTCCGGTATCGTTCATGGGCGGTCAGGTCGGCCGGCTGTTCAGCGAATTCGGTCTGGTGATGGCGGCAGCCGTCGTCATCTCGACCTTTGTCGCTCTCAGCCTGTGCCCGATGCTGGCATCCAGGATTCTCAGCCATTCGAAGCGCAAGCCAGCCCAGGAGGGTGGTGCAGCAGACGCCGATGAGGCGATGGCGCAATCCACGGTCGGACGGGTCTACCGAACATTGCTGAAGCGGTCCATTGCGGCGCCGCTGGTGATCATCGCGGTGTCGGTTGCGTTCGTCGTCGTCGCCGGTTTTCTTTATCAGGAACTGCCGCGCGAGCTTGCTCCTCGTGAGGACCGCGGCGTCGCCTTTGTGCCGATGACTGCGCCGCAGGGCTCCAGCGTTGCCTATACCGATGCCCAGGCGCGGATCATCGAAAGGACGCTGCAGCCGGAAGTCGACAACGGCAACATCCGCACCGTTTATTCGCTGGTCGGCTGGGGCAACCGCCCATACCGGGCATTCGTCGTGATGCGCCTTGCGCCATGGGAAGAGCGTGAAGCCACCCAGGCCGACATCGTCAAACGCGTTCAGCCGGCGGCCCGCCGCCTGCCGGGTGCGCGGGCTTCGGTTGCCTCACCGGCCGGTCTTGGCCTGCGCGGCAACTCGACACCGCTCAGGATTGTCGTCGGCGGTGCCAACTTCGACGATGTGAAGGAATGGGCGACGGCGTTGCTACAGCATGCCGAAGCCAACGACGGCCTGATCAACCCGGAAATCGACTACGAGGAAAACCAGCCGCAGCTTGACCTGAACCTGGACCGGACCCGCGCCAACGACCTGGGGATCAGCGCCGAGGACATCGCCTCGACGCTTCAGGTGCTGTTCGCCTCCAGGGAACTGACGACCTATATTGACCGCGGCCGGGAATATCCGGTCATCGCCCAGGCCCGTGATGAGGACAGGCGGACTCCGAGCGACCTCGAGAACATCTTTATCCGCTCCGCCAACTCGACCGACGGCAAGCCGGCGCTGGTGCCGCTCAGCGCGATCCTCAAGGCACGCGAGAGTGCGGCTTCTGCCGAACTGCGGCGCTATGACCGTCTGCCGTCGATCACGATTTCCGCCGGTCTGGCGCCCGATTACGCGCTGGGCGATGCCATCAGTTATATGGAACAGGGCGCGGCGCAAGTTTTACCGGCGACCGCGAAACTCGGCTATGCCGGTCAAACGGCAACCTTCAAGGACACGTCGGGTGACATCATGGTGATATTCGGGATCGCCCTGCTGATCGTGTTTCTGGTACTGGCGGCACAGTTCGAAAGCTTCATCCACCCGTTGGTGATCATGTTGTCGGTGCCGCTGGGGGTTGCCGGCGCGATCTATTCGCTGACCCTGACGGGACTGTCACTCAACGTGTATAGTCAGATCGGCATTATTCTGCTGATAGGCCTGATGGCCAAGAACGGTATTCTGATCGTCGAGTTTGCCAATCAGTTGCGCGATGAGGGCCTGTCAGTGCACGACGCCGTCATCGAGGCTTCGGTACTGCGCTTCCGACCGATTGTGATGACGGTGATTTCGACCATCCTCGGTGCCGTGCCGCTGATCATCACCAGCGGCGCCGGTGCCGAGAGCCGGATCGCGATAGGCTGGGTCATCGTCGGTGGATTGATCTCGGCGCTGGTGCTGACGCTGTTCTTGACACCGGTGCTGTACAACATGATGGCCGGTTATTCGCGGCCCCGTTCGTCGGTTGAAAAGGACCTTGAAGCGGAGTTGTCGGGGCAGCGAGCCAAGACGCCGGCTGAATAAGCGCTGGCGCCGGCAGCCCGTCTCTGTTGTCACCATTTGATAAGCGGCTTCCGCATCGGGTCATTCGCGGACAACCAGCAATAACCGGCCCGGAGTCTCCATACCTACTGAAAGCGGTCACCCCAGCGCAGGCCGTACATCCCTCTACAGCGGCTGGTCGAGCCGGTCGACCTTGCGGATTTTCGGGAACAGATGCCACCACAGCGCCGTAATGCCGACGGTGACGATGCCGCCGCTCAGCACCGCACCGACGGTGCCGATGCCGCCGGCCATGATGCCGGCGCGGAAATCGCCAAGTTCGTTCGAGGCGTTGATCGAGATCGCATTGATGGCGCTGACGCGGCCGCGCATGGCGTCCGGCGTGGCGATCTGCACCAGCGTCTGGCGCACATAGACACTGATCATGTCGGCGGCTCCGTAAACGGCGAGGGCGGCAATCGACAGCCAGAACGTTGTCGACAGGCTGAAGACGATGATCGACGCACCGAAAATCGCGACCGAAATGAACAGCGCCCGTCCCATGTGCCGGGGCGAGGGCAGTTGCGTCAGGATCAGGCCGATGATCAGCGCACCGGCGCCGGGGGTTGAGCGCATCAGGCCAAGCCCGTCCGGGCCGACGTGCAGGATGTCGCTGGCAAAGACCGGCAGCAGGCCCATGATGCCGCCGAACAGCACCGCCATCAGATCGATGGAGACGGCCCCGAGCACGACCTTGTTGCGCCAGACATACAGGAAACCGCCGACCACGGTTTCCAGGCTGAACGGTTCCGGTGCATGCACACGAAGACGGCGTTTCAGCATGATGGCGGCGGCACCCGACAGCACGAAGGTGAACAGGATCACGCTGTACGCGCCATCGTCGAGCCAGGCAATCAGCAGGCCGCCTATCGCCGGTCCCAGCAACTGCGCGCCCTTGTTGGCGGAACTGGCATAGGCGACGGCGGCGGGGAAGCGGCGTGCGCTCATCAGGTTGGGCAGGATCGCCTGCGAGGCGGTATGATAGAACGAGCGGGCGGCGCCGTGCAGGACGAGAATGCCGAGGATCGGCATGACCGCCGCCGCCTGGAACGCAAACAGCGCGACCAGCATGGCCACGGCGATGATATGCACGATGTTGCAGATAAAGATGATGGTGCGCCGCTCGACCCGATCAGCGACGATGCCGGCGACCAGAAACAGGGCCAGCGCCGGGGCAAACTGGGCCAGACCGATCAGGCCCAGATCAACCGGGTTGCCGCTGATCTGATAGACGTGCCAGCCGACCGCAACGGTCAGCGCATGCACGCCGACAGCGTTCGAGGTCCGACACAGCAGGAACGCCAGAAAATCCCTGTTTTTCAGCAGCGGCGGGTCAGAGGCGGGGTCTGGTTGATCGGTGTCTTCCGGCGTGGTCATAAAGCTTTTTAGCGGACGGTGGCGGACTTGGACAGCGGATATCGATCCGCCCGAACGGTGCCCCTCACCCTCCCACGTGCTGGCGCACGCGGGCCCCTCCCTCTCCCATTTTGGCCCGTGCCAAATCAATTGGCGTGGGAGAGGGGTTTTACGCAGTGAGGAGATGACGCGGGATAATATGCGTCGTCATCCCGGCCGAAGCGGAGCGGAGAGCTGCGCCCGGGATGATGAGTATTTACATACACATCCATCATCCTTCGAGACGGCCTGCGGCCTCCTCAGGATGAGGGAAGAGGTTTCAGCCTCATGCTGAGGAAAAGAGGTTTCAGCCTCATGCTGAGGAGCGAACGACGTGAGCGTCTCGTGCGCGCAGCGGGCGGCACGCCTAGCATGGGCCCCCAATCAAGTTGGGGAGACGCGGGTAGGGTACCGGGATGTCGGGGTCTGATCAATTTTCCGCGAGCAGGTCGGGACAAAATGCGAACCCGCTGTCATTTTTTGGGCCGTCGGGTATCATGGTTCAGAATGTGCAGCCGATGCTGCCCGCTCGTCGGAACACCGTGAAATACAGCCGGTAAATGCCGGATGTTGGAACAAGGAAAATCATATCATGAAAACGCGTATTCTTGCCTGTGTCGCCGCTGCCCTGATTCTGGTCGCCTCGGCACCGGCTTTCGCCAGCTCCTGTCCGAAGCATATGAAAGCCATCGATGCGGCGCTGAAAACCACCACCATGCCGGCTGACAAGGTCGCCAAGGCAACCGCCCTGCGTGCCGAAGGCGAAGCCAAGCACAAGGCCGGCAAACATGCCGAATCCATGAAGGCACTTTCCGAAGCCGAAGCCCTGCTCGGCATCAAGTAAAAATACCCTCACCCGCCCACGTGCTGTCGCACGCGGGCCCCTCCCGCTCCCATTTTGGCCCGTGCCAAATCAATTGGCGCGGGAGAGGGTCAGGGTAGGGGGCTATTTGTGAACGCCGGCAGCGATGATCGCTTTTTCGGTCCTTGTTCGGAATTGATATGGGTCATCTTGACGTTGAGCACCGCGAGAAATTCGGCACCTGTCTGGGTGTCGGCACCGGCGGTGTCGCGGTTTATTCCAGCCATTATCCAAGTGCGGACCGGACCGACCTGCCGAACCGTCAGGCCTATCGCAGTTATGTCGACGGCGTCTTCATGGGCTACAAGTGGCAATGCGTCGAGCTGGCCCGGCGCTGGCTTTACGTCAACAAGGGTTATGTCTTTGATGACATCGCCATGGCCTATGACATCTTCCGGCTGCGTTTCGTCACGGTCATCGCCGACAATACCAGGCTGCCCCTGAAATCATTCGCCAACGGTGCCCGGCGTCACCCCGAGCCGGGCTGTCTGCTGATCTGGAACGAGGGCGGCGAGTTCGACGTCACCGGTCATGTCGCCGTGGTCACGGAAGTCTTTGATGACCGGATCCGGGTCATCGAGCAGAACGTCGAGGACAAGTGCTGGCCGGACGGTCAGACCTGGTCCAGGGAACTGGCGGTGACGCCGGGAGAAGATGGCAGCTACTGGATCGACTGCACCTTTGAGAATGCCGGTATCATGGGTTGGGTCATCCAGACCGACGATCCGACCGATGCCGAAGTGATCGAGGATGTCGATCCCCGGCTGTTCGATCTGGTCAGCCGCGAGGTCAGGGACACGGGGCAGAGCGCCGACGGCTGGCTTGATGCCGCCGACGAGGACGAGGCGGCCTATATCGCGGCGATGAAGGGCAGCAAACTGGCAACCCATGATGCTGACCGCTTCAAATATCTTTGCCTGACGGAATCCGCCAATCAGGAGGTCAAGCGCGCCACCAACGAGCTGCATGCGATGTTCATGCATGCCACCAATTTTGTGCTGCAGGATGATGAACTGCTCAGGACCTTCAACCTGCCGCCGGCAATCTGGCCCCGCATCCATCAGTCGTGGGACAACCGCCGCAACGAAATGATTACCGGGCGCTTTGATTTCTCGTTATCGTCGAGGGGGCTCAAGGTCTACGAATACAATTGTGATTCCGCGTCCTGCCACATGGAAACCGGGCTGGTGCAGGAGAAGTGGGCAACCCATTACGGCTGCGACGAAGGCCGCTCGGCCGGATATCGGCTGCACCGGGAACTGGTCGATGCGTGGAAGGAATGTGCCGCCGATGCGTTTTTGCACATCATGCAGGACCGCGATCTGGAAGAGACCTATCACGCGCTGTTCATGAAATCGGCGATCGAGAAAGCGGGCATCCCCTGCGCCATCGTCAAGGGCGTCTCGAGCCTGAAGTGGGGCGATGACGGTCAGGTCGCCGATGCCGAAGGCCGACACATCGACTGGGTCTGGAAAACCTGGGCCTGGGAAACCGCGCTCGACCAGATCCGCGATCAGATATCCGAAGACGACGAGAACCTGCGCCTGCACAAGACCATCGACCGGGCGACGGCCCCGCCCAGACTTGTCGATGTGCTGCTGCGGCCGGAGGTTATGGTGTTTGAGCCGCTGTGGTCGCTGATCCCGTCCAACAAGGCGATCCTGCCGGTTCTGTGGATGCTGTATCCCGATCATCCGTATCTGCTGAATTCCGGGTTTGAGCTGACCGAAGAGCTGGGCCGGTCGGGCTATGTGGTGAAGCCGATTGTCGGCCGCTGCGGCCACAACATCACCATCTGCGACGCCGAGCACAACACGGTGACGGAGACGGCCGGCAGGTTCGAAAGCCGCGATCAGATTTATCAGGAAATGTTTCCGCTGCCGAAGATCGACGGCCTTAATGTGCAGCTCTGCACGTTTACCGCCGCCGGCACCTATGCCGGTGCCTGCGTCCGTGTCGACCCCTCGCCGATCATCACCACCGACAGCGACATCCTGCCGCTGAGGATCATCCCCGATCCGCCTTATCTCTAAATCCCCGTTTAACCTCGTCATCAACTCTGTTTATGGATGGCACCGTCACCCCGGTGCAGACCGGGGTCCA
>JBBDOA010000199.1:0-9234 GCA_040877275.1 Rhodospirillales bacterium | reverse complement strand
CCAGCCCGGCTCCGGCCTTGCTGCGGCACTGCCCGAAGGTCCCGGGAGGGATTTGGTCGAAGCGGTCTGTAGCGGCTGTCATCAAACCAACCGCATTTCCCGTAGTTCCGGGTACACAGCGGAACACTGGCAGGCACTTTCTGCAACCATGGTTGATCTGTCTTCTGCCCCGGAACAGCAACAGACCATTATCAGTTATCTGGCTGAACATTTCGCGCCAAACACGATTCATACACCGACGTTAATCAACGGATCCGAAAAAATCAGTTTCAAGGAGTGGGTGACGCCGACACTCGGTCAGCGTTCACGCGATCCCATCGAAGCCGGTGATGGTTCGATCTGGTGGGCCGGACAGTGGGGCAATCTGATCGGCCGGATCGATCCGAAATCCGGCGCCATGACCGAGTATCCACTGCCGGCAGGGTCAATGCCGCATACTGTTACCGTCGATAAGGTCGGCAATGTCTGGTACACGGGCAACAAGAACGGCACGGTTGGTATGCTTGATCCCAAAACCGGCAAGACCACCGTTTATCCGATGCCGGACCCGAAAGCGCGTGATCCGCACTCGGCTATTTTTGATTCCGCCGGCATTCTCTGGTTCACCCTGCAGCATGCCAACATGATCGGCCGCCTTGATCCGAAAAGTGGCGACATCAAACTGGTCAGTCCCGACACACCGAATTCACGACCCTATGGCATCAAGATCGATGTAATGGGTAATCCCTGGGTTGCCTGCAACGGCTCAAACTGTCTGATCAAGGTCGATCCAAAAACCATGACATTGACGGAAATCAGGCTGCCGATCCCAAAGACCACCGTCCGTCGTCTTGATATCGCTGCCGATGGCACAATCTGGTATGTCAATTCATCGCAGGGCCGGCTTGGCCGGTATGATCCGAAATCCGGCGACATCCGCGAATGGCCATCGCCGAGCGGACCGAAATCGCACCCTTACGCCCTTGCCGTGATCGACGGCATCGTCTGGTACAATGAATCCGGTATGCGCCCTGATCCGCTGGTGCGGTTTGATCCGAAAACTGAAACCTTCCAAAGCTGGCCGATACCGTCCGGCGATTTCTATGCCGGCATCATTCGCCATATGCGACCAAGCAGGGACGGCAACCTGCTGATCCATCAAAGCAGTACAAACCGCATCATCAAGGTGATGATCAAGCCGGAAACCATATCAAAATAGACGCTCTAAACGCCCCGATCCATCTGCAAAGAGATATCAGGCAGGATCAAATTACGACTGCCAATCAGCAGAGAGAACAACGCTGAAAGCGCTGCTCCCAACCGGTTGTCAGCGCCATTATTCCGCCGCCCGCAACAGCATTGGTCGGCCGCCACCGATAGTGACCCGGTGCATAAGGCGCTTGAAACCGTGGTAATCGTTGATCGGGTTATGCTGTGAGGCATAGTTGTCCCAGAACGCCATGGAACCGGTCGTCCAGTTGAAGCGGCAGGTAAATTCCGGTCGCGACTGGTGTGCGAACAGGAATTTCAGCAACGGTTCGCTTTCTTCCAGCGTCAACTCCTTGAAGCGTTCCGTATGGCCGGAATTGACGTACAGCGCCTTGCGGCCAGTCCTCGGATGCGTGATGACCGCCGGATGCTCGGCAACCAGTTGCATCCGTTGACCGCCTGTGCTCTTAACCCGGTCTTCCCGGGTTCGCGTCACCTCGGCCTTGGCTGAATTCTGGATCACCGTCAGGGTTTCCAGATACCCCTGCAAACTTGGCGACAGGGTCTCGTAGGCAATATGCATGTTGGCGAACAGCGTATCGCCGCCATAAGGGGGCAGTTCAACCGCATACAGCATGGCACCCATCGGCGGTTCTTCCAGATAGGTCGTGTCAGCGTGCCAGATGCCGCCGAAGTTCATGCGTTCTTCCGGGTTCTTGATGACCGGCACAACTTCGTCCGTACCATCCAGCCCTTTGACCATGGGATACGGGATCAACGGCCCAAACCGTGAGGCAAAGGCAGCCTGACGCTTAGGCTCAAGGGTCTGATCGCGGAAGAAAATGACGTGGTGCTCGTCCAGCGCGCCCGTGATTTCTTCGATCACGTCATCAGCAAGATCAACCGAGATGTCGACCCCGGATATCTCGGCGCCGATGCAACCGGCCATCCGTTTGACCTGGATGTGCTTGAATACCGAAAAGGATTTCGGCGGCTCCCAATCGCTCAACATGAACGGCGTTCTCCCCGCATTTTTATTCATACCAATCAAAAAAACAGGTTAATCCTGCTCGAACGGTTGGGCAATCGTGCTTTGAAAACGCCGGAGACGAATACAGGATAATCATTGTCGGGAAAGGCCTAGCGGCAAATCTCGCCAGGCCCTAACGAGTTGCTGGGTATGATAGATTCCAGGCCATTTCAGGCCCATGATGGAGTGTCACATGATGTCGCAGTTTCACAAGAAAGCCAGTGTCGTCATCATCGGTCAGGGCGGGATCGTCGGGGCTTCTGTCGCGCATCATCTGATCGAACGTGGTTGGGATAATATCATCGGCATCGACAAGTCGGGCATCCCGACCGATATCGGCTCGACCGGGCACGCATCGGATTTTTGCTTCAATACGATGCATGATCAGATGACCATCTTCACAACAAAGTACAGCATCGATTTTTTGAAAAGCTGGGACGGTATTCCAGGATCGGCGGGATCGAGGTCGCCCGTAAGGATGACGACGAGAGGATGCGCGAGCTTGAACGCAGGGTCAGTTCCGGTCGCGCCTTCGGCAGCCGTGTCGAGTTGATCTCCCCCGCAAAAGCCAGGGAGCTGATGCCGCTGATTGAAGAAGACATGATCCAGGGTGCACTGTGGGACCCCGATGCGGGTCTCGTCATTCCACGTTCGCAGGTTGTCGCCGGCGAACTGGTGCAGGAGGCCGAGGCTACCGGCAAGCTGGAAACGATGGCGAATACGGCGTGTACGGGACTTGATATCGAAAACGGCCGCATCAAGGGCGTGCAGACCACACGAGGCATTATCGAAACTTCTCATGTCGTGGTTTGTGCCGGCCTCTGGGGCCGCCTGATTGCCGAAATGGCCGGCGAGGACCTGCCGGTTATGCCGGTCGATCACCCGCTGACGTTCTTTGGGCCTTACAATGAGTTTGCAGGTACCGGCAAGGAAATCGGCTACCCCCTGCTCCGCGATCAGGGCAACTCTGCCTATCTGCGTGATACCGGCGATCCGCTGACGGCCGAGGGCGGTCAGATCGAATGGGGTTATTACGAAGAAAAGGAACCCCGCCTTTGCCATCCGCGCGACATTCTTGAAAAAGAACAGGCCCGCCTCTCCCCCTCGCAGCGTGATCTTGAGATGGAACAGATCATCGAGCCGCTTGAGCGCGCAATGGAGCTGACGCCGATCCTGGGCGAGCTGGGCTATAACGAAAAGCATTCCTTCAACGGCCTGTTGCAGGTCACGGCTGACGGTGGTCCGTCGATTGGTGAATCACCGGACGTGCGAGGCTTGTGGTACGGCGTTTCGGTCTGGGTCAAGGACGGTCCCGGTACCGGTAAAATCATTGCCGACTGGATGACGGATGGCCGCACCGGGATCGATCATCATAGTATCGACTATGCACGCTACTATCCGATCCAGAAATCCGAGAGCTACATTCATGATCGCTGCTATGAGACAGCGTTCAAAATCTACAATCCGCCTGTTCACAACCGCGAGCCATACTCAAAGGGCCGCAATCTGCGCTCGGCTCCCTATAACCTCAGGGAAAAGGAACTCGGCGGCTATTTCATGGAACTCGCCGGATGGGAACGGGCACACGGCTATGCTGCAAACGAAGATACGCTTTTAGCGAAATATGCAGACCGCGTGCCGGAGCGCCTGAACGAGTGGGACAATCGGCATTTCTGGCGGGTTTCCAATGCCGAGCATCTGGAGCTATCCGAGAACGTCGGCATGATCAATCTGTCACACTTCGCAATTTACGATGTGACGGGCCTTCATGCTGAACGGTTGGTTGAATATGTCTCGTCGTCCAAGGTCGCCGGCGACACCCCGGTCGGTAAAGGCGTCTACACCAATTTTCTCGATGCAGCCGGGGGTGTTCAGGCAGACCTGACGATCCTGCGCCTGGCCGAAGACCGCTTCCGCGTCATTGACGGTGCCGACGCCGGCCACCGGGATATGACCTATCTGCGTCGCATGGCACAGGACAAGGAATGGGCGGCGCATGTCGAGGACCGGACAGATCATTTCGGCTGCATCGGTGTATGGGGTCCCAACGCGCGTGAAAACCTGAAAAAGCTGGCCGATCATCCGGCCGGGCTTGATCCGGAAAACTTCCCGTTCGCAGCCTGCCGTGATTTCACGCTCCGCGGTGTGCCGGTCAAGGGCTTCCGAATCTCGTACGTCGGCGAACAAGGCTGGGAACTGCATTTCCCGCTCAGTTACGGCCTGGCGCTCTGGGATATGTTCCGAGAGATCGGCATCACGCCGGTCGGTGTCGAGACCTATGCCAACTCGCGCAGACTGGAAAAGAGCCTGCGTCTGCAGAACGCCGACCTGCTGACCGAGTACAATCTGGTTGAGGCCGGACTGGCCCGGCCAAAGGTGAAAGCTGCCGACTTTTTCGGCAAGGCCGCCTATATCCAGCACCGCGAACGCAAACATCAGCCGGCCATGCTCTCTACCATGATCATGACCAACAACATCGACCGTGACGGCGTCGCGCGTTATCCCGTCGGCAACTGCCCGATCATAGATCCGAAGACGAACGAAGTGCTGATCGACCCCCTCGGCCGGCGCTCCTACACGACCAGCATGGCCTTTGGCCCCTCGGTCGGGAAGAACATCGCCCTTGGTTATCTGCCACATGATTATTGTGAGGAAGGCCGCAAGCTCGAGATCGAATACTTCAATCAGAAGTTCGAAATTGAGATCGCCGCCGTCGGCTACAAGCCGCTATACGATCCCGAAAACGCACGCCCGAAATCATAGGCAGCCTATCCGTCAACCGGAGCCACTACCTCCCGCACGCGCCTGTAGCACGGCGCGAATGGTAAAAATACGTCAATGAATATCCTATTTTCGACAATTTCATGTCGATATATGAACAATAACCGGCAGATACATGCAAGGATGTCCGTTGGCAGTCCTGTACGATTTCACTGTCATGGGGAGATAACACGTGGCCTGAATGGTCGGGTTAAGGGTCCTTTGCTATCCTGATCCGTTCATTATGGGTGCGCGTTTCTTGATATATGAGGAGCAAACACATGAGTGATGACATCATCCAAACCGACTATGAGGTCGGTCAGGATAACGTAGAGGTTTTTGGCCTCGACATTCACAATCCGGTTTTTGCCATTTCCGGCCTTACGATTGTAGCTTTCGTTCTGATCACCCTGATGTTTCAGGATTCAGCCGGGGCAGCCTTCAATGAACTCCGGCCATGGCTTACCAAGACCTTCGACTGGCTGTTTATGGGTGCAGCCAATATTTTCGTACTTTTCTGTTTTGCTCTGATCATTCTGCCGCTGGGCAAAGTCCGCATCGGCGGCAAGGACACCGTCCCCGAATATTCATATGCCGGCTGGTTCGCCATGTTGTTCGCTGCCGGCATGGGCATCGGTCTGATGTTTTTTGGTGTGCTGGAGCCTGTTTATCACACGCTTAATCCACCACTCGGTGTTGACCCGAAAGATATTGCGGCTTCCCGTGAAATCGGCATGTCGGCAACCATCTTCCACTGGGGCCTACACCCTTGGGCGATCTATGCTGTGGTCGGCCTTGCGCTGGCATTCTTCCATTACAATGCGAAGCTGCCATTGACCATCCGCTCCGCCTTTTATCCCCTGCTCGGTGAGCGCGTCTGGGGCTGGTGGGGCCATGTCATCGATATCCTGGCTGTTTTCGCAACGCTGTTCGGACTTGCCACTTCGCTGGGGTTTGGTGCTGAACAGGCAACCGCAGGTCTCAACTATCTTTTCGACATTCCGAACGGGGACGCGAGCAAAGTCATCCTGATCATTGCCATCACAGCTGTCGCTCTGGTGTCTGTGCTTGCCGGTCTTGATGCCGGGGTCAAAAGACTGAGTGAATTCAATATGATTCTCGCCCTGATCCTGCTGGGATTTGTCATCGCCGTCGGCCCGACCTTGAGCATCGTTCAGGGGTTCTTCGGTGGTCTCGCCAACTACATCGTGACCGTTCCGGCGCTCAGCAACTGGGTCGGTCGCGAAGATCTCGACTACATGCATGGCTGGACGACCTTTTACTGGGCATGGTGGATAGCATGGTCGCCGTTCGTCGGCATGTTCATCGCCCGTGTTTCGAAGGGCCGCACCGTGCGCGAATTCGTCACCTGTGTTTTGATCGTGCCAACCGTCGCCTGTGTTGCCTGGATGGCCGTGTTCGGCGGAACCGCCGTCGAACAGTACGTCAGTGGCGGCTATCAGGGTGTCGCCGAAACCGTCACCGCATGGAAGCCTGAACTGTCGCTGTTCAAGATGCTCGAAGCGCTGCCGCTGTCCGGTATCACATCGTTCATCGGTATCGTGCTGGTCGTTGTCTTCTTTGTGACGTCATCGGATTCCGGCTCGCTGGTGATCGATACCATCACGGCCGGCGGCAAGATTGATGCGCCTGTCGCACAGCGTGTCTTCTGGTGCATATTTGAAGGACTGGTTGCCATCACCCTGCTTCTGGGTGGCGGACTTGGATCCTTGCAGGCTCTGGCGATTGCGACCGGTTTCCCGTTCGCCATCATCCTGCTGGGAATGTGCGTTTCGCTGTTTATGGCCTTAAGAACGGCCGAACGCTAAACGCACCCATCCCGACGACCATTGGGGAGGTTTTCTCTGGGGAACCTCCCCTTTTTTCGTCAATGACGCTTCTTCGCCACAAAAATCAACAAAAATTCGTTTTCCCGGTGCCTGCATGTCGCATCGATTCTAAATGATGTCTGCAAATGAACAGCCGTCGTGTAAGCTAAGATCATATTGAGATCATTAAAGGCCTGCCTTTCAGGCCTGTTTTGGCTGGGAGAATACTTGTGGCCGATCAAGATGATGACATCGTTCTTTCCGAACTGGCAGACGACGAACTGGTTCAGCAGATGCATGACGATCTGTATGACGGGCTGGCTGACGAGATCGTCGAAGCCACGCACATCCTGCTGGATCGTGGCTGGTCCCCCTATGATACCCTGACCAAGGCTCTGGTCGAAGGCATGCGAATCGTCGGCATTGATTTCCGCGACGGCATTCTGTTTGTCCCCGAAGTGCTGATGTCCGCCAACGCCATGAAGGCCGGCATGGGTGTGCTGCGTCCGCTGCTGGTTGAAACCGGTGCACCGAAAATGGGCAAGATGGTGATCGGCACGGTCAAGGGCGATATTCACGATATCGGCAAGAATCTGGTCGGCATGATGATGGAAGGTGCCGGCTTTGAGGTTATCGATATCGGCATCAACGTCGATGTCGACAAGTATCTGAAGGCGCTTGAGGAACACCAGCCGGACATCCTCGGCATGTCCGCCCTGCTGACAACGACCATGCCTTATATGAAAGTGGTCATCGATACCATGGTCGAGAAAGGCATCCGCAGCGACTATATCGTTTTGGTCGGCGGCGCCCCCCTGAACGAGGCGTTTGCCGAAAACGTCGGTGCCGATGCCTATTGCCGCGATGCCGCCGTCGCCGTCGAGACCGCCAAGGACTGGATGTCGCGCCGCCAGGGCTCGGCACTGGCCGCAGGTTAGGCCCGGGGAATCAGGGACGCCCGATGCGCCCCCTGCTGATCATCGCTTGCGGTGCACTGGCCCGTGAAATCGGCTGGGTTGTCGAAGCCAACGGCTTCGATGGCATTGATCTGACGTGCCTGCCCGCCGAGCTGCACAACAGACCAAACCGTATTCCGGATGAAATGCGCCGCAAGATCGACGCCAATCAGGACAAGTACGAACGGATCGTCGCGCTGTATGCCGACTGCGGCACTGGCGGTCTGCTCGATACCCTGCTCAAAGAAAAGAATGTTGAGCGCATCGGCGGTGCGCACTGCTACGCGTTCTATGCCGGAGAAACCGCATTTGAGGCGATGCACGAAGACGAGATCGGCACGTTTTATCTGACCGACTATCTGGTCCGATTCTTCGAACGGCTGATCGTCAAGGGATTGGGGCTGGATCGCCACCCGGAACTCAGGGATGCCTATTTCGGCAATTATAAACGCCTGACCTATCTGGCGCAGACCGAAGATGCAATCTTGCAGGCAGAAGCCCGCAAGGCAGCCGACACACTCGGACTTGAGTATGTCTACCGCTTTACCGGCTATGGCGGACTTGGCGATTTCATTGTCGATCAGGCCCGAAAAAATTCCGGGAAAGGAGCAGATGATGGCGTTCGCAACCATACTTTACTGGCGTGACATTCCGGCTCAGGTGATCGTCAAGCGGGGCCGTGTCAGCGCCAAACGCGAACTTGCAGCACGCTTCCAGGAAGCCGTCGACATGGCCGCGATGCGCGGCAAGGCTATTGGTACGGACGCCTATCTCGCCGACTGGCGGCGCAGCGATCCTGTCGAATGCAGTGACGATCTCGAAGCCGAAGCGCAGGCCTGGCAGGACAAACTTGAAGCGACATACGACGATGCTTTACTGGCCGCGCTGGTTGCCGCTTTTGGTTACGCCAAAGAACCGCAACCATGAGCAAACCGGCCCCCACTGAAACAGCATACAAACCAAGCGACATCAGTGCGGTCAGACGCCAGCGCTCTCGTTATACTGTGCGGTTGTGGTCGGTCCGGCGTGCCCGTGAATTGGAAATCATCTATAACCTGCTGGCCGATGTCTTTCTGAAACTGCATCCGCTCTGGAATCTGATCGGCTACCGGCGTGTTGAACGCCCGGTCATGTTTGTTGAGAAGTCTGTCAAAGGGTTCCTGTTTGATTGCCGGATGTGCGGTCAATGTGCACTTTCCGACACCGGTATGTCGTGTCCGATGAACTGCCCGAAGCAGCTCCGGAACGGGCCCTGCGGCGGCGTCCGTGCCAACGGCAATTGCGAAGTCGAGCCCGACATGCCTTGTGTCTGGGTGCAGGCATGGCAGGGCAGTCAGCGGATGCGGGCAGCGACAAGCATCCTCAAAATCCAGAAACCTGTCGACCAAAGCCTCCGCAACAGTTCCGCCTGGCTCCGGGTTACCGCTGAGAAAGCCGCCCTGCGACAATCTTCAGATGAGATGCCGCAATG
>JBBDOA010000198.1:0-9234 GCA_040877275.1 Rhodospirillales bacterium | reverse complement strand
GAGATGCCCGAAGTCCAGGCCGCTGAAAACGCGGCGGAGTAGGCGGTTCTGCCTCGCACTTTCCACCGCGTCGGACTGCTTGGCGGCTCGTTCAATCCGGCCCATCAGGGGCATCTGCACATCTCGCGCATGGCCCTGAAGATGCTGCGGCTGGACGAGGTGTGGTGGCTGGTTTCGCCGCAGAACCCCCTGAAACCGGCCGACGGCATGGCTGCGTTCGAGAAGCGCATGGATGCCGCTCGCGCCGTCGCCGCCGGCGTTCCCCGGATATACGTCAGCGACGTCGAGGCACAGTTGGGCACGCGCTATACCGCCGATACCCTGGAAAAACTGGTGCCGGGCAGCCCGTCCAACCGTTTCGTGTGGCTGATGGGGGCCGACAATCTGTCGCAGATTCATCACTGGCGGGACTGGTCACGAATTTTTCGCATTGTCCCCGTTGCAGTATTTGGTCGTCCGGGATACTCTCTGAGAGCTACATCTAGTGTAGCAGCCCGGCGTTTCGCTCGGGACCGGTGGCCCCAAGCAGCGGCGAAGCGCCTGGTGGATGCGGATCTGCCGGCTTGGGTATTTTTGAAAATTCGTGAACATTCCCAATCGGCAAGTTTGATCCGGGCGCAGGGTGGATTTTAGCCCGGTGCCTCAAGATATGTTGATGCCCGTTATCGGGCAATACGTTGATGCCCGTTAGCGGGCAATTGGGCTTATGCCCGGGTGAAAAGGATCGGGCATGGATGCAGAAACCAGTTAGAAAGGAACATAGCAATACCAAGTAAACGCAAACTTCGCCCGTCCGGGGATGTCCTCCGGGCGCTGGTTGAAACCTCCCTCGATGATGACAAGGCGCTGGACGTTGTCGTCATCGACCTCACCGGCAAGACCCAGATGGCTGATTACATGGTCATTGCCTCCGGTCAATCAAGCCGCCAGGTCGGCGCAATGGCTGACCACCTCTGTCGGAAAATCAAGGAACTCGGCGTCAAGGAAGTCGCCGTCGAAGGTGCCGGTCAAAGTGACTGGGTGCTGATCGACGCCGGCGATGTCGTCGTGCATCTGTTCCGTCCCGAGGTGCGTGATTTCTACAGTCTGGAAAAGCTGTGGTCGGTGCCGGATGTGGTGGCGGGAACAAGCATCGGCAAAAAGTCGATGGCAGGCACCGTTGCCTGAAACCTGGATTTGAAAGTTATGGTGTAATATCAATGGGTAGCTTTACTTTTCCCGTATGCTCGTCATCCCCGCGAAAGCGGGGACCCAGGTCAAACTACGGCACTGCTGGATCCCCGCTTTCGCGGGGATGACGGGGCGTTGTGTGGGATGACGGGTCGTTATCGGGCAAGATGCTGCAACGCATTGTTATCGAATCAAAACTTTTGGATCAGACATTGAGGTTACGCCTCGGTTGAGGCTCAGGGTTCAGCTTTGGGGTCGAATAAAGGAAATGTCGACGTGCGGTTGACACTGATCGCGGTCGGGCGCGCCAAACGCGGCCCGGAGCAGGAACTTTTCACCTCCTATCTGAAGCGGCTGCGGCCGCCGTTGGTGTTGCTTGAGGTCGAGGAGAAGCGCCCGCTTGCCGGGCCGGAGCTGATCGCCCGTGAAGCCGAACTGATTGCCGAGAAAATTCCCGCAGGGGCTTATCTGGTGGCCCTTGACGAGCGGGGCAAAGCGCTGAGCAGCCGTGCCTTTGCGCAGAAAATGGCAGAGTTGGGGGACGGCGGCCGCGATCTTGCCTTTATCATCGGCGGTGCCGACGGGCTGGCCTCGGCCTTGCGTGAACGCGCCGACATGATCCTCGGCTTCGGCCCGCAGACATGGCCGCACATGCTGGTGCGCGTGATGCTGGCCGAGCAGGTTTACCGGGCGCAGACGATCCTGGCCGGGCATCCGTATCACCGCGATTGATACCCTGATCTTCGGCTTTAACCCGGCTGGCCGGGGTGGTAGTGTCCGCGCTCATTGAATGATGTATTTTCCTGGAGCAAATGATGACCGATATAAGCCTCGACAAGGCACGTGAAATTCTCGCAGGGGCTCGCGCCGAAGGCCGCACACTGGGCCTGAAACCGTTGACCGTGGCGGTACTGGATGCGGCCGGCAACCTGAAGGCGCTTGAGCGCGAAGACGGCGCATCGAACATGCGTCCCGAGATCGCCATCGGCAAGGCCAACGGTGCCCTGGCAATGGGGCTGGGCTCGAGAGCCCTGTATGAACGCGCCAAGGCGGAACCGTTCTTTATCCAGTCGATGAACGAACTGGCCGGCGGCTCGCTGGTGCCGGTGCCGGGCGGGGTTCTGATCAGGGACGACGCAAACCGGATCATCGGCGCGGTCGGCATTACGGGCGATAACTCCAACAATGACGAAGCAGCCGCCATCGCCGGAATAAAAGGGGCCGGATACACTGCGGATGGCGGTTGAGCCCGGGGGCTCCCATATATCGACATATTATTATTAACCGGACGGTTGCGCTATACTGCCGCCGGCATGAGGAACTGACCGAGACCTGCACGCGATGAACAAGACGCCCCGACCCAGACCTATCGTGCTTTGCATCCTCGACGGCTGGGGTGAGCGTCAGCCGGCACCGGATAATGCCGTTTCCCGGGCAAACACCCCGACATGGGATGCGATGCAGACAAAATACCCGAGATCGCGCCTGAATGCGTCGGCGCTGGAAGTCGGTCTGCCGGAAGGGCAGATGGGCAATTCCGAGGTCGGCCACATGAACCTCGGGGCCGGTCGCGTTGTCATGCAGGAGTTGCCGAAAATCGATCTTGCGGTCCGCAACGACACCCTGAAGGACGAAGCCGCCCTCAAGGATTTCGTTGTGACCCTGAAAAAAAGCGGCGGCACCTGTCATCTGCTCGGATTGCTGTCGCCGGGCGGTGTGCATTCCCATCAGGATCACATGGTGGCCCTCGCCAGGGCTGTATCTGATGCCGGTATTCCGGTCCGGGTGCATGGCTTTCTTGATGGTCGCGACACGCCGCCGAAAGCCGCCAAAGCCTATATCACAAAATTCGAAGCCGATATCGCCGGGCTCAAGGATTGTCGGATCGCGACGATCAGCGGGCGCTATTTTGCGCTCGACCGTGACAACCGCTGGGATCGGGTCGAAAAATCCTATGCCTGCATGGTGGATGCTTTCGGCGCACCACAGGCCAGCGCCCTTGCTGTCGTCGATGCCGCCTATACCAAAGGCCTGAGCGATGAATTTATCCTGCCGGCACCGATTGCAGGCTATCAGGGCATGGTCGACGGCGACGGCGTGATGATGGCGAATTTCCGCGCCGACCGCGCCCGTGAAATCATGGCCGCCCTGTGCGCGCCTGACTTCGACGGCTTCAGGCGACCGCGCCCGGTCAGCTTTGCCGCCGCCCTCGGCATGGTCGAATATTCAAAGGCGCATGCCGCCTACATGACGGCGATCTATCCGCCGAACCAGCTTTCCCAGATTCTGGGTGAAGTGGTTTCGAAGGCCGGCATGCGACAGTTGCGCATTGCCGAGACGGAAAAGTACGCTCACGTGACGTTCTTCCTGAACGGTGGCCGCGAGGATGTCTTTGCCGGCGAAGAGCGTATTCTTGTGCCGTCGCCTAAAGTCGCCACCTATGACCTGCAGCCGGAAATGTCTGCACCCGAAGTCACCGACAAGCTGGTCGCAGCGATCCGGGGCGGCAGCTTCGATCTGATCATCGTCAATTTTGCCAACGGCGACATGGTCGGGCATACCGGGATACTCGAAGCCGCGATCAAGGCCGCCGAGACCATCGACCAGACATTGACCAGACTGGAACAGGCGATCATCGCGAGCGGCGGCGTTATGCTGGTGACGGCGGATCATGGCAACTGTGAACAGATGCGCGAACCCGACGGCGGCGCGCATACGCAACACACTCTTAACCTGGTGCCGTTTATCATGGTCAATGCGCCGGCTTATGTGCATGGTCTTTCGGAAGGCAGGCTTTCCGATGTCGCACCGACAGTGCTGAGGCTTCTGGACTTGCCGCAGCCGGTTGAAATGACCGGGCGATGCCTGATCAAGGAGAATACTGCTGAAAGCGCAGCGGCCGAGTAATTTTTCCGGTGAACGGCTTCGGGGCATGCTGGTGCTGCTGGGCGTCGGCCTCATTGCCTTTGGCTTTCAGGCGCTGCCCCTGCAGGCGCAATCTCAATCGACGGCACCAAAAGAAACCCTGAAACAGATCGAAGATCGGATTGGTGCCGAGAAGGCCGCCGCCGAAGCGGCACGTGCCCGGGCCGAAATCATGGGCCGCGACATCGTCAGTCTGCAAAACGAACTGGTCAGCGCGGCCAGTGCGGTGCAGCGTCACGAAACCCAGGTTTCGGCGTTGCAGAACCGCTTGCAGGCGCTTGAGCGTTTAAGGGAAAACAAAACCCATGATTTGCGTGAAGGCCGGGTCAAATTCGGTCGGGTGCTGGCCGCCATGCAGCGGCTTGCACAGTACCCGCCCGAAGCATTGATCGCCCAGCCGACAAAGCCGGCGGACATGGTCCGGACGGCAATCCTGTTGCGCTCGGCCGTCGGCGAGATCGACCGTCAGGCATCGACGCTGCGCGAAGAACTGATCTTTCTGGCCAGAGCCAGGGATGAAATCGCATCAAGGGAAATTGCGCTCACGGAAACCACCGAGTTGCTGGACCGGGAACGACGCCGACTTGGTGCGCTGATGGCGCGGAAAAAGGTCCTGAAGCGGCGGGCTGATACCCAGGCCGAGGAGGCCGATCAGCGAATCGCCGAGCTTGCCGGCAAGGCAAAAACACTGCGTGATCTGCTGGAAGGGATCAAACAGGAACGCAGCCGCGCCCGGAAGGCACCACAGGGAGCGGATCGGAAAGCGGATCAGGCGAGCCGGGTCGTGCCTTCACTCAGACCCTTCAGTAAGGCAAAAGGCAGCTTGAGCCTGCCGGCAACCGGGAAAATCAACGGTCGCTATGGGGAAATGACCGAAGCGGGACTATCGCGCAAGGGCATGACCATCGCCACACCGTCCGGTGCCCAGGTTACGGCAACCTATGACGGCACGGTCGTCTATGCCGGAAAATTTCGCGGTTACGGGCTTCTCTTGATCATCGAACACGGCGAGGGATATCATAGCCTTCTCGCCGGGATGACCCGGATCGATGTCGAACAGGGGCGAACGGTTCTGGCCGGAGAGCCTGTCGGTGTCATGGAACAGGGCGCAAGCGGCCAGCCGGTTTTATATGTAGAATTACGCCGTGACGGCCAACCGATTAATCCACTGCCCTGGTTGGCTGCACACAAGGATGAGGTGAACGGATGAAATATCGGATAATCGCCACGCTCGGCGCATGCACTTTGGCGCTTGGCGTGTTCGCATGGACTGTTCCTGCGGCTGCTGTCGACGTGAAAAAGAACGACGAGGAAACCTACCGGCTGTTGTCGCTGTTCGGGGACGTCTTTGAGCGGGTGCGCGCTGAATATGTCGAGCCGCCGAGCGAAGAGGAAATGATCGAAGCCGCCATTACCGGCATGCTGGCCGCGCTCGACCCGCATTCAAGTTACCTCAACGCCAAAAGCTTCAAGGATATGCAGGTCAATACGCGCGGTGAATTCGGCGGACTTGGCATCCAGGTCACCATGGAAGCCGGGTTTGTGAAGGTGATTTCACCGATTGACGATACGCCTGCGTTCAGGGCCGGTGTGGAAGCCGGCGACATCATCACGCATCTGAACGGCGAGTCGGTGCAGGGGCTGACCCTGGCCGAGGCTGTTGACAAGATGCGCGGCAAGGTCGGCAGCGATATCCGCCTGACCCTGGCCCGTGAAGGCCGCGAGCCGTTCGATGTGACGATTACCCGTTCGATCATCAAGATCAACTCTGTGCGTTCACACGCCGAAGGCAAGGTCGGCTATGTCCGCATCACGTCATTCAACGAGCAGACCGATAAAGCGCTTGAGCGTGCCATCAAGAAACTGAAGGAAGAAATCGGCAAGGATTTCCAGGGGGTCGTGCTTGATCTCCGCAACAATCCGGGCGGACTTCTCGATCAGGCGGTTGCCGTATCCGATGCGTTTCTGGATCGTGGTGAAATCGTCTCGACGCGCTCCCGCAAACCGGAAGATACACAGCGCTTCAATGCCCGCGAAGGGGATCTGGTATCCGGTCTGCCGGTCGTCGTGCTGATCAACGGCGGTTCCGCCTCGGCCTCCGAGATTGTTGCCGGTGCCCTGCAGGATCATCGCCGGGCGATCATTCTCGGCACCAAATCCTTCGGCAAGGGTTCCGTGCAGACGATCATGCCGCTTTCAGGCAACGGTGCGATGCGCTTGACCACGGCCAGGTATTACACCGCTTCAGGTCGCGCCATCCAGGCCAAGGGCGTTGAGCCCGACATTGAGGTCAAGCCAGTGAAATTTGAGGAAATTGCCTCAAACCGTCCGCGTCGTAGCGAAGCGAATCTGCGCGGCGCCCTCGATACCGATAAAAAGGAACCGGCCAAAACGGAAGAGGGCAAGTCCGGGCAAACGCCAAAAGACGGTCAGACAAAAGACAAGGCCGATGGTGAAGAGAAACCCGAAGCCGAGGCACAGGACTATCAATTGTCCCGGGCTGTGGATCTTATCCGCGGGCTGGCAATCCTGTCGCAGAACGCTGCGGCAAAATGATCGCTGCTGTAGTCGGCAGTTACGCATGACGTTGGCACGGCCTGCACGCGGTGCAGGCCGTTACCGGGCCTGGAGGGCGGTGTGAAGTTCCCGAAGCTGTTCGGCAAGAAAAAAGACGAAGACCTCGATGAAGATGATTTCGAAATCGAAGAGATCGAGGATGACGTCGATGATGAGCTTGATGAAGCATTGGGAAAGCCGCAATCCGGGCAGCGTGCACCCGCACGGGATGACGAGGTCCAGGCACAGAAAGCCAATACCGAAGAAATGGTCGGTAGCGACGATGAATTCCAGAACCCGTTCGATGATGTTGATGAAGACGACGATGACGATGAATATGAAGACGACGATGACGAAGAAGACGCCGCTTCAGACAAAAAGAAGGCGATCATCTTCGCTGCCGTCGGCTTTGGCGTCCTGCTGCTGAGCATACTTGGCGGTGCCGGCTGGTATTTCTTTTCCGGCTCCGCTGCAGAAACGGCAACAGTGCATGAAAAGCGCCCGGGCAGCGTCGAGTTGGCAATGCCGGCACCGCCCGGCAGCCTCAACGCCGGTCCAGGCGCACCCACTCTGAACGCGTCCTCGGAAAACGCCCCGGCAAATCCGGAACAGCCGGCGCAGCAGGCCGCCGCTGCAGCCGAGCCCGCTACAGCGACAACAGAAACACCGGAACCGGCGACCGAGCAGACGACATTCGGCACAGCGCCTGCAAATACGCAATCGGCCACCAGTATGAATTCGCTGAACAATCTCAATGCGTCGGAGGGCACGAATTCCGCCGGTGGCGGCATGGTGGTGCCGGCCGTGGCAGGTTCGGCGATGGCACGAATTGCCGACCTTCCAACGGCTGCCGATCAGAGCCAGGCGTTGTCCGGCGCGCCGATCAAGGCGCTGATCGAAGAAAAAAGCGGAATCGGGAGTTTGCCGAAGATCAGCAATAACGGTGCAACGCCGTGGCAGGTGTATGCCCGTCCAACCGATCCGGGGATTAGTCAGCCTAAAATCGCCCTGATGATCGAGGGGATCGGTCTCAGCCGCCAGGCATCGCTGGGTGCAATCAACAAACTGCCGCCGGAAATCAGCATGGTGCTGAGCCCTTATGCCCGTGATCTTAACGATTGGGTATTTCGGTCCCGTTTGGCAGGACATGAGGTGTTTGTATCCCTGCCCATGGAAAGCGAGGATTTCCCGCTTGAAGATGCCGGTCCGCTGGCTCTGGATACGCGGATTCAACTGGCTGAAAATCAGCGCCGCCTGGATACGGTCATGGCGAGTGCCGGCGGTTATGTCGGTCTCGTGACGCATATGGGATCGCGCTTCATGAAAGCCGAAACGCAGATGCGTACATTGTTCAAGAATTTCGGGCAACGCGGCGTGATGTTTGTGATCGGCGGCAACCGCTCCCGGAACGATGCTTTGCCGATTGCCAAGGAGCTCAAGCTGGTTCATGTGGAAAGCGACATGTATATCGATGATGTGCCGCGCATTCAGCAAATCCGCACCAACCTCGACCGGCTGGAGAGCTTCGCCAGGGATCGCGGCAGCGTCCTTGCGACGGCCAGACCCTATCCGGTAACCATCAAGAATATCCTCGACTGGGTCCAGACGTTAAAAGACAAGGGGATCGTGCTGGTGCCGGTATCGGCGATTGCCACGGTGCCCGAGGTAACGCAGTGATTTTCTTCCTTTTGTCATGAGCATGTATGCAGATGTTCCCAGGGGCTACCGCCCCTGTGCCGGCGCGGCGGTGTTCAATGCGGCGGGGCAGGTGTTCGTCGGATGCCGTATCGATCAGGATCCGATGGCGGAATTTGCCTGGCAGATGCCGCAAGGCGGACTCGAGCCAGGTGAAGACCCGGAACAGGGGGCCAGACGTGAGCTTTATGAGGAAACGGGCATCCGTTCGGTAACGCTGCTGGCTGCCAGTGATGACTGGCTGACATATGATTTTCCGCCCGAGATTCTGGGCAAGCGGTTCAAGAATCATAGAGGCCAGGCGCAGCGCTGGTACGCCTACGGATTTACCGGGAATGACAGCGAAATCAACCTTGCAGGGCATGGTGAGCCTGAGTTCAGACAATGGGACTGGGTGCCGTTAATTCGTGTTCCCGGTCTGATTGTTCCCTTTAAACGCGGTGTGTACGAAGCTATTGTAAGCGCGTTCCAGCCCGTTTCCGAGCACTGGGCACGTCAGGGAGATTGAAGTTTATGCTTATGTACCTACAGGTCATCGGGGGATTTATTATCCTGATCGTCGCTGCCGAAGCAATGGTTCGCGGCGCTGTTGTGATCGCGGATAAACTGGGCATTTCTGCGATGGTGATCGGGATGACCGTTGTTGCCTTCGGGACATCGGCACCGGAACTGATGGTCAGCCTGCAGGCCGCCCTGAAGGGTTCGACCGGTCTGGCCATCGGCAATATTGTCGGCTCCAACATTGCCAACGTCTGGCTGATTCTCGGCGCATCGTGTCTGATTACACCGATCCTGACCAAACCGGATTCCATGAACAGGGATATCCTGCTGTTGGGGGGCGGCTCGCTGTTGTTTACAGGTTTCTGTCTTGAAGGGACGTTGGGTGTT
>JBBDOA010000197.1:0-9381 GCA_040877275.1 Rhodospirillales bacterium | reverse complement strand
AATCGTCGTCGTCAGCATCGTAATAATCGACATCATCTTTATATTTTTCCAAAGACAGCAGACACAGCCATTTCGGGCCTGTCATGCCGACAACGCCAATGACCGGTCTATGTTTGTTGAAGTTGTGTAACGTATAGCGTTCGCACGGCAGAACTCGCCAGTCGCTGGCGTTCTCCGGCGTATCCGCAATGCGGCATCAGAAACATTGAAGCGGTCCACGGTCCACGGCGTGCATTCATCTTGAATGTGCTCGTTCGAACCTGACGCAGATTACAGCTTTCAGGGCATTCACGACAAGAAGCAGACAAATCCCAACGCATACCACGTGCGGATTTCCAGGGCATCACCGGGAGAAAAATCAGGATTACCAAAAAGAGTTATTATGTTTAAATATCAAATGGTTATATAATTTTAAGCACCCTGTCTCAATTGCCGATGCGTTCATCCTAATGTTATTTTTGCAGAGCTGGCATGCAGCAACATCCCTAACTGAATTCCTTATCCAGCAATAGATCATATCCGCTTGTTTGCCATTCTGTGCAAACCGGCCCCGTTTTGAATTGTTCGAAGCGGTGTCTCGATAATCTGGAAGGAAATGCCATAATGCCGACTTCGGTGACCACACCGGCAGGTCCGCAAGTTGAAGCCAATCCTGGAGCCCCCCGCCCGCGATACGAAGTCCGAGACGTTGCCGGTGCCTTTATTGCCGCACTTTCCGTCAGTGTGCTGGCATTATCGGCAATGGGGATCGTATTTGGCGGCCTTATCGGAGTCGGGCTAATTCGAATGGGACTACCCGAAGTCGTCATCTGGCCGGTCATCGGCATAGGAAGTGTTTTAGCACTGACGGTAGCCGGGCGACTGGGACTCAAGGTTTGGCGCTATGAAATCAGCCTGGCGGCCGATGTGCCGCCCCCATCATACTGAATTGGTCATAGTCCCCAAAGGAACTTTGCGATAAGGGTAAAGGCAATCCACATGATGAGTATCATCGGAATGCCGGAGCGGACATAATCCTGAAACTTGTAATGCCCCGGCCCCATGACCAATAAATTGGTCTGATACCCCATCGGCGACGCGAACGAACAATTCGCAGCAAAAACCATGGCAATCGCGAACAGCATCGGCGGCGCACCGACTTCTATTGCCAGATCGACAGCGATCGGCGTGAACAATACGGCGACTGCATTGTTCGATATCACGTTGGTCAACAATGCTGCGATCAGAAACAGCACCGACAGGATGACCAGAGTCCCCTGATCTTCCAGAACGGACACAAGTCCATGTGCGACATACATGGCACCGCCGGTTTCCCTGAGCGCGATGCTCATCGCCAGCGCTGCGGCAATCGCCGTTGCTATTTTAGGATCGATGGCGCGAAAGGCCTGACGCAGATTCAGGACACCCGTCGCCACCATGCCGACGGCACCAACGAATGCCGAGACGACAATCGGCAAAATACCAAGCGCCGCCAACACCACAACACCCAGAAAAATAATGGAGGCACGCTTAGCGTGATCCAGACTGGGCAGATCTTCCCGGGACGATTCAATCAGGATGGCATCCCGGGCGTTGCGTAATTCGCGAATATCATCGCGCTGCCCTTGCACCAGCAGCACATCACCGGCTTCCAGGCGGATATCCGTAATTCTGGCACGGATCATCTTGGCACGGCGCTGAATGCCAAGCACAATGCAATGGGTTTTGTAGCGAAAGCCGGCAAGCCTGAGGGTTTGGCCGACCAGTCTGGAGGCCGGCGCTATCATCACCTCTGCCAGCACCTGATCGTTTTGCCGCCAGGGCGCGTCTTCGTCATCGTCTTCCAATGCTTTGCCGTCACGGAGATCAGGATGGAACAATTCTCCATGTTCTGCGATCGCTTCCTTGAGAACGGCCCGGGTCGTTGCGACGACGATCACATCGCCCTGCATAACGCTGACATCCTCATATGGCGGCAGGATCGCGCGTTCACCCCGCTGGATCAGTCTGACCGTCATATCGGGCAGATCCTCGAAATGTCCGCCCGATGCTGACTTGCCAATCAACTCAGAGTCTGCCGACGTCTCGATCTGGACGATAAATTGCTTGCCGCTCCCCTGTCCCGTCACGCTATCCGCCATGCCGGCACGGTCCGTGAGCAGTCGTGGCGCAACGAACACTGCATACCCGATCCCGGTCAGCGCCAGGATAACGCCGGGAATAGTGAAGTCGAAGAAACCCAAAGGCTTTTCGCCGATTTCGATCAGGGCCGTGTTGACGAGAAGGTTGGTGGATGAACCGATCAACGTCGTCATGCCACCAAGGATTGCGGCAAAGCTTAGCGGGATCATGACCCGGCTGGGCGAAATGCCGTAACGATGCGCCAACGCCTGCATGATCGGAATGAAGATTACGACAACTGGAGTGTTGTTGAGAAAGCCGCTGATCGCGCCGACGATGAAAAGCACAATGAACATCGCGGCGATGGCCGGGATTCTGGAACGCATATGATCGAGCATCCACTGCGCAGCCCGGTCAAGAATGCCGGTACGGACCAAGCCCTGCCCCATGACCAGCAGCGACAACACGGCAATCAAAGCCGGATTGGCGAACCCTATAAGAATGTGTGCCGGGGTAAGTCCTTCGACATCAGGCGTCGGCTTTTCAACATAAAAAAACTGGAAAAACACCAGAATGACGCAAATGGTGCCGAGCGATGTCAACTCCATCGGCCATTTTTCGGCCACGTAAGCAGCAAGGGCGAGCAGGATAATCGCGAATATCGCCCACATCTGCAGATCGGCACTGATTGCGTAGCCCATTAATCCTCACACAGGTTTGATAAAAAAATTAGCGCAAATGAACCGTGCCATGCACGAAGCTCACCTGGCGGGTGGGCTCCAACCGACAAACCCGCAAAGCGACGACAAAAACGCGTTATCGAGAATCTGTAATCCCATCGCATCAAGATAAGCCGGCAAGGCGAGCAAGACGCCGCCGAGCAGAACTGCGCCAATGGCCCAGAAAGGCAATCCGCTCACATCATTCTTGTTTGCAGTGTCGAACGCTTTTTCCATACGATCAATTATGCCGCAGATTTGGGATTTACCCAAGCATTCTGCACGTCACACGATTCAGGCAGAATGGCCACAAAACCATCACACGAAATAATTTTCAGAAAAATCGCAAGATGTGACCAGCATCACTGTTGAAGACACTACAGACAGGTATCTTGATGATGCTTCTAGTCTCCTCCCCGGAGACTTCTCTCCCTGTAACAGGGGAAACCCTGTTAACTCGCCGGGTCCTTCGGGACCCGGTTTTTTTTATCAGACAATTGCCTCAGGAAATTACCAGCGGTGGTCGTCAAGAATCATATCAGATGCTTTTTCCGCAATCATGATGGTCGGGGCATTGGTGTTCCCCGAAACGATGGTCGGCATGACCGATGCATCGACGACGCGCAATCCGCGGATGTTGTGAACACGCAATCTGGCATCGACCACAGACCCCTGATCGCTGCCCATCTTGCAGGTACTGGTCGGATGATAAATTGTCTGCGCGATTTGCCGTGCGCTTTCGAGGATATCCTCGTCCTTCTCAATGCCGGGTCCCGGCAAGCGTTCACGAACAACGAACCCCTTCAGGGGCTCTGTTGAGAATATTTCTCTCGACTTGCGGATCGAGGCTATCACCGTTTCCTGATCCTTCAGAGCCGACAGATAATTCGGCTGAATCGACGGATATACCGAAATATCGGGTGAGGTAATGGCGATCCTGCCCCTGCTTTCCGGGCGGAGCTGACAGATGGACGAAGTCACACCTGAAAACTTGTGCATTTTAATTCCCGGCTTGTCCGCGCTCAACGGCTGGAAATGGAACTGGATATCCGGTGTTTCCATTTCCGGGCGGGTTTTTGTGAAGATACAGACCTGCGATGCCCCCATGCTCATGGGGCCGGTGCGTTTCAGCAGATACTCGATACCCATCATGGTGCGGCGAATCGGGCTGTTGATTTCGTCGTTCAGGGTCGGGACGTTGACTTCATAGATCATCCGCACCTGCAGATGATCCTGTAAATTCTCACCGACACCAGCCATCGCATGCCGCACAGGGATGCCGAGCCCGGACAACAGTGATGCCGGACCGATGCCGGATACCTGCAAGATCTGGGGTGAGCCGATGGCACCTGCCGACAAGATCACCTCGCCGCCCGGCCTCAGGGTGGCTTCATGGCGTTCCCCGTCGTGCAGAAAAGCAAAGCCGCACACGGTCTTCTCATCGTCGGCGGCAAACAGTATCTGCAGCGCAAGCGCGTGCGTGATAACCTTGAGATTGTCACGATGTTCCACAGGACGAAGATAACCAACTGCCGTTGACCAGCGTCGGCCCTTGTAGGCAGTCATCTGAAAATAGCCGGCGCCTTCCTGACGGGCACCGTTGAAGTCGTTGCTGCGCGGGATTCCATTGGCCTCGGCGGCAGCAATAAGGGCGTCGCAGACATCGCGTCTGGCCCGCATGTCGGACACCTTCAGCGGACCACCGTCACCGTGGTGTTCATCACCACCCCGTTCCTGATCTTCGGCGCGCTTGAAGTACGGCAACACGTCCATGTGTGACCAGCCGGGATTGCCAAGCTGTCGCCAGTGATTGTAATCCTCAGCCTGCCCGCGAATATACAACAGACCGTTGATCGAACTGGAGCCACCAAGCACCTTGCCACGCGGCCAATCGATCTGCCGACCCCCCAGTCCCGGATCGGGGTCTGTTTTGTAGCACCAGTCTGTTTTCGGATTATGCAGGGTTTTGAAATAGCCGACAGGCACATGAATCCACGGATTGCTGTCGCGTCCGCCCGCTTCCAAAAGCAGAATACGCAGGTTACGATCAGCACTCAGCCGATTGGCGAGAACACATCCTGCCGAGCCGGCCCCGACGATGATATAGTCAAATGATTCGCTGAGCTGTTGCATGCCGGAATCTAACCAAAGCGTAAAAAAGTTGCAACAATGAAACTTTATGTTCCATAAATGGGACTTGAGCGCCGTTAGCATGCTTGAGACTCAAGGAGTGTTGCCGTGAACGACGACACCAATACCGGTTCCCGTTCGATCCGGGTTCTTGACTTGCTGGAAGTCGTCTGCGCCCTGGACCGGCCGGCGAGTGCGGTCGATATTGAGCTCGCGTCGGGTCTGCCAAAAGCGACCGTCCACCGGCTGTGCAATCTCATGCTTGAGGAAGGCTACCTTCGCCGCGACATCAGCGGTCGCGGCTATGAAGCCGGTGAACGCTTCTCGAGGCTGGCGGTGAAGCTGCTTTCCAATCAGAGCGGTAACAGCGAGCGGCATGCTATTCTCGAATCCGTGGCCCGCGACATCGGTGAGACCTGCAACATCGCGCTGCCGTCAGCCGGCAGCATGCTTTATCTGGACCGTGTCGAGTCGGAATGGCCGCTCAGGATACAACTGCCGACCGGTTCCAGGGTTCCGCTGCATTGCACGGCGAGCGGCAAACTCTATCTTTCATCCCTGCCCCGGGCGCGCCGTCAACGCCTGATTGCCAATCTGCCGATGGACAAGAAATCTGCCAACACCATCACCGATCCAGACCAGCTGATGACCGAGACCGACCAGATCGCAAAGACAAAAATCGGCATCGACAACGAAGAATTCATCCCGGGCATGGTTGCCGCTGCCGTTCCGGTCACCGACACAGACGGCAAATTACTGGCGACCATCTCAACGCACGGACCGATTGTACGCATGAGTATCAAGCAGGTCACAGGGCATGTTGAGCGCTTGCGTCAGGCGGCGGACGCATTGGCCCGCGTCATCGCATGATCGAGCAACCCGGGACGATTCCTGAAGACATTCTCGACGCCTTACGTCGGGGCGGTCTGGTCGCCGCCACGGAAACACCTGTCTTTACCGCGCTGACCGGTGGCGTCAGTTCCGATATCTGGCGGATCGATCTGAAAACCGGACCGGTCTGCGTCAAGCGGGCGTTGGCGAAGCTGAAGGTTGCGGATAATTGGGAGGCACCGGTCAGCCGCAATGCCTATGAAGTCGCCTGGATGCAGGCAGCCCAGACCATTGTGCCGGGCTGCACGCCGGAAATCATCCTGCACGACCCGGATGGCGGCCTGTTCGCGATGGCCTATCTTGATGCCGACGATTATCCGCTCTGGAAAGCGCAGCTCCGTGACGGCATCACCATCGCCGATGATGCAGCAGCGGTCGGCAGGGCCCTTGGGCAGATACACGCGTCAACCAGCCGGGATCCGGCGATCCCGTCACAATTTGCCACGGACGATATCTTTCATGCGATTCGCCTGGAGCCATACCTGCTGGCGACCGCTGCGCGCAGACCCGAAGTCGCGGCCAGGCTGCAGGAACTTGCAGCAATCACTGCCGCCCACCGACTGGCGCTGGTGCATGGCGATGTCAGCCCGAAAAACATCCTGATCGGTACCGATGGTCCGGTATTTCTTGATGCCGAGTGCGCCTGGTTTGGTGACCCGGCCTTTGATCTGGCGTTCTGCCTTAACCATCTGCTGCTCAAGTGCCTTTGGACACCCGGCTCCCGTCCCGGCTTCAAAGCCTGCTTTGAAGCGCTCAGTCAGGCCTACGAGCGTGAGAGTGCGGCCATGAACGATCCCGCCGTCATGATCCGCGCGGCTCATCTGTTGCCGGGCCTGTTGCTCGGTCGCATCGACGGCAAATCACCGGTCGAATATGTGACAGAAGAAAGGGAACGAAACCTTGTGCGTGACTTTGCCCGGCAATTTTTGACAATGCCGGTCAATCATCCGATAGACATCTCGGACGCGTGGCAGCGGCATATCGGTACCGTCTGAGCGCATTACCGAGGGCAAGGGAACGACACATGGCCAAATACGCGATCAAGAAACTGCATGCACGCCGGGTCTGGGATTCCCGCGGACGCCCCACCGTAGAGGTTGAGGTGTTGCTTGAGGGTGGTGCCAAAGGCATCGCCATCGCACCGGCCGGTGCATCGCGTGGCCGCTTTGAGGCGATCGATCTCAGAGACGGTGGCAACAGCTTCGGCGGCTGGGACGTCACCCATGCGATCAAGGCCGTTGATGTCGAGATCGCCGAAGTGCTGACCGGCCAGGATGTCCGCGAGCAGGCCCGGCTCGACAAATTCATGATCGAGCTCGACGGCACCGCCAACAAGAAACGGCTGGGCGGTAACGCCACAGTCGCCGCCAGCATGGCCATAGCCCACGCCGCTGCCGCCTGTGAAGGCGTACCGCTCTGGCAATATCTGCGCCAGGACGACAAGGGCGACGTGACCCTGCCATTGCCGGAAATCCAGATTTTCGGCGGCGGTGCGCATGCATCCCGGCGCGTCGACGTGCAGGACTTCATGGTCATCGCCACCGGGGCCACGAGCTTCCGCCAGGCGCTCGACTGGACCGCCGAGGTCTATCTGCACGCCGGCAAGATCATGGCCGACGCCGGCAAGCTGGCCGGGGTCGCTGATGAGGGCGGTTTCTGGCCTGATTTCGACACCAACGAGGAAGCCATCGAAACCCTGCTCCGCGCTATCGAGGCCGCCGGCTTCAAACCCGGTGCCGAGGTTGCCATCTCCCTCGACATCGCCGCCTCCGAGTTCGGCGAAAACGGTCAGTACCGGCTGGCCAAGGACAACAAGACACTGGACAGCGATGCGATGTGCGCGATGCTGATCGACTGGATGGAGCGCTATCCAATCGTTTCCATCGAAGACCCGCTCGGTGAGGACGACCCGGACGGCCTGATGAAATTCACCTGGGCGGTCGGCGACAACGCGCAGGTGGTCGGCGACGATGTGCTGGTGACCAATGCGGATCGGGTCAAGGCAGCGGCCAGGGACAAGCTCTGCAATACCTTGCTGTGTAAACCCAATCAGGCCGGAACGCTGAGCGAAACCAGGGCTGCTTTCGATGCCGCCAAAAAAGCCGGCATGGGGCGGATCATCTCGGCCCGGTCCGGCGAGACCGAGGATTGCACCATCGTACACATGGCGGTCGGCTGGGGTGCGCCGCAGCTCAAAGTCGGTTCGTTCGCCCGCTCCGAGCGAATGGTGAAGTGGAACGAAGGCATCCGCATCGCCGATACGCTGGCCGACAAGGACGGCCCCCTGCCTCCGAAATCCGCGTTTCACTGGCGATAAGGAACATCACCATGGCCATCAGGATCACCGGCTCATGCCTTTGCGGCAATATCACCTTCGAGTATCAGGGCGAAATGGCGGACGCCGCCTATTGTCACTGCACGGATTGCCGCAAGACCACCGGCAGCGCCTTTAATATCAGCGTCGGCTTGCAGGCGGCGCATTTCAAAATTATCCACGGGGCGCCGAAGGGTTATACCAAGACCGCCGACAGCGGCCGCGAACTGACCCGGCATTTCTGCCCGGACTGCGGCACGCCGCTGTTCACCAGCTCGCCGACGTATCCGGATATGATTTATGTAAAGGCCGGAGCGTTGAACGATCCGGCGGTGGTTACGCCGGCCTATCAGAGCTGGACGGAATCATCCGTGCCCTGGGCGCATATACCTGAAAACCTGCGTGCGTTCGGCAAAGACCGCTGATGAGCATTCGTGCGCGCGGGTAATGATGATTAGTCGTCAAAGGTTATCCAGCAAACGGCATGTCCAACCCGAACGTTTTCTGCACCTGGTCGGCATGAGTTCTGGCAACCACAGAGGCTAAGTGTTCGCTGAGCAGAACAGATAAACGCCGTCACCCCGGCGAAGGCCGGGGCCCAGCTTCATGGTGGCATTCTGGATTCCGGCCGCAGCCTGTGCTCGCGAAAGCGGGTGCCGGAATGACGTGAGTGAATGGGCGTCACCTCTGTGTCTCGGTGTCTCGGTGTCTCGGTGTCTCGGTGTCTCTGTGTCTCTGTGTCTCTGTGTCTCTGTGTCTCTGTGTCTCTGTGTCTCTGTGGTTAATTCTTCTGATTAATCTTATTCACTATCGCCGTCGTTGAGCAATTCTCAGTTAAGCCCATCACTTTCACCTCACCGCCATAGCCTTCAACAATTTCCCAGCCGACCACGCCTTTTTTATCGTAATCACCGCCTTTAACGAGGATATCCGGCTGGATTTCTCGCAGTAGATCTTCCGGCGTATCACCTTCAAAACAGGTGACCCAATCAACATCGGCCAATCCCGCCAGCACAATTTTACGACGTTCTTCAGTATTAATCGGCCGGCCCGGGCCTTTAAGTTTCGTGACGGATTCGTCCGTGTTAATCGCCACCACCAAGCGGTCACCCAGACTGCGCGCTTCATGCAGATAGCTGACATGGCCGGCATGCAGAATATCGAAACAGCCATTGGTAAAGACGATTTTTTCACCGCGTTGTTTGGCCTGATCGACTGCGATTTTTA
>JBBDOA010000196.1:0-9391 GCA_040877275.1 Rhodospirillales bacterium | reverse complement strand
TTAAAAGCTCATCGAGCCTCAAACATATTCCGGTCATCGTCTGGACGACCTCGGATCAGCAGCAGGACATTGATAATTCATATGAAAATGGGGCCAACAGCTTTATCACCAAGCCCATGGGCCTGAGTGGCGTAACGGACATGGTGCGGGACATCTGTCATTACTGGTTCAGCCGGGCAACGATTGCATAAGAGGGTTTGTTCAATAATCACAGGCAAGCCGGTTTTTGATGCGTGAATGAATGAAATGTGCTAGATTTCTCTTTGGATTTTAATAAAACATCAAACAAAAAGCCGTGCGTGCGGCATGATCAACCAGGGGTGGGTAATGGGTCTCATGGCAAGCAGACAACCGGTCAGCGCTGTGATGCGTCTGAAATCCGGTCTTGAAGTTGCGCTCCCGGGCGCGCTGCTCACAGGGTTTTTTATAGGGCTACTGATGGGGCCGGCGGTATCGACGGCAATCGCTGACGAGGCTCCCGGGGCCACATCCGGCGTTGCGAACGCAAGCACCGGGAACGACGACCCTCTGGAAGGCGTCAACCGTTTTACCGCCGGATTTAACCGGGCCTTGCGTGACGCCGTGATCGATCCGCTGGTCGATGGTTATCAATATGTGACGCCGGACCCGGTGCAGCAGTCTATTACAAATATCTTCTCGAATCTGACCGAACCGGTAACGGCTGTCAGTTCATTGCTGCAGGGTGATACCGATAATGCCGGTGCTGCAACCAACCGCTTTATCGTCAATACGACGATTGGCCTGGGCGGGATCAATGACCGGGCGACCGAGATCGGTATCGAGCAGCGTCGCGAAGACCTGGGCCAGGCGATGGCGAAGGGGGGCGTCGCTTCTGGCCCGCATCTTGTGTTGCCGATCCTCGGGCCGACGAATTTCCGTGATGTTACCGGTGATCTGCTGACCGGTCTTGCCAGTCCGCTGCCGTTGGCCATGCAGGCGGCCGGTAATGGCGTGCGCTATTCCAACTATCAGGATGATATTCAATCGCTCAGCCAGAATGCCGTTGATCCGTATTCTGCCGAGCGTGCCGCTTACGAGCAGCATCGCGATTATGCGGTCAGTAACGGCGTTTTGCCTGACAGCAATTTCCCGACACTGGTTGAGGATCAACGACCCAGCGTCGCAACGACGCCTCGGTAGTTTCGGGTATTTCGTAGAAGTAACTTTCCGAATCGAAACGGGCAAGTGCGCGTGTGCTCAGACCGTTTGGGAAATTGCAGCCTGCATTGCGGCTTTGGCAGCATATTTAATATACGCAAATATCATTATATTTCTCATATTTACCAAATAGTTAAGATTCAATCCTTTACCCTTGCAATATCTGTGGTGTGCGTGCGGGGCGGGATGACGTTGCCGATCCTCACTGCTCGGGTTAAGCAACGATCAAGGTAAGGGAAATGTTCTTCTATCTGTCTAAAGTCTTTTGGTTTTTTGTCACTCCCGGCAATGCGTTCCTTATGGTCCTGCTGCTGGGCCTGACCCTTACCGCAACGCGCTTCCGGCGCGCCGGCAGGTGGCTGGTCGGTCTGGCGGTTATGGCCGCCCTGGTGGTGACGTTTGTGCCGGTCGGCGCAAGCATGATGAAAACACTTGAGAATCGGTTTCCGGTTCCGTCCTCGCTGCCACAGAATATTGACGGCATTGTCGTACTGGGCGGGGTTATCGATCCGGTTATGTCGGCCGTACGCAAGGATGCCGTGATCAACGGTGCCGTCGAGCGGATAACTGTTTCGGCGGCACTGGCCAGAGCGCACCCTGGTGCCAGGATTATTTTCACGGGCGGCTCGGGATCGATCACCGAACAGGGGTTCAAGGAGGCAGATTATGTCAGTAGCCTCTATGCGTCGCTGGGTATCCCGCAGGAACGCCTGACACTTGAACGTGAAGCGCGGAATACCTGGGAAAATGCCAAATATTCGGCCGAACTGGTCTCACCCGGTCTTGATGAGACCTGGATACTTGTGACGTCGGCATTCCACATGCCTCGTGCTGTCGGTGCATTCAGGCGTGTTGGCTGGAAAATGATCCCGTACCCTGTTGATTTCGTTACGACAAAAACCATTTCGTTTCCATCGCCAGTGAATTTTGCCCAGGGCCTTGGCGATCTTTCCAATGCCGGACACGAATGGCTGGGCTTGATCTCCTATTGGCTGACCGGAAAAAACAGCTCTGCCTTTCCAAAACCCCATGGGCCGGAGGTCCAATGACCCTGAGACAAAGATTTATCGGCGTATTAGCGCTCGCTGCCCTGTTCGCAATGGCATCAGTTCCTGTTAACGCCAATCAGACGCAATCGTTTGAAGACTGGCTCAAGGCCTTCCGGCTTGAAGCATCCGGGGCCGGTATTGCCGAATCCGCCCTCAATCAGGCGCTCGGTTCCGTTGCGCCAATCCCGCGAGTGCTGGAACTGGACCGCAAGCAGCCTGAATTCATGCTGACGCTGTGGCGATATCTTGAGATTTATGTCCCGGATACGCGCATTGAAAAGGGCAAGGAATTACTCAGGACGCACGCAACCCTGCTGGCAGAAATTGAAAAGAAATACGGCGTGCCGCCCCGCTTTCTGGTGGCATTCTGGGGTGTTGAAACAGATTATGGGCGCAATTTTGGCGCATTTCATATGCTGAGCGCAGTGGCGACCCTGGCCTATGACGCAAGACGTGCCGATTTTTTCAAATCCCAGTTCCTGTCTGCCGTTAAACTGGTTGCCCGCGGTGATGTGCCGGTCGACACAAAGTCTTCATGGGCCGGTGCAATGGGGAACATGCAGTTCATCCCGACAACCTTTGAAGGCTATGCGATTGACTATGACGGCGACGGCCGCCGTGATTTGTGGAACAGCCTGCCGGATGTGTTTGCATCTGCGTCAAACTATCTGAAAAACGTCGGCTGGAATCCTGATTATACGTGGGGACGGGAAGTTGTCCTGCCCGGGAATTTCGATCTGTCACTGACTGGATTGCAGGAAAAGAAAAAACTTGGTGAATGGCAGAAGCTCGGCGTCAGAAAAACGGGCGGTGGTAACCTTGCCGGCGAGGATATCGAGGCATCCCTGTTGCTGCCGGCTGGGGCTGCAGGACCGGCGTTCCTGGTTTACAGCAATTTTCGCACGATCATGCGCTGGAATTCGTCACAGTTGTACGCCATCGCCGTTGGCCATCTTGCAGACAGGTTCATAGGCTTGCCGGCACTCAGCGTCAGTAAACCGGCCGATGCAGGGATGCTTCGCTATGCCGAGATTGAAGAGATGCAGCGGCTGCTGACAAAAATCGGTTTCGATACCGGCGGCATCGATGGTCGCGCCGGGCCGATGACCCGTCAGGCGATCCGCAACTACCAGAAGCAAAGCAAATTGCCGGCCGATGCCCATCCGACCCCCGGACTGTTGCAGCGGCTGCGCAGTTCGGCCGGTGAATAGGGGTTGAATTTGTGATCCGGTATGAAATATGACACAAGATGATGTGATTATGCCGAACTCTATGGCAAGATACGGCAGTCAGGAGCGGTCGAACCCGACGGTGGAGTTTGGATGGAAATGAACGGATCACGGTTACGCATCATGGCTGTGCTTGGAACCATGGCTGTTATCCTGTCCGGCTGTGCTGAAACAGAATTTCTGATTCACACCGCGAAACGGGTAAGCCGATCCGATGCACCGGTCGCCGAAGGCGGCTACAAGGTCGGCAAGCCTTATCAGATCAACGAAGTGTGGTATCATCCGGAAGAAAACTACGAATACGACGAAACCGGCATTGCCTCCTGGTATGGCGCGGATTTCCACGGCAAGCTTACTGCGAACGGTGAAGTTTACGACATGAATGCCCTGACTGCGGCGCACCGGACGTTGCCTATGCCGAGCTTTGTGCGCGTGACCAATCTGGAAAACGGTCGTTCGCTGGTCTTGAAGATCAATGACCGGGGTCCGTTTGCTCGGGGCCGGATTATTGATGTTTCCAGGCGCGGTGCCCAGTTGCTGGGTTTCCAGAATCAGGGAACATCGCGCGTCCGGGTGCAAATCCTGGCTGATCAGTCCCGTGCTGTCGCGGCTCGGCTTCAAAACCGAGACGACCTGGCCCGTGTCGGCTCGCCGATCACCGTCGACAAGCTGCCGAAAGCAAGTGTCAGTGCAGAATCCCTGCCTGCCCCTGCGGGTGCTGTGGAATCTTCGTCCAATGTGACGGCGCTGCCTGCACCGCAACAGCGGCCGGTCGAGCAGGCGACACCGGTCGGTACCATACCGAACACAACGGCACCCTCGGAAACCGTGGCCCTGACAGCCAATCCCGAAGCGGCGGTTAAGCAAGAGCCGATCAAGCCGACATCCATCTTTATCCAGGCCGGTGCTTTCGGCCTTTTTGACAATGCCAACAAGGTCCGGGCACAGCTGAGCCCGCTGGGGAGCGTGTTTCTCGATCAGGTGCTGGTCGACGGCAAGGATCTCTATCGTGTCCGCATTGGCCCGATGTCTGATGTTCAGCAGGCCGACACGGTGTTGAGTCAGGTTGTCGGAACGGGCTACCCTGAAGCCCGTATCATCGTTGACTGAGAACGCCACGATATCGTCATCTTCCAAAGTATAGAATGGAGCCATGCCGAACATTTACCCCACCACAAGGCCGACACTTGCAGCACTCGCCTTTGCCGGTCTAGCCATCTTCGCCTCTGCCCATGCGTTTGCAGCCGAAATCGAAACCAAGGCCCGCGAAGCGATCCTTCTTGATCCGGCGACGAACACCGCCATTCTGAGCAAGAACAGCGAAGAAAGCATGCCGCCGGCATCGATGAGCAAAATGATGACGACCTATATGCTTTTTGAAAGTCTGAAGGACGGACGCATCTCGCTGGATGACAAGTTTCGGGTTTCCGAGAATGCCTGGCGCAAAGGCGGTGCCGGCAGCGGTGGCTCAACAATGTTCCTGCCGCCGAATTCCGAGGTCCGGGTCGAGGATCTGGTTCGCGGCATCATCGTGCAGTCGGGTAATGATGCCTGCATCGTTGTTGCCGAGAATCTGGCCGGCAGCGAAGAAGCCTTTTCCCGCCGCATGACGGACAAGGCAAACGAACTCGGCATGAAGAACAGCAAGTTTGTCAATGCAACCGGTTGGCCGGATCCGGAACATCGCACCACAGCCTATGATCTTGCCTTGCTGGTCAAGCGGACGATCCAGGATTTTCCGGAATATTTCCATTATTATTCCGAGAAGGAATTTACCTATAACAAAATCCGTCAGTACAATCGCAACCCGTTGATGTACGGCTATGCCGGTGCCGACGGCATGAAAACCGGCCATACGGAAGAAGCCGGGTACGGTCTGACAGGCACCGCCACACAGGACGGTCGGCGGTTGATCGTCGTCGTCAACGGACTGGGAAACAGCAAGGAACGGGCATCCGAAAGTGCCAGGTTGCTGGACTGGGGTTTCCGTGAATTCGATAATTATAATTTGTTCAAGTCTGGCGACACGGTCGACATCGCGCCGGTATGGCTGGGGGCAATGCCGACGGTCGAGATGAAGATCGCCCGTGATGTCTATCTGACCATGACCAAAAAGGACCGCCGCGCCATGAAGGTGACGGTACGGTATCAATCTCCGATACCGGCACCGATCCACGTCGGCCAGCAGATCGGCACGTTGACCATCGAAGCGCCCGATTTCAAAACCATCGAAACGCCCTTGCTGGCCAATCAGGATATCCCACAACTGGGGGTCTTCGGGCGCCTCGGCGCGGCACTGGAGTTTCTGTTGTGGGGTGAGAGCAGTTGAGATTGCCTGGTCATGGAAAAAGGTAAGTTCATCACCTTTGAAGGGGGCGAGGGCGGCGGAAAATCGACTCAGGTGACGATGCTGGCGACAGCTTTGCGTCAGACCGGCCTGAAAGTCGTCACCACGCGCGAGCCAGGGGGTGCCCCGGCGGCCGAGGATATCCGCACATTGCTTGTATCCGGCGCGGTCAAGCGCTGGTCACCGATGGCCGAGGTGCTGTTGAACTATGCTGCTCGTGAAATGCATGTTTCAGAGACCGTTAATCCGGCGCTGGAGCGGGGGGATTGGGTCATTTCAGACCGTTTTTCCGATTCTACCCTGGCCTATCAGGGATACGGCGGCGGTGTCGCGGCGGAGCGCATCCGTGCGGTGCATGCAGCGACGCTAGGCGATTTCATGCCGGATCTGACCCTGATCCTTGATCTGCCAACAGAGGAAGGGCTGGCGCGTGCCGGCAAGCGCCTGATTGAGCACCGCAGCGCCGAAGACCGTTTTGAACGGATGGAGCGTGACTTTCATAAGCGGTTGCGTGAAGGATTTCTCGAGATTGCCCGTGCCGAGCCCAGGCGATGTCGGGTCATTGATGCTGCGGCCGATATCGAAGCCGTCGGTGCGGATATCGCCCGGGCTGTCCGGGAAGCTCTTGGCATCTCGTTAAATGTGCCCGCCCGATGAACGCCGATGCCGCCCTGCTCGATGAGTTGAGGGTGCCCGAGCCCCGGGAAAATGCAGAGCTGTTTGGTCATGAAGACGCCGAGCAGATACTTCTGAACGCGCTTGCGGGCGGACGTTTGCCGCATGCCTGGCTGTTTACCGGGCCAAAGGGCATCGGCAAGGCGACGTTGGCATTCCGTTTTGCCCGGTATCTGTTTTCGCATAAACCCGATGCGGGTGCGGCAGCCGGCGGGCTGTTCGCTGCCGATGATATTCCCGCCGAACTGCCCGATACCCTGTATGTCGATCCGGAACGTCCGGTCTTTCACCGGGTTGCATCCGGCGGTCATGGCGATCTGATGACGGTCGAGCGAAAACTGAATGACCGTGGCAAGCTGAGTACGCAAATCCGTATCGAGGATGTTCGCGCCGCCATCGATTTCGCGCACATGACCGCAAGCGAAGGCGGCTACAAGGTGATCATCGTCGACGGTGCCGAACTGATGAACCGCTCGTCCGAGAATGCGTTCCTGAAAATCCTCGAGGAGCCGCCGGCACACTGCATTATCATCCTGGTCAGCCATAATCCCGGGCGATTGCTGCCGACGACGCGGTCGCGCTGTCGCACCCTGACGCTGAAGCCGCTGCCTGTGGAAACGGTCGTCACGCTGATGAACCGTTACATGCCGGATGTTTCCGGCAGCGATGCAGGGGAGCTGGCAAGGCTGTCGGAAGGCAGCATCGGTCGCGCCATGTCGCTGGCGGCGGGTGGCGGGCTGGAAATTTACCGGGATGTGGTTAATATATTCGCATCCTTGCCGAACCTTGACGGCAGCGCCGTGCAGGCGCTGGCGACCAGACTGTCGAAATCAGGTGCCGACGATGCCTATTATTCCGGGATCGAGCTTTATCGCTGGTGGCTTTCCAGGGTTGTTCTGGCCTCTTCCAGGGGTGTTTCCGGTGATGCCAGCCTGAGCGCCGCCGAGCGCGAGATCGCCGAGCGGGCAGCGGCAACGACGATCCTGCCGATCTGGCTGGCCCGGCTTGATCAGGCGGAAAGCCTGATCCGCAGCGCCGACCCGCTCAGTCTGGATCGCAAGCAGGTGATCCTGTCACTGTTCCTGTCGCTGGCCTGAAACTACTATCCTTCGAGACGCGCTCCGCGCTCCTCAGGATGAGGTGTATGAGAGCCCCTCATGCTGAGGAGCGAGTGATGGCGAGCGTCTCGAAGTATGAGGGGCAGGGGGAAACGACCGTATTCCTTGACCCACCGCGCCCCGCACCGTACCTAATGGCGCGGATACGCCAAGGAAAATCAAATGCCGGACCAGCCGACCTATTACCTGACGACACCGATCTATTACGTCAACGACGCGCCGCATATCGGTCATGCCTACACGACGCTGGCGTGCGATGTGCTGGCCCGCTTCAAGCGTCTCGACGGTTTTGACGTCCGTTTCCTGACCGGCACCGACGAACATGGCCAGAAGGTTGAAAAATCGGCACTGGCGGCGGGCATCGACCCGCAGGCTTTCACCGATAAAGTGTCGCAGAATTTCCGCGATCTTGCCGATTTTATGAACTTCAGCCACGACGATTTCATCCGCACCACCGAAGAGCGACATATCCGCGCCTGTCAGGCGATCTGGAAGAAGCTGGAGGCAGCAGGGGAAATCTATCTGGAAACCTATGGCGGCTGGTATGCGATCCGCGATGAGGCGTTCTATGACGAGAAGGAACTGACCAAGACCAGCGATGGCAAGCGTATCGCGCCGTCCGGTGCCGAGGCCGAATGGGTCGAGGAGCCCAGCTATTTCTTCAAGCTGTCAGCCTGGGGCGACCGTCTGCTGGCATTTTACGAGGCCAATCCCGATTTCATCCTGCCGGAAACCCGCCGCAACGAGGTGCTCAGCTTCGTCAAAGGTGGTCTCAACGATCTGTCGATATCGCGCACCACCTTCAAGTGGGGCGTGCCGGTGCCGGGCGACGAGGCGCATATCATGTATGTGTGGCTTGATGCGCTGACCAATTATATCACCGCCGTCGGCTATCCTGAGACAGAGGGTGGTGACTATGCCAGGTATTGGCCCTGTGATCTGCATATGGTCGGCAAGGACATCCTGCGCTTTCATGCGGTCTATTGGCCGGCGTTCCTGATGGCGGCGGGCCTTGAGCCGCCGAAAAGGGTGTTCGCGCACGGCTGGTGGACCAACGAAGGCCAGAAGATTTCCAAATCAACGGGCAATGTCATTGATCCGATCGAGCTGACCAATCGCTATGGTCTTGATCAGGTGCGCTATTTCCTGCTGCGCGAAGTGCCGTTCGGCAACGATGGCGACTTCTCGCACACCGCTATGGTCAATCGCATGAATGGTGAGTTGGCCAACGATTTCGGTAATCTGGCGCAGCGCGTGTTGTCGATGGTCGCCAAGAACTGTGACGGCCAGGTGCCGGTGCCGGCTGCTTTCGATGCCGATGATAAAGCCTTGCTGGGGCAGGCACAGGGCTTGCTGGACGAGGTCCGAACCCACCTGGACCGGCAGGGCTTCAACCATGCGCTCGAGGCGATCTGGGTGGTGATCCGCGCCGCCAACGGTTATGTCGACCGTCAGGCACCTTGGAAGCTGAAAAAGGAAGACCCGGCCCGTATGGCCACCGTGCTTTACGTGCTGGCGGAGACCATTCGCCATCTGGCCATAATCTGCCAGCCGGTGATGCCGTCGACCATGGCCCTGATGCTCGATCAACTGGCGGTGCCGACTGATGCCAGGACGTTCACCAGCCTGGGCGAGGGCGGGGCGCTCAAGCCCGGCACGGCGCTGCCGAAACCGGAAGGGGTTTTCCCGCGCTTTGTCGAGGAAGAAGCTCAGTAGACCACTGCGGCACAGAGGCACAGAGATCTGATGGTAAAAGTATATCGTCATTCCCGCGCAGGCGGGAACCCAGTCGAC
>JBBDOA010000195.1:0-9400 GCA_040877275.1 Rhodospirillales bacterium | reverse complement strand
CGCCCTGCGGTCAATCAAAACGCCCGTCAACATCAGCCCGGTCATCAGAAAGGCGCGTTCCGTCGGCACTGTAAGACCGGCCAGAACCGCGTAGGCCAGGGCGGCTGGTATCGCGAACCATGCGGCTGTCTTTTTGGCATCAATCCTGAGACCGATCATCGGTACCAGAGCCAGCAGCAGGCGCACAGTTGCGAACACGATGCCGGCAACAAGCCCGATGTGCAGGCCGGAAATCGCCAGCAGATGCGCAATCCCGGCGTCGCGCATGTCCTGCATCACGTCTTCCGGTATGTAGCTGCGATGTCCGGTCATCAATGCTGCGGCGACAGCGCCAGAGGCATCACCGTGCAGGCTGTGAACCCGCTTTGAGATATAAAGCCGCAGTGTTTCGATGCGCCGGATCAGCGATTGGCTGTCAGGATTTGCCCCGTCGCCTATGACCTCGACAGGACCGAGGATGAAGCCATAGGCACCGATACCCTGAAAAAAGGCGTGGCGCTGAAAGTCGAAGGCAGCCGGCATGCTGGGGGGTGGAGGCGGACGCAGGATAGCGAACACGGATACCCGCGTGCCGGGTAACAGGTTGTTGATTAAGTCGTCGGCTCCTTTGAAACTCAATCGGATTTTGCCGGGTGTTCGATCCTTGTCGCGTCCGGTGATGTTCAGGGATGACAGAATCAGACGGGTCCTCTTCTCACCCAGATCCAGGCGTTCAATTTCCCCGATGATGCGGACCGGGCCTGTGCGCTCATGGATGGTCGGTGCTTTTACGGATTTTGTTCGCCATTGTGCGGCGGCAAGGCCGAGGCTGAGGGTAATCAGGACGAGCACGCAGAGTTTTCCGATGTCGCTTCGGATAAGGAAATAGAGGATCAAAACCGCGACCGTGCAGATGCCGCCGAGCCACGATGGCGGTTCTGTCGGCAGCGAAAAATAAATCGCGATACCGATGCCGATGCCGACCGGCAGCCAGTGCGCCCATTGTGGCCGCTCGACCAGCATGACGTTCCAGATCGCGTGCCCCGCCTGTCCTGTCCCCATGCCTGCGCTATGCAAGACTGAGCGTGGTTTTTTGCTGATTTGATAAAAAGGGCAACCGGTGGCGCTTGAAGAAGGCGCATGGCGTATTCATGTGGAGAGCAGGAATTATCCCGTGTCTGTGCGATTATGCTGCACACGCGAGATAATTGTGATAAATAAGCGGAGTCTGCCGAAAGTCCCGGCGTCTTCCCGGACGTCTTCCCTGATGTCTTTCAAGGAGAATTCATGCCCGTCGTTACCCGTTTCGCCCCTTCGCCTACCGGTTTTCTACATATCGGCGGTGCCCGCACCGCTCTTTTCAACTGGTTGTTTGCGAAGCATCACGAACAATACGGCGATGGCGGCACGTTTCACCTGCGCATTGAGGATACCGACCGGGCACGTTCGACCGATGCCGCCGTCGCAGCGATTTACGACGGCCTGCGCTGGCTTGGGCTGGATTGGGACGGCGATGCGATTTCCCAATTTGAACGCCGCGAACGGCATCAGGAAGTGGTCCGTCAGCTGCTCGAACGGGGTATGGCGTATGAATGTTATTGCAGCCCGGAAGAACTGGCGGCAATGCGGGAAAAGGCCCGCGCAAGCGGTGCCAAGCGGATGTATGACGGCACCTGGCGCGACCGCGATCCCTCAGACGCACCGGCCGGTATCGCACCGGCCATCCGCCTGAAAGCACCCCTCGATGGTGTGACCGTGATCGAGGATCTTGTGCAGGGCCGGGTCGAGGTCGCCAACGAGCAGCTCGATGACATGGTTCTGCTGCGCGGTGACGGCAATCCGACCTATATGCTGGCGGTGGTCGTCGATGATTTCGATATGGGGATTACGCATGTCATTCGCGGTGACGACCATCTGGTCAATGCCTTTCGTCAGGTGCAGTTGTTCAGGGCGATGGACTGGCCGCTGCCGGCGTTTGCGCATATTCCACTGATTCATGGCCCGGATGGTGCCAAGTTGTCGAAGCGACATGGTGCGCTGGGTGTTGATGCCTACCGCGACATGGGCTATCTGCCGGAAGCGCTCAGGAACTATCTGATGCGGCTCAGCTGGTCACACGGTGACGATGAAATCATCTCAACGGAACAGGCGATCGAGTGGTTCGGCCTTGATGCGGTCGGTCGCGGCGCCGCCCGGTTTGACTTCCAGAAACTGGAATCCCTGAACGGTCATTACATCCGTCAGACCGATAATACACGGCTAACCGAGCTGATTATGCCCAGGTTACAGGCAATGCTTGACGGGGTGCTTGCCGAAGGGGCGGAATCTCGGGTAAAAATGGGTATGGACGGGCTTAAAGAGCGTGCAAAAAATCTGAACGAACTCACTGAAAACGCTAAATTTTACGCAATATCGAGGCCGCTCCAACCAGACGAGAAAGCGTCGCAAATTCTAACTGAAGACGCGAAGCAGACTTTGACCGCATTTCGTGCTGACGTGGCTGAAATCGCCGATTGGACGGCAGAGAACGTCCAGTCTGCCGCCAAGGCTTACGCCGAAGCGCATGCATTGAAACTTGGCATGGTGGCGCAACCGCTCCGTGCAGCATTAACGGGCTCAACAGTATCGCCCGGCATATTCGAGGTGATGGCCGTTCTTGGCCGTGAGGAAACCCTCGCCCGGCTTGACGATGTGCGCTAGCACGCCGTCGGCTCAAACAAAGACGCGTCCGGATTACCGGCGCGCCCGCCTGTTGGCTGAGGCCGGCATGCGAACAACAGAGGAGAGAGCAGAATGAGCAATGAAAAAACATTTACGCTGACCGATGATACGAGCGGCAAAAGCTGGAAGTTGCCGGTGATACATGGCTCGCTGGGCCCGGATGTCATTGATGTCCGAAAGCTGTACGCCGAAACCGGTTGCTTCACGTATGACCCCGGCTTCACCTCGACCGGGAGTTGTCAATCCAAGATCACTTTCATTGACGGGGATGAAGGTGTCTTGCTGTATCGCGGCTATCCGATTGAGCAATTGGCCGAAAAATCGGACTTCATGGAAGTCTGCTATCTGCTTTTGTACGGGAACCTGCCGTCACCGAAGGACAAGGAAAAGTTCGAACACGACATCACCTATCACACGATGGTCCACGAGCAGATGCAGACGTTCCTGCGCGGGTTCCGTCGCGATGCGCACCCGATGGCGGTGATGTGCGGCATGGTTGGTGCCTTGTCGGCGTTCTATCACGACTCGCTGGATATCAGTAATCCCAAGCATCGGATGATATCGTCCTATCGCATGATCGCGAAGATGCCGACAATTGCGGCCCTGGCTTACAAATACAACCTCGGCCAGCCCTACACGTACCCCAAGAACAAGCTGCGTTATGCGGAAAACTTCCTGCACATGATGTTCTCGAATCCGTGCGAGGAATATGTGATGGATCCGGTTCTGGCCCGCGCCATGGACGTGATCCTGATCCTGCATGCCGATCACGAGCAGAACGCCTCAACCTCGACGGTGCGTCTTGCCGGTTCATCCGGCGCCAACCCGTTTGCCTGCATATCTGCAGGTATTGCCTCGCTTTGGGGGCCGGCACATGGCGGTGCCAACGAAGCGGTGCTGAACATGCTGGAAGAAATCGGCGACAAGAAAAACGTCGGAAAATTCGTTGAAAAAGCCAAGAACAAGGATGATTCGTTCCGCCTGATGGGCTTTGGTCACCGGGTTTATAAAAACTTCGATCCCCGCTCCAGGGTCATGCGGACGCAGTGCCACAAGGTTCTGGACGCGCTGGGTGTGCATGATGAGCCCCTGCTCGAAATCGCCCTTGAGCTGGAAAAGATCGCGCTTGAGGATCCGTACTTCATCGAGAAGAAGCTGTATCCGAACGTCGACTTCTATTCCGGTATCATCTTCAAGGCGATGGGTATTCCGACAACCATGTTCACGGCACTGTTTGCAGTTGCCAGAACCGTCGGCTGGATTGCCCAGTGGAACGAGATGATTGAGGATCCGAGCCAGAAAATCGGACGTCCGCGTCAGTTGTTCACGGGTGCCGAGAAACGCGATTACGTGGCTATCGACAAACGCTAGATAAAACTGCTCACTCTTCAACGGCGCGGGGAACAGTCTCCGCGCCGTTTTTCTTTGTTGATGACAAGGTTAAAGGCCGTCTCGGATACTCAGCACCTATTCAAATGCTAAACAATCAGCCGGGACACAACATCTGCACCGGGGTGACGATGTGTATGCAAAAGGTCGTCGTCCTGAACACGACCTGCCTATCGGTGATGCCCAAGAACGACCCGCGCCGCCGCTATCGACGGCGCATCGTCACCGGCCTTGAGGGCGGCCAGCGCCCGGGCAATGTCGCCGCTCTGACGTTGCCGCTCCGTATCCGATTGCAGCAGGCTGATCAGCGCCGGCGTCAGGCGCGCCGCCGTGCAGTTCTCCTGCAGGAATTCCGGCACGGCCGGCTTGTCGAGGATCAGGTTGATGATCGACGCATACTTGACCCGGATCAGCCGCTTGGCGATGAATGCGGTCAGCGGCGATAACCGATAGGCAATCAGGCTGGGCACGCCGGCCATGGCCAGTTCCAGTGATACCGTACCGCTCGCGGCCAGTGCGGCATCGGCGGCGGCGAAGGCATCGTATTTGTCGGCTTCACCTTCTAACACGATGACATTATCCCAGTCCCGGGTCCGCTGCCGGACGGTTGCGGCAACGCCGGCCACGGTCGGTATGACAACCCGGCAGGGTCCGACGGCCGTGACTGTCCGGCGTACCGTTTCGCCAAAGGTATCAATCAGACGCGAAACCTCGCCGATGCGGCTGCCGGGCAGCACCAGCAGGACCTTTTCGTCCGTGGCGATGGCATGACGGTGACGAAAGGCGTCACCATTGCCGTGGCCGGCACCGCTTTCAAGAATTGAATGGCCGACAAACGTCGCCGCGACCCCGGCCTTTTCGAAATATGGCGGCTCAAATGGTAAAAGGCACATAACGTGATCCACCAGCCGCGCTATTTTCCGGGCTCGCCCCGGCCGCCATGCCCACACCGACGGCGCGACGTAATGAATGATCGGTGCATCGCAGCCACTGAGTCTTTTGGCAACGCGAAAGCAGAAATCCGGCGCATCGATGGTGACAATCACATCCGGCTTTCTGGCCCGGATGTCAGCCTCGGTTTCGCGGATGCGCTTCAGAATATTGGGAAGGCGTGGCAAGACTTCGGCCAGTCCCATCACCGCCAGATCATCCATCGGAAACAGGCTTTCCAGACCCGCTGCCGTCATCAGCGGTCCGCCGACCCCGGAAAACCGGACTTCGGTATCATCGGTACCACCGGCAAGGGACTTCAGGCCCTGCATCAGGCGGCTGCCCAGCACATCGCCCGACGGCTCGCCTGCTATCAGATAGATGTGTGTTGGATACCTCATTGCCAATGTCCCTCGGCATCGGCACCGATCAGGAACAGTCCCAGATCATCGGCCTTGTTGACTGTTTCGATATGGTCGAGCAGAAACGCATTGCCGGCTTCGATAACAACACCGGTCAGACCCGCAGCGTGGGCATGGGCGATTGTATCGGGGCCGACGGTCGGCAGATCAACCCGTCTTTCCTGTCCCGGTTTCAGGGTCTTGGCGAGCACGCCGCCTGTGTTCTTGCGCTCGGTCAGGCGACGCAGCATGGCATCGGTGCCGTCCGCATCCTCTTCAATGATGATCTGTGCATTATGGACGACGACAGCCTGGCCGATGTCCCTGGCACCTAAATCCCGGGCCGCCCTGATAGCGGCATTGATGTCTTCAGTTTCCAAAGCGCCGGGATTGACGTGGCCCAGCACGCCTTTCGGCATCAGATAATCGGGCAGCAGCGTGTCGGCACCGATAACCGTGAAACCTTCAGCCTCAAGTGCAGCGACCAGCGCCGTCAATAACCCGTCATCGCCGAGGACGGCAGCACCGCTGGACGCAAAAAATTTGATCCCCCACCAGTCGGGGCGCAACTCGAACATCGACGGGCGATGAATGGCACCGGCCATGACCAGCGTGTCACAACCGGCTTCCTTCAGGTTTTTTACCGCTGCACCGGCGGCACCGATGCGGATGACGGCATGGCTGTCGTCGGCAAAGGCCGAGGCGTCGCCCTGCCCTTCGAATACGATGACATGGAAAGGTTGCTGTCGCTGACGGCAGGCTTCACCGAGCAATACCGGCAGCATACCGCCGCCGGCGAGTATGCCGATCCTGTTAGGCGGCATCTTCCATGTGCGGCTGGCAAATACGGCGTGATGAATCGCTTCGGATGAAATTGACGATGTCCATGACAGGCTCGTTGGTGCTGAAATCCTCGATCACGTCCTGTAGACGTTCGGCCATCGTGCCTTCTTCGGCAAAGATCATGCGGTACGCCTTGCGGATTTCGTGGATCAGGTCGCGAGAGAACCCGCGTCGTTTCAGACCGACGATATTCAGGCCCTCAAGACGGGCACGGTTGCCGGTGACGATGCCATAGGGGATGACGTCATGTTCGACACCGGTCTTGCCGCCGATCATGGCGTGCTTGCCGATCCGCACAAACTGATGCACCGCCGACAGGCCACCGATGATTGCCCAGTCCTCGATAACGACGTGGCCGCCAAGCGTGGCGCTGTTGACCAGAATGACGTTATTGCCGATCAGGCAGTCGTGGGCGACGTGGGCACCGACCATGATCAGACAGTCATTACCGACCCGGGTGAGCAATCCGCCGCCCTCGGTACCCGGGTTCATCGTCACGTGTTCGCGGATGACGTTCCTGGCACCAATTTCAAGCGTCGACACCTCGCCCTTGAATTTCAGATCCTGGGGTTGATGGCCGATTGATGAAAATGGGAAAATCTTCGTTTCAGGTCCGATCGTTGTCTTTCCTTCAACAACGACATGCGACATCAGTGTGACCCCGTCACCCAGCCGGACTTCGGCACCGATGACCGAATAAGGGCCGATTTTGACGTTTGCACCCAATTCTGCCCTGGGATCGACAATTGCTGTCGGATGAATGTCCGTCATGTTCATTTCCTATTCCGCCTGATCAACGATCATTGCGGTAAATGTGGATTCCGCCATCAGAATACCGTCTGCCCTGGCCTCTCCCCTGAAACGCCAGACCTTGCCGCGACCGTGTTCCTTGGTGACAAGCAAGTGCAGTGTATGGCCCGGCAGGACAGGCTTGCGAAACCGGGCGCTGTCGATGGACATGAAATAGACGAGTTTTTCGGCATCCGTACTTTCTAGGGATTCTATGACGACAATCGCAGCCGTTTGCGCCATGGCTTCGACAATCAGGACGCCCGGCATGATCGGATGGCCGGGAAAATGACCTTGAAAAAACGGTTCGTTGGCTGTGACGTTCTTGATGCCGACGGCACTTTCGCCGGGATGAATGTCACGAACCCGATCAATCAGAAGAAAAGGATACCGGTGCGGTATTCTTTCCATGATCCCGGTAATATCAACCTCGTGACCGGTGCTGACAGAATCAGAATCCATCCCTATTTTCCTTTTTTTCTGGTCAGGCGCTCAAGCATCGCAATTTCCTTCAACCAGGCCCTTATCGGCTTTGCCGGGCTGCCACCGAGTTCCTGCCCCGGGTCGACATTGCGCATGACGCCGCTTTGTGCAGCAATCCTGGCACCGCTGCCGATTTTCAGGTGGCCGACAAGGCCGACCTGACCGGCGAGAACGACAAAATCGCCAAGCTCGGTGCTGCCGGAAATACCGACCTGACTGACGATGACACAGTTTTCGCCGATTTGAACATTGTGGGCAATCTGTACCAGATTGTCGATCTTGGTGCCGTTGCCGATGCGTGTATCGGGCCCCGTCCCCCGGTCAATCGTTGTGTTGGCGCCGATTTCGACATCAGATCCGATGATGACGCGGCCGAGTTGCGGGACTTTAATATGGCCACCCGGTCCCATAGCAAAACCGAAACCGTCCTGACCGATACGCACGCCGGCATGGATGATCGTGTTCTCTCCGATCTCTGCATTGGCGATACTGGCATTCTCCCCGATGCGGGTGTTCCTGCCAATCACCACGCCGTTGCCGATAACGGCATTGGCGGCGATGATGCAGCCTTCGGCGATTTCGCACATGGTACCGATGACAGCACCCGGCGCAATCTCGGCACCGGAGGCGATTTTTGCACCGGCAGCAATGATTGCAGAGGGGGCGACGCTGCCGTTTGCCCGGACCGGAGGATAGAACAGGGCCGCGACTCGGGCGTAGGCCGGATAGGGTTCCGGGGTAATCAGCAGGCTCATTCCCGGCGGTGCCAGATCGGCAACATCGGGCGCAACGATACAGGCTCCGGCCCTGGATACCTTGAACTGGTCCGTATATTTCCGGTTATCCAGAAAACTGACATCGTCCGGTCCGGCAACATTCAGCGGCATGACGTCCCTGAATGTGCGCTGCGGATCATCGGTCCGGGCACACTCGACCCCGACCGTTTCAGCAATCATGACCAGACTGAACGGACCGGCATTTGTAAAAAACCGGGAATCCGCCATCTCGATTATTTCGGAATCTCGACCTTGACGGTCGGAAGTTTCTTGTCGAGTTCCTTCAAGACATCTGCGGTGATGTCGAGACTGGTTTTGACGAATACGACCTGTGACAGGCGAAAGATAACATCATAGCCGTTTTTCTCGGCCATCGAAGCGACGATTTCATTCAGACTTTGTTCGACTTTCAGCATGGCGTTGGTCTGTATTTCTTCGAGGTTGCGTCGGCGTTCCTGAACCATCTGTTGCACGCTGACGACGCGCTGCTCAAACTTCTGACGTTCGTCGGCAAACGCTTCCGGTGCCAGAAGGGTCTGCTTTTTCGCCAACTCCTGCTGGGCTGTACGCAGGGCATCCTGCTCTTTCTGAAGCTCGCCCTGCAGCTTGTTCTGATAGCTGATGATCTGTTCGCGGATTGATTTCACGGACGCCGCATCACGTCTGATCTTGCCGATATCAAGCACGGCGAAGACAGGCGCTCCCTGTGCTCCCGGTGCCTGGGCGGAAACCGGTGACGCTGTCAGTGTCGCTGCGACTGCAAGGAACAAAATGAACGTCGCTGTCAAATATCTCACTAACAAAAAAACCTCCTAAAACTGTGTGCCGAAATTTACCCGCAAATATTCAGTCCTGTCGAAATCCTCTTTCAGAAGCGGAATGGCGAGGTCGATGCCCAATGGGCCGAAAGGTGATTCCCACGTTATCCCCGCACCCATACCCATACGCAGTGAATCCACGTCACGGGTTGATGCGTTAACAGGCGCCAGCTTGCCCGAAGAACCCAGATCGGTAAACACACGGCCGCCAACACCGAATTCATCAGGTAATCCCGTCGGGAATGTCAATTCGAGGGTTGCCGCATACAAC
>JBBDOA010000194.1:0-9427 GCA_040877275.1 Rhodospirillales bacterium | reverse complement strand
CGGATATCAAACTCGGCATCTGCGGCGAGCATGGCGGCGATCCGGCATCTGTTCGGTTTTGTCACGACGTTGGATTGACCTATGTTTCGTGCTCACCCTACCGGGTGCCGATAGCCCGTCTGGCAGCGGCGCAAGCGGCGCTGGCAGACAAGAAGGAATAAGACTGGCGGCAGCGCAGGCGGCGCTGGCAGACAAAAAGGAATAACAGTCCGATACGAAAGTTATATAATAATATCAATGAATTACCGTTTTATTGTCCGTCATCCCCGCACCCGCCTTCGCGGGCACAGGCTTCGGCGGGGACCCAGATCAACGGTCAGTATGGGTCCCCGCTTTCGCGGGGATGACGGGGTGTTATTAATATAGTTACTGTAACTCATTGTTACCAATTCAAAACTTTCGGATCAGACACTTAGACTGGCAGCGGCGCAAGCGGCGCTGGCAGACAGGAAGACGTAACTTAATAAACGGAGGAAATATCATGACCAAGATCAGCATCCAGTTCTCGCGGTTCTCCGCGTTCTACAGCCCGCTCATTGCAACCATGGGCGGCGGCTTCCTCAAGGACGAGGGGCTGGATCACGAATGGTCAAATTCCCCGGTCGGACGCTCGGCGGTCGATGCCCTGGTCGACGGCTCGGCACACGTCGTGCAGTCGGCGCCGTCGCAGGGGTTCTTAGCGCTTGAAAAGGGCAAGATCCCGCCGGAAGTGCATTTCGCCCAGGTCAACGAGATGGACGGCTTTTTCCTGGCTGCACAAAAGCCGGATGCGGATTTCACCTGGGACAAACTGAACGGTGCCCGGATCATCGTCGACCAGACCAGCGTGCAGCCGCTCTGCATGTTCCAGTACGCCTGCTTCAAACAGGGGCTTGATTTTTCCAAACTGCAGATCGTTGACGCCGGCAGCGGTGCGGCGATGATCAACGCCTTCAAGGACGGCCAGGGCGATTACATCCACCTGCAGGGACCGGCACCGCAGCAGCTTGAATTTGATGGTGCCGGGCACATCGTTGCCGCCGTCGGCCCGGCTATCGGGCCGTGCGCGTTCTCGTCACTGGCGGCGACGCGCGATTGGCTCGAGACCGATATGGCCAGCGCCTTCACCCGGGCCTATGCCCGTGCCCGTTCGTGGCTGCTCGCGACCCCGGCTGACGATGTCGCCGGAACGCTTGGCAGTTATTTCCCCGATATCGAGCGCGCGGTTCTCGGCCAGACGATTGCCTATTACCAGAAGCTCGGCAACTGGACGCCGCATGTCGAGATCACCCGACCGGCCTATGAGGCGGCGCTGGATGTTTTCCAGCACGCCGGGCGGATCAGCAGCCGTCCCGCCTATGCCGACGTCATCGCCGCACCGCCGGTGTGATCGGATCAGGAGCATGAACGCTTCCGACGATTTTGATGCCGGCTGCATTTTCTGCAAGATCATTCAGGGACAGATCCCCTGCTTCAAGGTCCATGAAGACGAAAATACGCTGGCTTTCATGGATATCAATCCGGTCGCACCGGGCCATGCGCTGATCATCCCGAAGTTCCACACACCGAATATTTACGCGGCTCCGGCTGATCGTCTGGCCCCGGTTATGGCCACGGTGAGACGGGTCGCGCGTGCGGTCAGGGATGAGCTTGAACCCGATGGAATCAACATCTTGCAGGCCAATGGCCCGGGTGCCGCACAATCTGTGTTTCACATCCACTTTCACGTCATTCCGCGCTTCACGGATGACGGTCTGACCATGAACTGGGGGCTGGTGCCCGGCGACATGACGGAAATCGCTCAACTGGCCTCGAGAATAGCCGGCAGGGCCGCCACTGATATGGGCTAGCGGTAAAATTCGGATCTTCTAATATATTTATATAAAGTAAAGCTGTCATCTTCTGTTCAGCCAATGCGTGCATGATCCGGCTTGAAAGGACGCTGGCTGGCCATGAATGCTGTTCACGCTCAGGCGCCGAAATTCAGAAACGTGCTGTTTGTCTGTGACGACAACGCACGCCATTCCCTGATTGCCGAAGCGCTTTTACGCGATCACGGGATCAGGGGATTGCGGGCATTCAGTGCCGGCATCAGGCCGGCTGATCGGGCCGATACCTACGCACTTTCGGCTTTGACACTGGCCGGGCTCGGCAGCGACGGGCTGTGGCCCAAGCACTGGGAAGGCTTTGCCAATGCCAAGTGGACACTGATCGACATGGTTGTGATGATCGGTGACGGTCCGGCGCAGAATCTGCCCCGCACCTTCCCGGGCGATCCTGACTATATCATCTGGAAGTTTGACGGGGACCGCTCACTTCGCTCCCATCATGGGGTGTGGCGGGACATTCAGGTTCTGAGACCCTATGTCGAGGCGCTGGTCGATGATCTGCGCTATGCCGTCAAGCCGGCGCTCAGCAATTAGCAGACGCGTCGCCGATCCTTCGAGACGCTCGCAAGGGCTCGCTCCTCAGGATGAGGCTATATTCACACCCTCATGCTGAGGAGGCCCTGCACTTTCTTGCAGGGCCGTCTCGAAGTATGAGGGCCGTTTACCGGCGGACGAAATACGTCACATCCGGCATCGGCCGCTCATCGAACATTTCCACATCGCCCGACAGGTGTTTTCGGCAGAACGCGAACATCTGCTCCGGATCGATATAATACAGACCTTCGTATTTATCCTCGTCATCGATCCGCAGCATATTGAAGGCGAGCCCCTTTGATGTGCGCTTCCACAATTGTCTGAGGCTGGCTTCGACGTATTCAGCCCAGTCTTCCTCGTCGGCGTTGCCGTTGAGATTGTACGTGCCGGACGCAAAGCTGTAATCGGCATCCTCGGTGGCCCACATCTTGCGCAGAAACCGCGCTCTGGGATCACTGATCCGGTCCCGGCAGGCGGCGATCATCGGTTGTGAGATGTCGTAGCCGATATAGCGGCTGTTCTGCATCACCGGGTATTCATCGAGAAAGTCGAAGAATGCACCGTATCCACAGCCCAGATCGTTGATGCTGACATTGCCCGAAGCCATGTCGGCCGGGGTGAAGATATCGCTCATGCGTTCGAAGCGGCGACGTTGCCATACTTCACCGCGCCAGAAAACGCCTTTGGCCGTGGCGCCGCACTGATCGAGCCGATGTCCGTAAATCCGGGCCACGGGGGCCAGCAGTCTCGGTGCTAATCTGAGTATCCGGAAAATCACAGCCAAAGGCTATCCGCTGGCGTGCATAAAGCCAATCAGGTTGTTTGCAGGGGGGCATCCGGTATTCAGTGCGCCAAAGTTTGCAAGAACAAATTCGTCATTCCCGCGAAAGCGGGAACCCAGCATGCAGGAACAATACTTCTGGGTTCCCGCTTTCGCGGGAATGACGAAAGAGGGATGTTACTCGTCTGCCGTTTCCGCAGCTTCCGGCAACTGTAGCCATGCCGGCAGCGCCGGTGTCGCGGTCACGGCACCGGCCATGATCGGGCTGCCGGCCTGGATGGCGTTGATCCGGATCAGGGCCATCGCCATGTCGCCGTTGACGGAGCGTAACTCACCGACGGTTTTGCCGTCAGCCATCAGATCGCTGCCGCTCTCGGCCTCGCCTCCTGACAGGGTGACAGGCACCAGACGTTTTTTGACCAGACCCCGGTATTTTGTCCGGGCGGTCAGCTCCTGACCCATGTAACAGCCTTTTTTCCAGTCGATCCCGGCCAGTTCGTCAAAGCCGCTTTCCAGCAGGATGGATTTGTCCTTTTGCAGATCATCCGGCGCTTGCGGCAGGCCGAGCCGGATGCGGTGGCGCTGATAGGCGTCTTCGCTGACCGTCTCGCCGCCCGGCAAGGCTCCGTCGTAACCTTTGGGCACGATCGCACGGACTCCGGCAGCGGGCAGCCTCGGGTCGGCATAAAGAATGATGCCGTCAGGGGTTTCGGTTTGCCCGCCTGCAAGGTCTGCAGTCTTTTCGGCATCATCACCAAACAGGGTAAAGACGTCGTAATCAGCACTGACATCCTCAAGCGTGACTTTGGAACGCAGCTTGAACAGGGTCAGTTTCGTGATCATCGGCGCAACGTCACTGGCCAGGCAATCGAGCAGCAGGGCATCACCCGAGCGGACAACAAAGAAATCAAACAGGTATTTGCCCTGCGGCGTCAGCAGCGCGGCATAGATGGCGCGGCTACCGTCGGCCTTGTTGATATCATTGGATATCAGGCCCTGCAGGAAGCCCGGGGCATCCTCGCCGGTGATGCGGATAACGCCACGGTCCGTGCGTTTACTCTGTTTCATGGCTCGTTCGCTCCTCACGTCCTGACTCTAAGATGGGGTCTTGGGGCCGGGCTCTGCAAGGGCCGGGGTTTGCATAGACGCAGCGCCCGCTTATAAGAATGCTCATTATAGGGTGAACGGCATGCATGCGTTATTTGTAACCGCCACACGGATCGGCGATTCGATCCTGTCGACCGGGGTTCTGTCACGGCTTCTGGATGAAAATCCGGGCTTGAAGGTGACGATTGCCTGCGGCCCTGCGGCGGCCTCGCTGTTCGAAGGCGTGCCCGGTCTGGAGCGGATTATTGTTCTCGACAAAATGCTGGGCTCGCTGCACTGGGCTTATCTGCTGGCGAATACGGTGGGCCGACGCTGGGACATTCTGGTGGATCTCAGAAATGCGCCGATGACGTATCTGATCGGTGCCAAAAAGCGCTACCGGATGGCACGCACCCGCGATACCGGCCACCGTATTCTGACTCTGGCTCGGGTCATTGATGCCGAGCAGAATCCGCCGGCACCGAAAATCTGGCTCGATGATACTCGTCGTGCCGCGGCGGCACGGCTGATCCCGGACGGCACACCGGTGCTGGCGATCGGGCCGACGGCGAACTGGCGGGCCAAGCAGTGGCGCAGCCAGTCGTTTGGCGAACTGATAAACCGGCTGACGGCGGAAGACGGCATCCTGCCGGGTGCCCGCGTGGCCATTTTCGGGCGCGATGACGAGCGGCCGATGGTGTTGCCGGTAATCGATGCGATCCCGGAACAGCGGTTGATCGATCTGGTTGGCCGTATTGATCTGCTGACGGTGTATGCGTGCATGCAGCGAGCGGCGCTTTATATCGGCAATGATTCAGGCCTGATGCATCTGGCGGCGGCAAGCGGCATTCCGACCCTTGGCCTGTTCGGCCCGTCACCGGCGGCACAGTATGCACCGTGGGGGCCACACTGTGATTTCGTACAGGCCGCACTCGGTTTTGATGAAATTTTCCCGGAAGGCTTCGATCACCGCACTACCGATACCCTGATGGACAGCCTCAGCGTTGATCAGGCGGAAGCAGCGGCCTGTGCCCTCTGGGCCAAAACCAGGGGTGTCACCCGGTGAGCAAGTCCATCGTTCTGTCCGCCGTGATCAGTGTGCATAACGAGGCGCATCAGCTTCGCGATTGTCTGGAAACACTACATTTCGCCGATGAAATCGTTGTTCTGCTGGACAAATGCACGGACGGCTCGAAAGCCATCGCTGAAAGCTTCACCGACCGCATCATCGAGGATAACTGGCGGATCGAGGGCGCGCGCCGTAATGCCGGGATTGACGCCTGCCGGGGTCAGTGGGTGTTCGAAATCGATGCCGACGAGCGGGTCGGTGACGCCCTGGCTGCGGAAATCCTGAAAACCGTGCAGACCACGTCAGCCGACTGGCATGAAATTCCGGTCGACAATTATGTCGGGTCACGGCTGGTCCGTTGGGGCTGGGGCGCATCGTTCGGCAAGGCCGCCTATCCGGGTCTGTTTCGCAAGGGTGTCAAACGCTGGGGCATGCAGCGCGTGCATCCGCAACTTGCCTGGTCCGGTCAAAAGGGGGCGATGCTGCAAGGCCGGCTGGTGCATTACGTTGACCGGAATATTTCCGACATGATCCGCAGGCTCGACAGCTATTCGACGGCCCGTGCGCTTGATCTTGTCGACAGCGGCGAGACCGGCTCCCTCGCCAACAACGTGCGGCGCTTTTTTTCACGGTTCATCAAATGCTATTTTTTTCGCAAGGGCTACCGGGAAGGCGGACTCGGTCTGCTGGTTGCGCTCTGCGCCGGGCTGTTTCCGCTGATCTCTTATATCAAGGCCGTTGAAATGCAGAAGGACACCTGAAGCATGGCCCGGATTATCCTTGCCGATGACGGAATCGTCTTCGACGGCAGAACACCGGAGCAGGGGCCGCTTGGCGGTGCCGAGTCCTCGGTTATCCAGCTTGTCGAGGCGCTGGCGGCACGGGGCCATGACGTCAGTGTCTACAACAAATGCTCAAGTCCGCTTGATTATCGCGGCGTCAAGTGGCGTCCGCTTGCAGACGGTGTGCCGGACAGCGCCGATCTTTATATCGCCAATCGTGGCGATCAACTGCTGGCGCTCTGCCCTGACGCAAAAAGGACGGTGTTCTGGACCCATAATCCGTGCCGCTACATGCTCAAGGCCAGGTATCTGTGGCGCTTCTGGAAACGCCGCCCGGTGATTGTTTTTATCGGCGCTTACCATGCGACGACGTTGCCGGAGTGGGTCCCGGAAGGGGGGCGCAGGACCATCCCCTACGGCCTGCCCGATCTGTTCTGCGAGGCCGCGCCGGCCGATCAGGTGCCGGGCCCGCGCGCGATCTTCACATCCAATCCGTTACGCGGCCTCGACTGGCTGCTTGATGTATGGTGTGAGCAGATCGAACCCGAAGTGCCGGGGGCCGAGTTGCACATTTTTTCAGGTGCCCAGACCTATGGCGCGGCAGGCGCACGTAAGGGCGATGCGATGTCGGCGGTACTGGACAAGGCGGCGGGGCTGGCGGATCAGGGGGTCCGGTTGCGGCAACCGCTCAACAAGGCGAAGCTGGTCGAGGAAATCCGTCTGGCTCGGGTGATGCTTTATAAAGGCGACATCAACGAGACGTTCTGCCTCGCCATTGCCGAAGCGCAGGCCATGGGTGTGCCGGCGGTTGTCCAGCCGATCGGCTCGATGGTCGAGCGGGTGATCGACGGTCGGACCGGGTTTATCCGTGATGATGCGGCAGGGTTCGCCCTTGCTGCCAGGCGGTTGCTCACGGATGATAAGGTGTGGCAAACACAACATGACTGTGCGCTGCTGAGCCAACGTGCGTGGCGCTGGCCGGATGCGGCGCAGGCTTTTGAGGGGTTGATGGAACACGGATGAAGATACTTCAGGTCATGGCGGGTGCGGAATTCGGCGGTGCCGAGGCGTTCTTTGTGCGCCTTTGCATTGCCTTGCAGGGTACCGACATCGAACAGAAGGTCGTGATCCGCAAGAATACGGAACGGGCCCGCGTCCTCAGGGCCGGTGGTGTCGAGCCGGTCGAGATGGCTTTCGGCGGACGCTTTGATTTTGCAACACCGCGTGCGCTGAAGCGGGAAATCCGCGACTTCAAACCCGATATCGTGCTGTCATGGATGAACCGCGCCACCGCCATGTGTCCGCAAGGCGAATTCGTGCATGTCGCCAGGCTCGGCGGTTATTACGATCTCAAATACTATGCCCGGTGTGACCATCTGGTCGGCAACACCCGCGATATCGTCGAGTATCTGGTCGAACACGACTGGCCGGCCGACAAGGCCCACTATCTGCCCAATTTCGTTTCCTCCGAAGTCGCTGAGCCATTGCAACGGAGCCAGTTCTATACGCCGAAGGGGGTGCCGCTGATCGTGGCGCTGGGCCGCCTGCACGAAAACAAGGGTTTCGATGTTCTGCTCAGGGCGCTGGCCCGGGTCCCCAACGCCTATCTGTGGCTGGCCGGTGAAGGCCCGCTTCGGGGTGAGCTGACCCGGCTTGCCGAAGATCTCGCGATCAAGCCCAGGGTCCGGTTTCTCGGCTGGCGCGACGATACGGCGGCGCTGCTGCGTGCGGCCGATCTGTTTGTCTGCCCGTCCCGTCACGAACCGCTCGGCAATGTGGTGATCGAAGCATGGGCGCAGGGGCTGCCGGTGGTTGCCGCTGATTCCATGGGGCCCGGCACCCTGATCGAACATATGGAAACCGGCATTCTGGTGCCGGTCGATGACGATATCCTCATGGCGCGGGCGATCCGCGCTGTGCTGGACGACGACAATCTGGCGCAACGTATCGCCAGACAGGGGCACAACGCCTATCAGGCAGACTTCACCGAAGCGCAGGTGATCGAGCAGTATATGGCTTTCTTCAAGCAGATTACCGGCTGACCATGTGCGGTATAGCCGGATTGATGAGCAGTGACGGATCGGCCCCGGCCGAGACGCTGCTGACGTGCATGGCCGACGCGTTGGCGCATCGGGGGCCGGACGGACGCGGCACCTATGCGCTCGATGATGTTGCGATGGTGCAGAACCGGCTTGCCATCATTGATCTCGAGACCGGCGATCAGCCGCTCCATGCGCCGGCCGACGCCGAGCACGGCAAGCTGGCACTGGTCGCCAACGGCGAGATTTACAATCATATCGAACTGCGTCAGCAGATGACCAGGGTCAGCTTCGGGACCGGCTCTGACTGCGAGCCGATGCTGTATCTGTATCGTCGCTACAAGCTTGATTTCTGCGAACATCTGCGCGGTATGTATGCCGTCGCCATCCATGATCCGGATGACGGGGCACTGGTGCTGGCGCGTGATCCGTTCGGTATCAAGCCGCTCTATTACGGGGTTGCGTCGGACGGTTTTGTGTTCGCGTCTGAACCGCAAGCCTTGCTGGCGGCAGGTCTGGTCAAGCCGGCGCTTGATCCGGGCAAACGTGACGAGCTGCTGGCTCTGCAGTTCACGACCGGGGCCGAGACGATCTTTCCCGGCATCTATCGGGTGCTGCCGGGCGAAACGCTGGTGATCCGGGGCGGGCGGATCGCCGAACGCGCTCTGTTATCGGCGCTGCCGCCGGGCGCGCCGCTCAAGACGGGCCAGGATCAGGCCTTGCTGGACTTCGATCGGATCATCACCGACAGCGTCAGCGTGCATCAGCGCTCGGATGTACCGTACGGCATGTTCCTGTCGGGTGGCATCGACTCGTCGGTGATCCTGGCCGTGATGCGGCGTCTGAACGAAATGCCTGTACATGCCCTGACGGCGGGCTTCCCCGGAACCGGTGTGCATGACGAACGCGACCATGCCCGCGCTGTTGCCAGAGCAGCCGGTGCCGAGCACGAGGAAATCACCGTAACCGCTGATGATTTCTGGCGCGAGCTGCCGGCAATCGCCGCCGCCATGGATGATCCGGCGGCGGATTATGCGGTGCTGCCGTCCTATATGCTGGCCCGCAAGGCCCGGGCATCCGGGCTCAAGGTTGTGCTGTCGGGCGAAGGCGGCGACGAGTTGTTCGCCGGGTATGGCCGTTACCGGCGGCAGGCGCGTCCGGCGATCTTCGGCGGTCGGCGTATGCGTCATGCATCCATCATGGCGCAAGCCGGTGTGCTGCGCGCCATGCCGGCGGGATGGCGGGACGGGATTGATGCATCCGAAGCC
>JBBDOA010000193.1:0-9460 GCA_040877275.1 Rhodospirillales bacterium | reverse complement strand
CGAACCATGCTGTGGTGACGGCGTGTTCAACCGGCGCACACGCCATTGGCGATGCCGCCAGAATCATCATGTGGGAAGATGCAGACGTTATGATCGCCGGTGGCGCAGAGGCGGCGGTCTGCCGGGTAGGGATTGCCGGGTTCTGTGCAGCCAGAGCGCTTTCCACCGGGTTCAATGAAACCCCGGAAAAAGCGTCCCGCCCCTATGACCAGGATCGTGACGGCTTTGTCATGGGCGAAGGTGCCGGCGTGGTGGTGCTGGAAGAATACGAACATGCAAAGGCACGGGGTGCCAAGATTTATGCCGAAGTTGTCGGCTATGGCATGTCCGGGGATGCCCATCACATCACAGCACCTGCCGAAAACGGAGACGGTGCTTATCGCTGTATGAAATCAGCTCTCAAGCGGGCCGGTATGGATCCGTCCGATATCGACTACGTCAACGCGCACGGCACGTCTACGCCGCTTGGCGATGAAATCGAATTGCGGGCGGTCGAACGGGTATTCGATGGGCACACCAAGGGCATGTCGATGTCGTCAACGAAATCTGCGATTGGGCATCTGTTGGGTGCTGCGGGTGCGGTTGAAGCCATTTATTCAATCCTGGCTATTCGCGACAATGTCGCGCCGCCGACGCTTAACCTCGACAATCCTTCCGTCGTTACGCCCATTGATCTGGTCCCTAAACAGCCCCGCGAGCGGCCGATCAGAGCTGTCCTTTCAAACTCCTTCGGGTTTGGCGGAACCAACGCGTCGTTGATTTTCCGTCAGGTCGATTAGCGGGTGGCGGCATAATGCGCCGTCTTTCCATCCTGTTGAGTGTGATCGCCTTCCTCGCCTTTGCTGCTGGTATCGGCGGCTTTCTCTGGTTGAAATCAGCGTATGAGGCGGCATCCGTAACGCAGACGGACAAGATCATTTTCATTCAGCGCGGCAGCAGTGTCGCCGCTATTGCTTCGCAGCTTCAGCGCGAAGGTCTGATCCGGTTTGCCAGGGTTTTTCGACTTGGGGAGCGGCTGGTAGGCGATAATCAACCCCTCAAGGCCGGGGAATACCTGATTCCGGCAAACGCCAGTGCTTCGGATATCGCAAAAATCCTGAAGTCCGGTCAACAGATCGTCCACAAGATAACCTTTGCCGAAGGGCTCAGCAGCATTGAAATCGTTGATCTGCTGAGTGACGAGCCGTTACTGAGCGGGGATATTGCCAGGACGCCCGATGAAGGCACGTTGCTCCCTGAAACCTACCATTTCCACCGCGGCGAAAGTCGCCAGGAAATTCTCAGGCGTATGAGCGAGTCGATGGCTGAACAAGTTGAAAAGTTATGGGATGAACGCGCCGACTCCTTGCCGTTCAAAGCGCCTTTCGAGGCAGTGATTCTGGCGTCGATTGTCGAAAAGGAAACAGCCGTTCAGTCCGAGCGTGGTCTTGTCGCCGGCGTTTTTATCAACCGGTTGCGACTGGGGATGCGCCTGCAATCTGACCCAACGGTGGTTTATGGCATCACGCTTGGGGCTGGGCCGTTGGGCAGGCCGCTCAGCAGAAACGATCTGGATGCCAATACCGTTTATAATACATACCAGATCAACGGGTTGCCGCCGACACCGATTGCCAACCCCGGCAAAGCTTCGATTGCCGCTGTACTAAACCCCGTGCCGACGGATGCGCTTTATTTCGTTGCCGATGGCACTGGCGGACACGCGTTTGCCAATACCCTCGATGAACATAACCGTAACGTCAGGGCATGGCGCAAGCTTCAGCGTCAGAATTAATCCACATCTAGGTGGATTTTTTTGGTGCACGCGAGAGGATTGCGTCATAGATCGGGCCAGGCAATGCCGTCAGCAGGCGCATCATCCAGATCATTTGCCAGGGAAAAGCGATGGTCCTTTTGCCGCGACGCAGCCCATCGACAATAATTTGTGCTGCACGTTGGGCGGGCATCAGAAACGGCATCGGAAACGTATTGCTGTCGGTGATCCGGCTCTCCACAAAACCCGGAAAGATCATGCTTAGTCCGATCCCGTCCTTTGACAGTTGCGGGCGGATCGCCTCTCCCCAGGCTTTGACGGCGACTTTACTGGCGGAATAGGCAGGTGCCGTTGGCATACCACGAAAACCGGCGATCGAGCTGATGATGGCTATATGGCCCCGCCCACGCACCCGCATGGCAATGACGGACGGCAGGACAGTATTCAGAACACCGGCAAGATTAACAGCAAATACCTGGCGGGTGGTTTCTCCATCTCTGTCACCGGCACCGGCACTGCTGGAGATGCCGGCATTGGCGATCACCAGATCCAGCGGACTACTCAACTCAATATCGGCGATCAATGCGGACATCGCGGCAAGATCTGTTACGTCAAGCACGCGGGCATCGACGACCGAACCTTTTGATCCTGCTTTATTTTTGACGGCTTGAAGGCGATCTGGATCACGACCGGTGATGGTCATGGCAATCCCTGGGCCGGCAAGTTGCAAGGCAAGGGCAGCACCGATACCGCTGCTGGCCCCTGTAATCAGTATGGATTTAAAAGAGCTTTGCGTCATATATGCTTTATAAACCAGCATTAAGCGGATGACGACGGTCCTGATGCCGGTTGTGTATCTTGTCGGCCCGGAGGTGGGCGGTTAAAGTTTCGCCAAAGATAGAAAGGACATGCATTGACGATCAATTCGATGACCGGGTTTGCCAGCAGCACCGGCACGCAGGAGGCATGGTCATGGACGTGGGAACTTAAAAGCGTCAATGCAAAGGGGTTGGATATCCGGCTGCGCGTGCCGATGGGGTTCGACAATTTTGAACCGCTCGTGCGGGCCCATTTGTCGAAGACCTTCGTGCGCGGAAATATCAGTGTTGGGCTTCTGCTGAAACGTGCCGCATCCGGTTCCGGATACCATATCAACGAAGGGCATCTGCAGACGCTGGTTGAGGTCGCGCGCCGTCTCCATGAAAAAAACCCTGAAACGGCTCCCCCTACAGTGGATGGACTGTTGGGGCTGAGGGGGGTTGTCGAGCCCGTGGAAGAAGATGCCGATGAGGATACCCGCCAGGATCTGGAAAAGACCTTGTTGAAATCTTTATACGCGACGGCGGGCGAACTGGCGACGGCCAGGGCGGAAGAAGGGAAAAAACTTGCGGAAGTGCTGGGCGGTTTTGTTTCCTTGCTAAATGATCTCTGTCGTCAGGCATCCGGCACAGCAGAAACGCAGGGTGATGCAATCCGGGCTCGGCTCAAGGAACAACTTCAGATGATCATGGCAGACGTCTCGACCCTTGATGCCGGTCGCCTTGAGCAGGAAATTGCATTGCTGATGAGCAAAGCGGATATTCGTGAAGAACTGGATCGTCTGGCGTCTCACCTCACCGCCGTTGAAGAACTGCTGAATGCGGGCGGTGCCGTCGGTCGCAGGCTCGATTTCCTCTGTCAGGAACTGAACCGGGAAGCCAATACAATTTGCTCGAAAGCGCATGAGACGGCGTTGACCCGGATCGGCCTTGATATGAAAGCGACCATTGAGCAATTTCGTGAGCAGGTGCAGAACATTGAGTGACGTAATGAAACGACCCGTTCATAAAATGCGGCGTGGCCTGATGCTGGTGCTGTCTTCGCCTTCCGGGGCCGGCAAATCGACAATTTCCCGTGCGCTTCTTGAAAAGCATCCCGATCTGATGATGTCGGTGTCGACAACGACACGGCCGATGCGACCGGGCGAAGTTGAAGGCAAGGATTACTATTTTATCGACACGAAATCGTTTGAGGACATGGTCGAGAAAGATCAATTCCTCGAACATGCCAAAGTTTTTGATAATTATTACGGCACGCCGCGGGCCCCGGTCGAAGCCGCACTGAAAAGCGGCAAGGACGTATTGTTTGATGTCGATTGGCAAGGCACCCAGCAATTACGACAGAATGCCCGCGACGATCTCGCCAGCATCTTCATTCTGCCGCCTTCGGTTGAAGAGCTGGAGCGGCGGCTCTATGCCCGCGCACAGGATCCGGAAGATGTTGTCAAACGCCGCATGGCAAAGGCGACGTCGGAAATGAGTCACTGGGCGGAATACGATTACATCATTATCAATGAGAAAATTCCGGAAAGCGTTGCGGAAGCCGAGGCAATACTGGCGGCTGAGAGATTGAAACGGGATCGCCGTGTCGGTCTTGCAGAATGGCTTCGCGGTATGGGTGTCGGCCAGTAATCAAAATTTTCTGAAATCCGGTCAATCAACCTGGGTCTTCGAGCAGATGGGAGAGTGCGCAGAATTGTTCAATGGTCAGTTGTTCGGCACGTAGCTGCGGGTCAATGCCGGCATCAGCAGGATTGATGCCAACGGATTTCAGCGAACTTCTGAGCATCTTTCTGCGTTGACCGAATGCGGCCCGGGTAACCTGTTCCAGTTTTGACATGTCCGCTTGAACAAGTGGCTTTTCCCTTGGGGTCAACGCGATAACCGCGGACATCACTTTTGGCGGCGGGGTAAACGCCCGTTTATCGACGTTGAACAGAAAATGCGCCTGACACAGCCATTGCGAGATGATGGCAAGCCGACCGTAACCAGGGGTTCCGGGGGCTGCCGCGATCCGCTCGGCGACCTCTTTCTGAAACATCAGAATCATGCGCTCGATGCCATCAAGATTTTCCAGCCATTTGATTAACAGGGCGGTGCCAATGTTGTAGGGCAAATTGGATATGATGATGGTTGGTGGTGGCGACAGGGACGAAAGATCAAGCTTGAGGGCGTCCTGCTCGACGATTTCCAAGTTTGCCGGATAACGGGCCTGCAGCCCGGAAAGAGCGTCAATGCAGCGCTGATCGCGCTCGACAGCATAAAGCTTGGCTGGTCCCTGTGCCATAATGGATCGTGTAAGACCACCGGGTCCGGGGCCAATTTCAAGCACGATCTTGTCTGTTAACGGGCCTGCCGCACGGGCAATCCGACCGGTCAGATTTGCATCCAGAAGAAAATGCTGACCCAGAGACTTCTTTGCCCCCAGCCCGTATTCCTTGATGACATCCCGTAATGGCGGCAAGTCGTTTTCTGCACTCATGTCATGCACCGGTCATTTTCAAGCGGCTTTGGCTGATGGTTTCGGCCATCTTCAGGGCGCAAACCAGACTTGATGGATCGGCAAGGCCCTGCCCGGCAATATCCAGCGCAGTGCCATGATCCGGGGACGTGCGAACAATCGGTAATCCAAGGGTAACGTTGACAGCACGATCAAAATCCAGAGCCTTGATCGGTATCAATGCCTGATCATGGTACATGCAAAGTGCGGCGTCATAGCTGTTTCGGGCGCGTGGGGTAAACAGGGCGTCCGGCGGTACCGGGCCAAAAACCTCAGCCCCGGAGTTCTGCAGCCTCTGTATTGCCGGAGCGATGATTGCCATGTCCTCTTTCCCGAGTTTGCCGCCTTCACCGGCGTGCGGGTTAAGCCCCGCCACGGCAAGCCTCGGTCGGTCTATGGCGAAGTCATGCCTGAGTGCGGCAATGACGATCTGGCCTTGTTCAACGATAGCATCGACCGTGATCTGACCCAGCGCATCGCGCAACGGCATGTGGACAGTTACGGGAACAACACGAAGTGATGGTGAGGCCAGCATCATCACAGGGCGCATACCGCCACCAACAAGTTCGGCCAGGTATTCCGTATGCCCGGGAAAAAGAAAGCCCGCATCGTACAGGGTTTCCTTTTGTATCGGATTGGTAATGAGTGCACGCGCCTTTTTTTGTAGTGCGAATGCAACAGCGCGTTCAATGGACTCCAGCACGGCAGGGGCATTTTCAACCGATGGTTTTCCGGGTGTGGCGCTTACACGGTTTTTCAGTGACATCACCGGTAGCGTGCCTTGAAACAGCCCGGTCGCCTGGGATGGTTCTGTTATTGCCGTGATGCTGATCTGCATTTTCAGTTCAGCAGCAATCCGTTCCAGTCTTTCCGGGTCATCCAGAACAAAAAACGGTGCGAGCTCATGGCGGTGTGCGACCCACGTCTTCAACGTAAGCTCACCGCCGATCCCGGCAGGCTCACCCATCGTCAGCACGGATGGCGACATGTCTGTCATGTTAAAGTCTGATGTCGATAAAGGCTTGGCGGCGCAGTTTTTCTTCATGCTGTGCAGCCATACGGCTCAGGCGCTGATTAAGAATTCGATTTTCAATATCGCTTCTGGCTTCGGCGAGAGGGTCTTTCTGGCCTTGCTGTTCTCGTGTGCAGACCATCAGCACGATGACGCCATCTGCGGTTCTGAACGGTTGGCTGGTTTCCCCGACCCGAAGGGATTGCACCATTGTCCTCAGTTGCGGATTAAGTTGTGAAAGCTTCAGGTTGCCCAGGAAACCGGAACTGGGACTACCTTCAGATTTGGCAATGCTCTCAAAAGCCTGACATGTATCTGCACTTGATGCGAGTTGTCTGGCTTGTTCCGTTAATCGGGTGACGGTCTGCGCGTCAGCATTTTGAGCAACATCAAGATGGAGTTGTTGAATGCCGAGGGTAATATCTTCTGGAGTAATCTCGAGACCCTTTGCTATGCGCCTTTCACGTAAAAATACAATATAGACACCGTCATCAGTAGCAACTGGTGAAGAAATCTGACCTGGTTGCAAACGGGTGAGTACGCTACCGATGACGGGGTCAAAATCGGTAGCCAGGCCCCAGCCTAAATCACCAGCACCAGAGGCGGATGCAGATTCAGAGAAGTTTTGAGCCATCTGCTGCCAACTTGCACCGGCACCCAGTTCTGCATGAATGCGTCGTGCGATCTGTTCGACTTCACTGCGTGGTTTTTCATCATAGGCAAGAAAAATTTCGGCGACGAGGTATTCGGTTTTTCCGGTATCCGCTTTCATTTTAGCTATTACATCATCAACTTCCTGCTCAGAAACCGTGACCAGGCGCCGGAACAGTGCGCGGACCACGTCAATCCAGGCAAGTTCTGCATTCAACTGCTGCTTGAGGGTCTCGGGGTCAATCCCTCTGGAAGAAAGAAACTGATCCATGCCTCCGGCTGGTAATTTATTTTGCCGTTCAAGGTTGGCTATGGAAATCTTGATTGCTTCTTCGGGGACCTCTATTTCTAGTCTTTTGGCTTCCTGCAACCTGAGTTTCTCAAGGATCAGCCTGCGCAGGATATCCGGTGCGATTTCCTGATGCGTTTCCGCGTTGTTGGGGAGATTGGACAACGCAATCACCATCAATATCCGTTGCGATAAATCATAAACGGAAATCACATCCTCATTGACGACAGCAGCGATATTCAATGTTGCCTGAGCATTGGCAGGAGCTGTCGAGGCGGCGTGCACATTCAGGGCCAAGGCTAGAATGATAATTATCCGGAGTATGAATGTTCGGGACATGATCATTAATAACGGACCTTACTGTGAAATGGAGGCACCGGTGTGAACTTCACCGAGCGTTTTTAACAAGAGAGAAAACGTAATCGAATCAGACGGTCGCAGATCCCTGTCTTCAAAGAATGATCGCGAAACCCTCGTTGTGAATCGAACGCATTCATCTTCATAGACCACTTGTAACCCCAATGAGCGCGTTTCTGCAGCAGACAAGTCATGACGGGCGTTAAATGAGGCCGACCAGTTCTGATCCACTTTGGAACTGAGTGAGCTGTAAATTTCTTCACGGCCTGCAAACTCGCTACCCTGTTGGCGATCTATAAATATATAGTTTGTACTTAATCGCAATGCGGGTGAGCCGAGGTTTGACATAACTTCATTTCGTTGCGGGGTAAAATTGTCAGGGCTGAATTGGGTCCGGTAAAGCAGGTTCATGTATTTGTGGGGCGAAATTTGTATGCGTCCGACATAATCCGAGAAATTTTCCTCAGCCCCGACTTTCGTGGTGGAAGACGTATCGGCAGCCGGTCGATAGGACTGGCCCAGAAAAACAGAAGAACTTCCATGCTTGTTTCCGGTTAAAACCCAGTTCACGCCGTAATTGAAGCGCATGCCGCGGTCAACGCGGTCAAAGCCGTCATAACGGTTGTCCTGGAACAGGTTCGTTTCATCAAACTCGATCTCCTGACTATCCTCGTTCGGAATTTTATCCGAATTCCTGCCATTTGGCGCGGCAACAAACGAAGCCAGGGGCTCGATGGTCTGGCTGAAGTTTTCGCCGGGGCGGATCAGCGGCAATCGCCATGACAGTGATGCACGGGGGACCGCACGGGCACTTGAGCCTGTAAATTGAGATCCATCATCTCTGACGACGTTTTCTGCATGGTAAGCGTCGGCTGCCAGAGATACCGAGGCGTTATACAACTCACCGAAAGGACCGCTAAATGGCCGATCCCACCTGGGACGGAACGCCAGCCTGCGTGTGTCGGTGCCGGATTGGCGATACAGATTAAGCGCGTTGAAATCAAAAGCAGCAAAGCCGCCCATTTTATCCCGCTTGCCGCTGTAATTGAAATCGTACATAGGAATGATCAGGGGGGATTCTTCCAGGTTGGCGTCCTGGCGCAGATCCTTGAATGAATAAGCATTGAGGACCTGATAATTCTGGCTGCGGAAACCCTCAATATAACTCCGGGTTTCAAGCACCGGTTCCGTATTAAAGCCGTATCGTCTGGTATAGGTATCGTCAGATGCGGTTTCTACATCCAGACCAGCCCGCCATGTTTTGTTCAGATGAAATTCTGACTCAAAATCAACATACCCACGCATTCCCCGATCAGGGTCATCGCCGACAAAACTGCCATTCATATCAACTATGCCATTTTTGAAGTTCCGGCGGTACTCACCGATGATACCTTGTCCACCATCGGAAGACAGCATGGGCGTAAGGGTTGCATCCTGATATTCATCAATTGCCCAGTAGTATGGTGCAAATATACGTGTTCCCAAATCCGATGAACTGCCGATGCTGGGTGCCAGAAAACCGGAACGGCGTTTTACCGTTGGATCCGGGTGGCTAAGGTACGGCGTATAGGCGACGGGAATGCCATATAATTCCAGCCAGGCGTTCCGGTATGATACCTGCTTTTGTTCGGAATCATGGATTACCCGAACGGCCTTCAACTGCCAAAGTGGCGCAGCGGATGGATCATCGGCACACAGGTTACAGGGTGAATAGACGGCATTGCTGGTCTCGGTTATCGTACCGTTTGAGTGTCGTGCCCCGGAACCGGCAATTCTTGATTTGTCTTCAAGAATCAGGCCGATGTTGTGGATCACGCCGTCCTTTAGATCGCCGGTGATTTCCATTCTATCGCCAAAAAGGATTTTGCCGGTCTCATCCGTCATAGAGGCATTGCCTTCGGCGAGTACAACATCGGTCTTCTGGTTATACGTGACCTTGTCGGCAAGCAATGAACGGCCGCCATATTCAATTTCAACATGACCGGCCGCGATGATCAGGCCCAGGTCCCGGTCATAGGTCATGGAATCGGCACTGAGTTTTGCTGGAACGAGATTGTCGTTGTTACCTCGGGGAGTGTCAGGG
>JBBDOA010000192.1:0-9521 GCA_040877275.1 Rhodospirillales bacterium | reverse complement strand
CATCAGGCAGGCGACAAACATCAGCGCCGGTGCCGTGGCATACGCGGGGATGGTGCCGGCCAGCGGCGACAGGAACAGGGACAGCAAAAACAGCACCGCCACCGTGACCGCCGTCAACCCGGTGCGGCCACCGGCATTGATCCCGGCAGCGCTTTCGATATAGCTGGTTGTGGATGACGTGCCGAAGGCGGCACCGGCGACGGTCGCCGTTGAATCCGCCAGAAGCGCATTACGAAGTCGCGGCAACCTGCCATTGGCATCAAGCAGTTTTCCCCGGTGCGCCAGACCGACCAGGGTCCCGGCGGTGTCGAACAAATCAACAAACAAAAAGGCGAAAATGATGGAGATCAGGCCGACATTCAGCGCCCCGACAATGTCCATCTGCATGAATGTCGGTGCCAGCGACGGTGGCATCGAAAAAACACCCCCGGTCGGCGAGACACCAAGGACGATACCGATTACCGTCACCGTCAGGATGGCGATGATAATCGCGCCCGGCACCTTGCGGGCATAAAGTGCTGCAATCATGATAAAACCGGCAGCCGACAGGAGCGTCGGCGCAGAGCCGACATCGCCGAGCGTCACCAGCGTCGCCGGATGATCGACGACCCATCCCGCATTCTGGAGTGCGATAATCGCCAGAAACAGACCGATACCGGCGGATATCGCCTGTTTCATACTGGCCGGGATGGCGTTGATGATCCATTCACGCACAGGCAGGATGGAGATTATCACGAAGATCACCCCGGACAGGAAAACCGCACCCAGCCCGACCTGCCACGTATAGCCCATGCCCAGCACGACACCGAATGCAAAATAGGCGTTGAGCCCCATACCCGGTGCCAACGCGACCGGATAGTTCGCCAGCAGCCCCATGATCAGCGTGCCTGTGGCAGCGGCAAGGCAGGTGGCGACAAAGACAGCGCCCCGGTCCATGCCGGCTTCGGCCAGAATGTTCGGATTGACGAACATGATATAGGCCAGGGTCATGAACGTCGTCAGCCCGGCGACAAGCTCGGTCCTTATCGTTGTGCCGTTCGCTGACAACTTGAAATAGTTATCGAGCATAAATCCCCCTGAACAGACCGCCCCCGAAGGGAAGATCATCTGTCATGAGAACCAGCCTGACAAGATGGGGCATCCTTGTTAGTTTCGCTTCGGCATTGGCCATCGCAGCGATCCCGGATACCCTTGTTTTTCGCGAAACCGGAGCAATGGAAATGACTGAAAGCAACCTGGCCACTCCGCCACGGGGATTTCCAGCCCGGGAATTCGAGGCGCGATGCGCCCTGGCACAGGAAAGGATGGCGCTGGCCGGCCATGCCGCGCTGCTTGTCATGACCGAGCCCGAAGTGCGCTATTTCACCGGGTTCCTGACACCTTTCTGGCAAAGCCCGACACGGCCGTGGTTTGTCGTCATCCCCCGGACAGGCAAACCGGTCGCGGTGATCCCGGCTATCGGGGCTGAATGCATGACCCGGACGTGGATCGATGATATCCGCACCTGGTCGTCGCCCAATCCGGCAGACGAGGGGGTCAGCCTGTTGGCCGAAACCCTGCGGGACTTGATCAATACCGATGGCACGATCGGCATACCGATGGGACCTGAAACCGTGCTCAGGATGTCCTTCAACGATTTTAACCGGCTCGCTGAAATCATGGCACCGATCCGTTTCACCGATGCCTCGCCGATCATCCGGCACCTCAGGATGCATAAATCCGAGGCTGAAATCGACAAAATCCGCCATATCTGTGGTGTCATGTCCGGCGTCTTCGAGACTTTACCCGAAATCCTTTCAACCGGCATGAGCGACATTGATATCTTCCGCTGCTTCAAGATCGCAGCCCTCAACGCCGGTGCCGATGATGTCGCCTATCTGGTCGGCGGCACCGGAGCCGGGGGATATGGTGACATCATTTCACCGCCATCCAGCCGCCCAAGTGTGACCGGCGATGTCCTGATCCTCGACACCGGGGCAACCTTTGACGGTTATTTCTGTGATTTTGACCGCAACTACATGTTCGGCGATACCACCGATGCGGCGAAGCGGGCCCATGACGTCGTCTATCAGGCGACCGAAGCCGGCCTGGCAGCGGCCCGACCGGGCAACACCTGCAGCGATCTGTTTCATGCCATGCAGCGCGTCATGGACGCCGGTGGAGCGATGGGCAATGATGTCGGCAGGCTCGGCCACGGGCTTGGCATGCAACTGACCGAATGGCCATCAAATACGCCCACCGATGACACCGTGCTTGAGCCCGGCATGGTGATGACCCTGGAACCGGGAATGACGTTTGCCGAGGGAAAGGTGATGGTTCATGAAGAAAACATCGTCATTCGTGATGGCGCACCCGAACTGCTGTCCAGACGCGCCCCCGCCACCATGCCGATCATCCTCTGAATTGCGAGTACCCGGAATATGAGCCTGCAATATGAATTTGAGCATGATCGCGGCAAAGCCATGGGCCTGATCGTGCTGCAAACCGATGAACTGGTTGAAGTTGAGCTGGGTAAGTTGTTTCTGGGTCTGGGTCTTCGGGTTTATCAGAACCGCATCGCCAGCACACCGGAAATACATCCGGAAACCCTGCTGCTGATGGCTGATCGCATGACAGAAAGTGCCGCCATGCTGCCCCGGGAAGCCGAATTTTCCGCCATTGGCTACTGCTGCACATCCGGTGCAACCATTTTGGGCGAAAGCCGGGTTGCCGAACTGATCAACGCCGCGCATCCGGGACTTCCCGTCAGTAACCCGTTAAGCGCCCTCAAATCCGCGTGCCGGGCGCTCGGGGTTGGGAAAATCGGTATCGTCAGCCCGTATGTCGCCGATGTATCGAGCGCACTGAATGCGTCGATGGGCGCCGTCGGGGTCAGCGTCACTGCGTTCGGTTCATTCGAGCAGGCCGCGGACAGAACCGTCGCCAGAATCTCGCCGCAGTCGATACTTGATGCGATTTGTGATGTCGGCAGCGGTGACTGTGATGCGGTATTTGCGTCCTGTACGGCCTTGCGCGCCATGGAGATCATTGCCGAGGCCGAAGCGCGTCTGAACAAGCCGGTTTTCTGCAGCAATCAGGTGCTGGGCTGGCATATGCTGCGGCTCGGCGGTATTGATGCCGCACCAAAGGGTTATGGCCGATTGTTCGAAGCCGCTCTCGACGGTTGAAGGGGCGTCCGCCATCGCTTACAAGAAGCATCCCCGGCGTGCTGTCGCAAACCGGGTTCCAGCCGCCATAACGCGGCACAACGAATTTGACCTGCGGGAGTGTGACCAACCCAATGTTTTCCGCCTTCGAATGGATGGTGGCGATGCGCTACCTGCGAGCGCGCCGTCAGGAGGGGTTTATCTCCGTGATTGCCTGGTTCTCGCTGATCGGTATCGCCCTGGGTGTCGCAACACTGATTATCGTCATGTCGGTCATGAACGGCTTTCGCCACGAATTGCTGGATCGTATTCTCGGCATTAACGGGCATCTCAGCGTCTATGGCCCGGTAGCCGGGCAGATGACCGACTACCAGACGCTGCTCGACAAGGTGAAGGGGATGGACGGCGTTGTCTCCGTCAACCCGCTGATCGAAGGCCAGGTCATGGCATCGGCGAAAGGGATCGCCAAGGGGGCCATCGTGCGCGGTATCCAGGCCGAGGATCTGGCCAAGCGGAAAATCGTCGCCGACAACATCCGGCAGGGTACGCTGGAAAACTTCAAGGGTGACGATGTTGTCATTATCGGATCCCGGCTGGCCCAGAATATGGGTTTGGGGATCGGTGACTCCATCACCCTGATTTCGCCCAAGGGGAATATCACCGCCTTCGGCAGCGTGCCAAGGATGCGTGCCTTCAAGATCGTCGGCCTGTTTGAAATCGGCATGTTCGAATACGACTCAAGCTTTGTCTTCATGCCCCTGGAAGCCGCCCAGATCTATTTCCGCATGACCGACGCCGTCTCCAATCTCGAGGTTTTCATCAAGAACCCGCAGGATGCGCCGGAAGTCGGTCTGGCTGTGTCACGCGCGCTGAGCGGGCAGGCCAACGTACATGACTGGCAGCGGGCCAATTCCAGCTTCTTCAATGCCATTCAGGTTGAACGCAACGTCATGTTCCTGATTCTGACGCTGATTATCCTTGTCGCTGCCTTCAACATCATTTCGTCACTGATCATGCTGGTGAAGGACAAGGGCCGTGATATCGCGATCCTGAGGACCATGGGCGCGACCCGAGGCATGATCATGCGCATCTTCCTGATTGCCGGGGCCAGTGTCGGTGTTATCGGCACGATGACCGGGTTCGGCCTTGGCCTCTCGTTCGCTGCCAACATCGAATCCATCCGCCGCTGGATCGAAGGGTTCACCGGATCGGACCTGTTTGCCGCCGAAATCTACTTTCTCTCGAAACTGCCCGCTGTGGTCGACCCGACCGAGGTCACGGCAATTGTCCTGATGGGGCTTGGTCTGTAGTTTCTGGCAACCATCTACCCGAGCTGGCGTGCCGCAAGGACCGATCCGTCCGAGGCGTTGCGCTATGAGTGACACGATGCAAGACGCTGGCGCAACCAGCCCGGTGCTGGCACTCAGCGGCATTACCCGCACCTTCAAACAGGGCAAGCGCGTGCTCGACGTGCTGCGCGGTGCCGATCTTGAAATTCAGGCCGGTGAAGTGGTCGCTCTGGTCGGCCCGTCCGGATCCGGCAAATCAACGCTTTTGCAGATCGCCGGTCTGCTGGAGCAGCCGACAGCGGGGGATATCCGCATCGACGGGCAGTCCTGCGTCGGGCTCAATGATGACGACCGCACCAAAATCCGCCGTTACAACATCGGTTTCGTTTACCAGTACCACCATCTGCTGCCGGAATTCTCGGCGCTTGAAAACATCACCATTCCACAGATCATCGCCGGCATCGAAAAGGCCGTGTCCCGCAGCCGGGCGCGCGAACTGCTCGACTGGATGGGGCTGGCCGACCGGGCCGATCACCGACCGGGCCAGCTTTCCGGCGGTGAGCAGCAGCGTGTCGCCATTGCCCGCGCCCTGGCCGCCTCGCCGCGCGTACTGCTGGCCGACGAGCCGACCGGCAACCTCGATCCTGCAACCGCCGAGGATGTGTTCGGCGCCCTCATGCATCTGGCCCGTGGTGCGGGTCTGGCGGCGCTGGTCGCAACCCACAACCCGGACATCGCCAAACGCATGGACCGCATCGTCCGTGTCGAGAACGGGGTTCTGGTGGCGGGATAGTACGGAATAGTCATCCTTCGAGACGGCCCTTCGGGCCTCCTCAGGATGAGGACGGGTATAAATCGAAAAACCTCATCCTGAGGAGCGCAAGGCGCGTCTCGAAGGATGACCTTCCGGGTGCCTCTCCCCGTCACAACGAGATTTCGATATGTACCCAGTTCGACAATTTCCTGTGGATAAGCGGTAAAACCCGCGCAACATCTGGTGACTCTCGAAAAGCGATGTGAGACACTTGGTGTATGTCGCACGCTGATTTCGTCCATCTTCGCGCCCATAGCGCCTATTCACTTTGCGAGGGGGCAATCCCGGTCAAAAGCCTGGTCAATCTGGCTGCCGAGGCCGGTATGCCGGCACTTGGCCTGACCGATACCGATAACCTGTTCGGCGCACTCGAGTTTTCCGCCGCGGCCCTTGATGCCGGCGTGCAGCCGATCATCGGCTGTCAGCTTTCAATCAAGCTTGATGACGGCCGGCAGACGGGCAACCGGCCAATGTTCGCGGAAGGCCCGCTGGTTCTGTTGGCGCAATCCGATGCGGGTTACCGCAACATCCTGAAGTTGCTGAAAATCGCCTACATGGACAGCGAGGACGCGCAGCGTCCGGGCGTCACCGCAGATGAGTTGTGTGCCAACGCTGGGGACATCATCGTGCTGACCGGGGCCGCCGACGGCGTTCTCGGACGCCTGATCCGCATGAGCAAGTCAGCAGAAGCCTCGGCCCTGCTCGATGCGCTGATTACGGCGTTTCCGGGCCGGGTCTACATGGAAATCCAGCGGCACGGCATGGCTGAAGAAAAATTAACCGAATCACAGTTTATTGATTGGGCGTACGCCCGCAATATCCCGCTGGTTGCCACCAATGAGCCGTTCTTCAAGGACGAAGGCTTCTACCGCGCCCACGACGCGCTGCTTTGTATCAAGCAGGGCGCGGTGGTTTCCCTGGAAGACCGCCACCGCTTGACATCCGATCACTATTTCAAGTCGGCCGCCGAAATGCGCGCCCTGTTCGCCGATCTGCCCGAAGCCATCGAGAACACGCTTGTCATCGCCAAACGCACGGCTTTTGTCGTCGACAAGGTGGCACCGATCCTGCCGCCCTACGACTGCGGTCCGGATATGACCGAGGCTGATGAACTTAAACGTCAGGCGCATGAGGGCCTGACTGTCCGACTGGCCGAACATGTGTTCACCGATGACATGGACGAGGCCGCCCGCAACAAAGCCGAAAAACCATATCGCGAACGACTCGACTACGAGCTGGGCGTGATCTCTGACATGGGTTTTCCGGGTTACTTCCTGATCGTTGCCGACTTCATCAAATGGGCCAAGGATCAGGGCATTCCGGTCGGCCCGGGTCGTGGTTCGGGGGCCGGCTCGGTGGTCGCCTGGTCGCTGACCGTGACCGATCTTGACCCGCTGCGCTGGGGCCTGCTGTTTGAGCGGTTTTTGAACCCCGAACGTGTCTCCATGCCTGACTTCGATATCGACTTCTGTCAGGAGCGCCGTGACGAGGTGATCCGCTATGTGCAGCAGAAATACGGCCGCGATCACGTCGCCCAGATCATCACCTTCGGCAAGCTGCAGGCCCGCGCCGTGCTGCGCCATGTCGGTCGTGTGCTGGAAATGCCGTATGGCTTCGTCGACAAGATCTGCAAGATGGTGCCCAACAACCCGGCCAATCCGGTCACGCTTGATGATGCGATCAAAAGCGAGGACGGGCTGCGCAACCTGATCTCGAGCGAGCCTGAAGTGCGCCAGATGGTCGAGATCGCCCGCAAACTGGAAGGGCTGTATCACCACGCCTCGACCCACGCCGCCGGCGTCGTCATCGGCGACCGCCCGCTTGAGCAACTGATCCCGGTTTACCGCGATCCCCGGTCCGACATGCCGGTGACAGGCTTCAACATGAAGTTCGTTGAACAGGCCGGGCTGGTGAAGTTCGACTTCCTCGGTCTCAAGACCCTGAGCGTGCTGACCAGGGCGGAGAATTTCGTCAATGCCAGGCTCAAGCCCGGCGCAGCAAAGCTCGACATGATCAAAATTCCGCTGGATGACGCCAAAACCTATGACATGATCAGCCGCGGCGACACAACCGGCGTGTTCCAGCTGGAAAGTGCCGGTATGCGCGATGTGCTCAAGGGCCTGCGTCCGGATACCTTTGAAGACATCATCGCCGTCGTTGCGCTGTACCGCCCGGGTCCGATGGACAATATCCCGAGCTATATCCGCCGCAAACACGGCGAGGAAGAGCCCGATTACCTGCACCCGACTCTCGAGCCGGTGCTGGAGGAAACCTTCGGTATCCCGATCTATCAGGAACAGGTGATGCAGATCGCCCAGGTGCTGTCGGGCTATACGCTGGGCAGCGCCGATCTGCTGCGCCGCGCCATGGGCAAGAAAATCCAGTCCGAAATGGACGAGCAGCGGCAGATATTTATCGAGGGTGCGGTCGCGCGTAACGTCCCCGAAAACCAGGCCAGCGATATTTTCAACGTCGTCGACAAGTTCGCCGGCTACGGCTTCAACAAATCACACGCCGCAGCCTACGCGCTGGTCGCCTATCAGACCGCTTACATGAAGGCCAACTATCCTGTTGAATTCCTCGCCGCCTCGATGGCCTTCGACATGGGCAACACCGACAAGCTGAATATCTTCCGCCAGGAACTGGATCGGCTGCAGATTCCGATGCTGCCGCCGGACATCAATGCTTCGGAAGCGTCGTTTACCGTGGAGGCCACATCGACCACAGATGGGGAAACGAACGGCATCCGCTACGCGCTGGCGGCGGTCAAGAACGTCGGTGCGGCAGCGATGGATGCACTGGTCAAAGAGCGGGCGGCAAATGGCCCGTTTGCCTCGCTCAGCGACTTCGCCAACCGCATCGATCCGCACCTCATCAACAAGCGCCAGCTTGAAAATCTGGTCAGGGCAGGGGCCTTTGACCGGCTTGATCCGAACCGTCGCCGCGTGCACAGGGGCGTCGAGACCATCGTCGCTGTCGCCGGTGCAGCCGCCAGCGACCGTAACTCCAACCAGATCAGCCTGTTCGGCGGTGAAGATGCCAAGCCCGAGGAAATCCGCCTGCCGGATATCGACGACTGGCAGGCTATGGATCGCCTGCGCGAGGAATTTGATGCCGTCGGCTTTTATCTGTCGGCGCACCCTCTGGATGCCTACGAGCGTGTGTTGGCCCGCAGGCGCGTGCGATCCGCATCTGATGTCTTCAGCGCCCGCGAAGTCGGCGCCGTGCGTCTGGCCGGCACCTTCGTTTCGAAAAAGGAAATGACGTCGAAAAGCGGCAAGCGCTTTGCGTTTATCACCTTCTCCGATGCTTCCGGCGTGTTCGAGGGGACCGCGTTCTCGGAAATCCTGGCGCAGTACAGCGACCTGCTGAGCCCCGGCAATTCGATGATCGTCGATTGCGCCATCTCATTCGACGGCGATGCGCCACGCATGACCATCCAGCGGATGGAAAGTATTGATGCCGCAGCCGCCGAAGCCGCCAATGCGGCCAGGGAAATGCATCTTTATGTCGACAGCATCGAGCCGCTGGCAGCGCTCAGCGATGTGCTTGGCCGTGACAGGGACGCCAATGGCAATGGGCGGCGCAAAAAGGGCCGGGTGCTGGTCACCGCCAAACTGCGCGACCGCGGCGAGGAAGTGATCATCAATCTTGGCGATAGCTACGCGCTGTCACACGAACTGTCGCTGGCGGTGCGCTCGCTGCCGGGCATTCTCGACGTCAAGGAACTGTAACACCCTGATATTCGTCGTCCTGAGGGGGCCATCCTTCGAGACGGCCTTTCAGGCCTCCTCAGGATGAGGAATAAACAAGACCTCATGCTGAGGAGCGAGCATAAGCGAGCGTCTCGTGCGCGCAGCGGGCGGCACGCCTAGCATGTGAACGATCCCCAACCAAGCTCAGGGTGACGAAACAGGGGGCTACTTACCCAGCGCCTTGGCCGTCAGGGACGACAGCGAAAGCTTCTGCTTCCCGGACTCGTCAAAGTTCGACGGATCGAGCCAGGTTTCAAACGCTTCCTTCAGCGTCGGCCATTCCGTGTCGATAATTGAAAACCATGCGGTATCACGGTTGCGGCCCTTGTAGATGGTGCATTGGCGGAACACGCCTTCGAACGTGAAGCCGAGCCTTGCCGCCGCCGCCCGGGATTTACCGTTGGCGTTGTCGCATTTCCATTCGTAGCGGCGATACCCCAATTCGTCGAAGGCGCGGGTCATCATCAGATACATCGCCTCGGTTGCGGCAACGGTGCGCTGCAGCAGCGGAGAATAG
>JBBDOA010000191.1:5166-9529 GCA_040877275.1 Rhodospirillales bacterium | reverse complement strand
CGGCAGCGTCATCAGCGACAACACCATGCCGCCGACCTGCGGTGCCGAGCGCGGCAGGCCGAAAAACTGGATGAACACGGCAAGACCCAGCAGACCGAAGACGACGGACGGGACCGCGGCCAGATTGTTGATGTTGACCTCGATAATATCGGTCCAGCGGTTCTTCGGCGCAAACTCCTCAAGATAGATCGCGGCCGCGATGCCGGCCGGGAAGCTGATCAGAAAACAGACCAGAAGCGCGTAAAACGAACCCGTCAGGGCACCGGCCAGACCGGCCAGTTCAGGAAACCGGCTGTCGGCGGAGAAAAGCAGTGCCCAGTTAAATTTCGATTCGATATACCCGGCACTTTTCAGCTTGTCGTACCATGCGATTTCCTTGTCGGAAACGATACGCCTTTCTTCGGGCGTATCCCTGAAAACGGTTCCCTTGTGAAACTGATCAATCGGGTCGGCGAGCGGTGTGGAGAAGATGATCGTCTGGCCGATCAGGTCGGGGTTGGCGACAATCATGTCACGCAACTGGTACTGGGCACCGCTGCTCAGCACATCGGCCAGGGCGCGCTTGTCTTTCGGGCTTGTGACCTCCGGGACCAGAGCAAAAAAGCTGTCGCGCAGGATGCTGCGGTAGCTGCCGTTCGCCACATCGTCGCGGCTGGCCTTGCTGCTGTCGATCAGGATCGGGAATGTCGCATGCGTTTGCAGAAAGGCACCGGCACCGGCATGGATCAGCGAGCCGAACAGGATGGCAAGCAGCGTTACGGCAATGCCGATTGCGCCCAGGCCATACAGCTTGAGACGCGTGTTGGCCGCATGCCGACGGCGTCGGTGCGTAGCGGCTGCCTTGTCGCCGGAACGGGTTGCAGTTCTGGTTTCGGACACGAAGCTCTCCTCAATGATCTCAGTCATATTTTTCCCTGTACTTCTGCACGATCTTGAGGGCGATGACATTCAATATCAGGGTGATGATGAACAGCATCAGCCCCAGCGCGAACGCGGCCAGTGTCTTCGGGCTGTCGAACGAGGTATCGCCGATCAGCAGGGTCACGATCTGCACCGTCACCGTGGTTACGGCATCAAGCGGATTGGCGGTCATCTTGGCGATAAGCCCGGCCGCCATGACGACGATCATGGTCTCGCCGATGGCCCGGGACACGGCCAGCAGGACGCCGCCGACAATGCCCGGCAGGGCGGCCGGCAACAGCACGAGCCGGATCGTTTCCGCCTGTGTCGCGCCAAGACCGTATGAGCCTTCCCTGAGCGAATGCGGCACCGCCGAAATCGCATCATCCGACAGCGACGAGACGAACGGGATGATCATGAACCCCATCACGGCACCGGCGGCAAAAGCGCTGTTGGGCGCCACGTCCAACCCGATTGACGCACCGAACTGGCGCAGGGCCGGGGCGACGACAAGGATCGCAAAAAATCCGTAAACGATGGTTGGAACGCCGGCCAGCATCTCAAGCAGGGGTTTCGCTGTCGTGCGAAACCTTGAAGAGGCGAACTCGGACAGATAAATGGCGCTCAGGATGCCGATCGGTGTTGCGATCAGCATGGCAATCGCCGCGATCAGCAAGGTCCCGGCAAACACCGGTATGGCACCGAATGCGCCGAGACCGGCAATCTGGTCGTCACGGAGCGGGATCTGCGGTTCCCAGTTGAGACCGAACAGGAACTCGTGCAACGGCACCATCTCGAAAAAGCGCGCGGATTCGAACAGCAGGGAGAACATGATCCCCAGTGTGGTCAGGACGGCGGCAGCGGCGCACGAGAACATGATCCCGTTAAGGACACGCTCGACACCCTGACGGGCACGGAATGCCGGTGCCAGGCGACGCCAGGCCAAGCTCAGCCCCAGCAGGGCGGCGGCAAAACCCAATGCCAGCATGGCCAGATTGGCGAGGTTCTTCCAGTCTTTGTATGTCTCGGCGGCAGCCAGCATTGCCGCATTGGGCTGACCGAAAATCTGCCCGTTGGCGATGGTCTGGATTTCGCTGAGCAGCAGTTGCCGTTTGCCGGTACCGGCATCGGCGAGCATGTCGGCCGGCAGGGTGTGCAGGATGAAATGATCCATCAGCGGGCCGTGCAGGGCGGTCCAGAACAGCAAAAGCAACAGCGACGGCAGCCCGGTCCACAGTGCCACGTACAGCCCGTGATAACCGGGCAGAGAGTGCAAACGACCGTTTCCGGGGCTGGCCATGCGAGAACGCGCCAGAAGGAAAGCCACGGCGGCGATTGCGACGATCAGGAGCAAACTCCAAACGAACATTCTATGTACTCTCTGCAGAAATTCGGATTGATCTGTAAAATTTATAAAAGAAAGCAAAGGAAAGACGGGGCCGCGATGATGATGCGTGCGGCCCCGTTTTCGAGTGTGCTGACGACGTGCCTTAGAACATCGGCATTTGTTTGGCTTCGATGAGCGAAGCGCGAACTTCCTTGCGCTTTGCTTCCGGCAGCGGAACCATGCCACGCTCGTTGAAGTAACCGCCATCACCCATGGCGTCTTCACTGACGTATTCGGCAACAAAGTCCTGCAGACCGGCGATCACGTTGCGGTGGTCGTTCTTGACGTAAAAGTACAGCGGACGCGAAATCGTATAGCTGTTGTCGCCGATGGTGTCGAACGTCGGCGTAACACCTTCGACCTTCAGGCCGACCAGTTTGTCCTGGTTTTCATAAAGGAACGAATAGCCGAAGATGCCGTAGGCGGTTGCATCTGATTCGAGACGCTGAACGATCAGGTTGTCGTTTTCGCCGGCTTCAATGAAAAGACCGTCCTGACGCATGCGCGAGCATTTCGATTTCATGTCGGCTTTGCTGAGCGACTTTGCTTCCGGGAATGCCTTGCAACCGGCGTGCATGGCGAGATCCACGAACGCATCGCGGGTACCAGAGGTCGGCGGCGGGCCGAACACCTGGATTTTCATGTCGGGGAGCTTTGCGTCGATGTCGCTCCACTTCATGTTCGGGTTTGCGACCCATTTCCCGTTGACGGGGATTTCCGCAGAGAGCGCCTGGAAAATCTGCTTGCGGGTGAGATCAAGCGCCTCGCCCTTGCGTGATACGGCGATGGTAAGGCCATCATAGCCGATCAGCGCTTCCGAGATGTTGGTGACGCCGTTCTTGCTGCACAGCTCCCATTCGGATTTCTTCATGGCGCGGGATGCACCGGTCAAATCCGGGTGCTGCGGTCCGATGCCCTGACAGAAAATCTTCATGCCGCCACCGGTTCCGGTGGATTCGACAACCGGGGCCTTCTGGCCGGATTTGCGGGCGAACTGTTCAGCGGCTGCCTGACTGTAGGGGAAAACGGTAGACGATCCGACGACGCGGATCTGATCGCGGGCTTCGGCAGCCGTGCCGGCGATAACGAGGCCAGCGACGACGGCGATCCCTAAAAACTTGTGATTCATGGCTAACTCCTGCCTGGTTACGTTGCGGAGAACATCTCCGTGTGAAGTGGACAATCATCACGGCGTTTGTTGTGATGGCGTCCATGCACGGCGGAAACTATCCATTACCCGCTGCCAATATATGACAGGTGTGCGACACTTTTATGACAAGCCGCGCCGGCGCTGTGGATAAGCTCAGAGCCCCGGATGTGATCCTGAACATCACCCTGAACACCATCCTTCGAGACGCTTCGCTCCTCAGGATGAGGTTTTACAATCGCCTCATGCTGAGGAGCGCGCATAAGCGCGCGTCTCGTGCGCGCAGCGGGCGGCACGCCTAGCATGCGAAAGACCGAAAACATGGGTCCCGGGTCGTAACCCTCGCTCCCGAAACCTGACGGTTCCGGGCTCGGCTAACGCCCGGGATGACAACTGTTAAAGATGGCATCGTTACCCCTGTCGCTGCGGGATGTGATCAGGGGTGCTCGGGCCGGGGCAGGACATCGGTCGGCAGATAGACCGTAAACGTCGAGCCTTTGCCGATCTCGCTTTGCGCCGATAAATGGCCGCGATGGCGGCTGATGATGTGTTTGACGATGGCCAGGCCAAGGCCGGTGCTGCCGATCCCGCTTTCGGATGTGTTGGAGCGGGCATCGTCGACCCTGAAAAAGCGCTCGGTCAGTCTCGGGATCAGTTCCTTCGGTATGCCGGGGCCCTGATCGGCAATGGCGATGCACACGCCAGGCCGGACCGAGCCGGGAATCCGTTCGACCCGCCGGAGCGTCACGGAAATGGTCTGGTTATCGCCGCCGTACTTGATGGCGTTTTCCATCAGATTGCGAAACACCTGATGCAGTTGATCGGAATCAGCAATCGCCCTGGGCAGGTCCGGTTCACAGTCGACATTAAAGGTGATGTGGTGCCCGGCAGCTTGCGGTCCCAGCGCCTCGATCACATTGTTGACGGAT
>JBBDOA010000191.1:0-5156 GCA_040877275.1 Rhodospirillales bacterium | reverse complement strand
CGACCGCCTGTCTGGGCGGCACATGTTCATTGATTTCAACCCGGGTCAGTGACAGCAGGTCATCGATCAGGCGCGCCATGCGCTGCGATTCCCGGTGCATGATGTTGAGGAATCGCGTCCGGGCATCGATATCGTCGCTGGCCGGTCCGCGCAGGGTTTCGATAAAGCCGATCAGGGCGGTCAGCGGCGAGCGCAGTTCGTGCGAGACGTTGGCGACGAAGTCTGTCCGCATCTGTTCGGCTTTTTTCGCCGAGGTGACATCATCAAGCACCAGGGTGGCGACGGCTTCCTGATCGGGCGGGGCACCGCTCAGGCGTTCGATGCGGAACGACAGGCTGCGTGCGACCGGAACCGGCAGGGTGATTTCACCATCCGCTTCGGCGGCACCGTGCAGAACCTGGTCGAGGCCGTCGAGAATGTTCGGATGCCTGAGGCTGAGCGCCAGGTCGCGGCCGATGGCGTTGGCCCCGATCAGCTCGATGGCGGCCCTGTTCGCCTGCATGATCCGCCGTTTGCCGTCGACGACGATCACCGCTGTCGGGATATGATCAAAAACTTCCTGGGAAATAGGCGGCATCAATTGTGACTTTCACTGCACGGACAGGATCACCGGCGCATGGCGATGGCGCGGCCCGATGCCGCAGGCTTGTCGATCGCGGCATGTTCGCTGCCGATATCGGCGATCCGGCCAAGGACCGCATCCGGAAACGGTCCGACCTTCCGCTCGATCAAATTCACATGCAGGATCATCAGCTCGTTGGTCGCACACAGACGATCATCCCGGGCGTTATACATGCGGTGAAACAGATGCAGCCGTTTCGCATCATGGCCGAGCACCTGCGTCGTGATATAGACGCGCTCACCCTCCAACACTTCATGGTCATAGGTGACGTGGGCTTCGGCAACGAAGACGGAGCTTGCGGTCGCAAGCCTGTGTTTTTCATCCATGCCGATGTGCTCAAGAAAGGCGTCGGTGGCATGGTCGAAGATCAGCACATAAAAGGCGACGTTCATGTGCGCGTTATAGTCGACCCACGCCTGAACGACGGTTTCTTCCCATAACCGGATCGGCTGCGGATCGGACATTGGCGGCTCCCTGATCGCTCTCACTCATCTGTTAGCGGATCAAAGCGGACTTGTCGACGCATCCGGGCTCGGTCACGATAGGCCATGCTCAGCATTGAACGGCTTTCACGGGCGATATTACAGCCGATCACCCTTGCGGTGACGGATGGCTGTTGTGTGGCGGTTCACGGTACCTCCGGGTCGGGCAAGTCACTGTTCCTGCGCGCCGTCGCCGATCTTGACCCGAGTACCGGCGAGGTCCGGCTTGATGATGTTTCGCGTGAAGACATGCCGGCCAGCGACTGGCGCCGCCGTGTCACCTATGTTGCCGCCGACAGCGGCTGGTGGACGGAACGGGTCGGTGATCATTTCGAAGCACCGGATATCGCCGCCGGCTATCTGGTCCGGCTCGGCTTTCACGGCAATGTCATGTCGTGGCCGGTTTCAAGATTGTCGACCGGCGAGCGTCAGCGCCTCGCCCTGCTCAGGGCCATGGTGCAGAACCCCCGGGTTCTGCTGCTGGACGAGCCGACGTCGGCGCTTGACCCGGAAGCAACGGCAAAGGTCGAAAGCGTCCTGCATGAAAAGACGGCCGCCGGCGTGATCATCATCATGGTGACCCACGATGCGGCGCAGGCAAAACGGATGTCCGAACAGCGTTACGTCATGGACAAAGGCTCGCTGCAGGAGGCATCACAGTGAACTATATCGCGCTCAGCCATTGGGATATTGCCCTGGCGGCGACGCTGCTCAGCATCAATGCCGGTCTTTCCGTTTATTACAAACTGGGCACTGCCAGACGTCTGCTGGTTGCGGCGTTGCGGATGGTGGTGCAACTGACGCTGGTCGGTCTGGTTCTGAAAGCCCTGTTTGCCACGGTATCGCCGTGGCTGACCCTGCTTGCCGCCCTCGTCATGGTCGGATTTGCCGGACGCGAGGCGATGGCCCGTCAGGATCGCAGTTTTGCCGGTTTCTGGAGCTATGGGCTCGGCACCATCTCGATGCTGATGGCGGCCGGTGTGGTGACGCTGTTCGCGCTCGGTACCCAGTTTCATGCCGAACCCTGGTATGATCCCCGTTACGCGATCCCGATACTGGGGATGATCCTCGGCAATACCATGACCGGCGTCAGTCTGGCCATCGACCGGCTGCTGTCCGAAGCGGATTCCGGTCGGGCCCGGATCGAAGCCCGTCTGGCGTTGGGACACCCGTTCAGGCAAGCCATGCAGGAACCGCTGAAAAGTGCCATGCGGGCCGGCCTGATCCCGACCGTCAACGGTATGGCGGCGGCCGGGCTGGTGTCGCTGCCGGGGATGATGACGGGTCAGATCCTGGCCGGGGTCGACCCGGTGCAGGCCGTCAAATACCAGTTGCTGGTCATGTTTCTGATTGCCGGCGGCACCGCGCTCGGGGTTTTCTGCAGTGTCATGATCGCGCTCAGGCGCCTGACCGATCCGCGCCAGCGCCTCAGGCTTGATCGTCTGCAACTGCCGTGAAGCAAATTTCCGGCGAATTTAGCTGTTTTTGTTGGCTCCACGGGGGCTGGCGTTGTAAAAGCCAAGCACTTTAACAGACGCCGTTACAAGGAGACCGCGCTCGTATGGGTGACGCCGGTCGAGATAAATTCCTGGCCAATGTTTCCGTTGTCGTACCGGTGAAGGACGAGGCGGATAACGTCATGCCGCTGATCGCCGAGATCGTTGCCGCGCTGGAGGGTCTGACGACTTTTGAGATCGTCTATGTCGATGACGGCAGTTCGGATCAGACGCCGGACCGGCTGGCTGAAGCCCGGCGGCAATACCCGTTTCTGCGCGTGGTCCGCCATCAGGGCTGCTTCGGCCAGTCACAGGCCATACACACCGGCGTGCGCCATGCTGGCGCGCCGCTGATCGTGACCCTTGACGGCGACGGCCAGAACGATCCGGCGGATATTCCGGCGTTGCTGGAGCGTTTTGCCTCGGAGGGCGGCTCGGCAGACGCGCGTCTGATGATCGCCGGCTGGCGTGCCAGACGCAAGGATACCTGGTTGAAGCGGATATCCTCAAAAGTTGCCAATGCGGTGCGCGGCACGTTGCTCGGTGATGCGACGCCGGATACCGGCTGCGGTCTCAAGGTTTTTCCGAGGGACATGTTTCTCTCGTTTCCGGCATTCAATCACATGCATCGTTTCCTGCCGGCTCTCACAATCCGTGCCGGCGGGCGGGTTGTCTCGGTGCAGGTCAACCACCGGCCACGGGAACGCGGCCAGTCCAAATACGGCCTGTTCAACCGCCTGGGCGTCGGTATCGTCGATCTGCTCGGCGTCATGTGGCTTAATCGCCGTGCCGCCAACGTCAGGACCCTGCCCGAAGAACCCCGCCAGCCATGATGACGTCAAGAATCGTTATCCGCGCCGTCCTGCTGTTTGCCATGCTGATCGGCATCGGTGCCCTGATCCGGCTGACGCCCCTGGGCGAGGTTCTCGACCGGGGCTGGATGGATACTTATGTGCTTGGCGAGGGCATCCGGGGCGAGCTGATTTTTCTCGCCGTCGGTGCCCTGTTCACGTCCGTCGGTCTGCCCAGACAGGCGGTCGCGTTCATGGCCGGTTACGCCTTCGGGATTGTTCTGGGGACCGCCATCGGTGTTGCCGCAGCGTTGCTGGGGTGCATGATCACGTTCTTCGTCGCGCGCTTTCTGGCGCGGGACCTGGTGGCGCATAAATTCCCGGAAAAGCTGCTCAGGATGGATGCGTTTCTCAGCGAGAACACCTTCACGACGACGTTGCTGATCCGCTTCCTGCCGGTCGGCTCGAACGTCCTCACCAACATGCTGGCCGGTGTCTCAAGCGCTGCTGCGCTGCCGTTCTTTGCCGGCTCCGCGATCGGCTATATTCCGCAGATGCTGATTTTCGCTCTGGTCGGCTCGGGCTTCGCGGTTGAGCCGGGTCTTCGGCTTGTCATCAGCATTGTCCTGTTCGCGGCTTCCGGCGTACTCGGGTTGTGGCTGTACCGGCGCTATCGTGACCAGCACAAGCTTCTGAATGCCGGGGTCGTCGGACCCGAAGATGTCGGCGCCAGCGAGGTATCGGAAAAATGAATCGCATGCTGTTACCCGTCTCGTCATTTCCCGTATGGGCCGTGTGCTGGTTGATCTGTCTGATCGCGGCGATCTGGTTGCGTCCGCCGCTGCCGGTTGACGAAACGCGTTATCTGGCGGTCGCCTGGGAAATGTGGTTGCGCGGCGATTTTCTGGTGCCGTATCTGAACGGCGAGCCCTATCACCACAAGCCGCCGTTGCTGTTCTGGTTGATGCATGCGGGCTGGTCGGTTTTCGGTGTCAATGAATGGTGGCCCAGACTGGTGGCACCGCTGTTCGCGCTGGCCACCCTGTGGGGCACCGGTCGGCTGTCGCGCCTGTTGTGGCCGGATGATGCCACGGCCGCCGGGTTGGCCCCGGTGATTCTGGTCGGGGCCCTGTTCTGGAGCATCTTTCAGACCCTGACCATGTTCGACATGATGCTGACGACCTGTACGGTGGCCGGGCTCTGCGGCGTCGTGCAGGCATGGCGTCAGGGCGGCTGGGTCGGCTGGCTGATCACAGCGCTGGCCATCGGCGTCGGCGTGCTGGCCAAGGGCCCGGCGATCCTGCTGCATATCGTGCCGGTTGCGCTGCTGGCACCGTGGTGGGGGCGTGTGTTGCCGGGCGGACCTGACAGGCCAATGGTATCCTGGCGGCGATGGTATCTCAGTTTATTGCTGAGCGTGCTGGCCGGTGCCGCAATGGCCCTGATGTGGGCAATCCCGGCGGGTATCCGTGGCGGTGCGGAATACCGGGAGATGATTTTCTGGGGGCAGTCGGCCGGACGTATCGTTGATAGTTTCGATCACGCCAGACCGTTCTGGTGGTACGCAGCCCTGCTGCCGCCACTTTTGTTGCCGTGGCTGGTGTGGCCCCGATTGTGGCGTGCGTTCGGCGCGCGCCCGACGCAACCGGACGGCGCGATCCGCCTGCTTGTGAGCTGGATCGTACCGGCGCTGTTCATCTTTTCGCTGATTTCGGGCAAGCAGCTGCATTATCTGCTGCCGGAATCTCCGGCCTTCGCACTGTTG
>JBBDOA010000190.1:3335-9676 GCA_040877275.1 Rhodospirillales bacterium | reverse complement strand
ATTGGTCCGCTCGTTGGCGGGTTCAGGTATCGATGTCTGTTTTGCCAATCCCGGCACCTCTGAAATGCATTTCGTTGCGGCGCTTGACCGGCTCGATCTGATCTATTGCGTGCTGGCCCTGCAGGAAAACGTGGCAACCGGGGCGGCGGATGCCTATGCCCGGATGAGCGGCCTGCCGGCGGCGACGCTGCTGCATCTGGGCCCCGGTTTCGGCAACGGTCTGGCCAATGTCCACAATGCGAAAAAGGCCCGCGTGCCGATGGTCAATATCGTCGGCGAGCACGCCTCTTATCACATCCAGTACGATGCGCCGCTGACTTCCGATATTCAGGGCATCGTCGGCCCGGTTTCCGATTGGGTGGTGACGTCCGAGACGCCCGACGACGTTGGTGCCGATGCGGCGATGGCCGTTGCCAAGGCCCGATCCTGGCCGGGCAAGATCGCGACCATGATTTTGCCCGCCGATATGGCCTGGTCAGAGACGGATCTGATTGGCACGGATATTCTGCCGGACCCGCCGCAGGCCGTGATTCCAGCGGAAGTGGACGCCGTCGCGACGGCACTTAAATCAGGCAAGAAGGCCGTCATGTTCATGTCCGGCGCGGTGCTGATTGATCCCGGTCTGAGCAAGGCCGGCAAGGTGCGTGCGGCAACCGGCGTCGACTTGCTGGCGCAGACCTCGAACCGCCGTATCGACCGGGGCGCCGGACGAGTGCCGGTCGGCAAGCTGCCGTATCCGATCGATCATGCGCTAGAGACGCTCAAGGATTATGAAGTGATCATCCTTCTGGGCACCACCGAGCCGGTCGGCTTCTTCGCCTATCCCGGAAAGCCGAGCCGGCTGTCACCGGACGGTGCCGAGATCCTGCGACTGGCCGGGCCGGAGCAGAATACGCTTGAGGCTCTGGACATGCTGATCGCGTTGTTGGACGCCGGTGATCTTGAACCGGAAGTTGCGAAATTCGAGGAAGCGCCGGATGTCAGTGGCCTCAAGGGGCCGATTACACCCGAGATCATCTCCAGGGCGTTTCGCGCGCACATGCCCGATGACGCCATCATCGTCGATGAAAGCATCACCACAGGCCGCGCGTTCTATCCCGACAGCCGGGGCGCCCGGCCGCATTCCTGGCTGCAGAATACCGGTGGCGCGATTGGCGTCGGTCTGCCGTATGCGGTGGGGGCGGCGATTGCCTGTCCGGATCGCCGCGTCATCGCGCTGCAGTCGGACGGCTCGGCCATGTATTGCAACCAGGCACTGTGGACGATGGCCCGAGAAGGCCTTGATATTACGGTGCTTTTGTTCTCGAACCGGGCATACCGCATTCTCGAGGGGGAAATGAAAGGGGTCGGCGTCGAAAAAATGGGTCACGTCGCAGAAGGCCTGTTCAGCCTTAACGAGCCGGAAATAGACTGGTGTAAAATGGCCGAAAGTATGGGTGTGCCGGCGGTTCGCGTCGAAGATGCAGCTGATCTTTCACCGGCAATTGCCGATGCTGTCAGTCGCGAAGGGCCGATGCTGATCGAGATCGTCTTTTAAGACGGTAATCGCTGCATGCGATCCCTTGACGGAAACCGGGGCAGGGGCTATTGAGTGCCTCCCGCCCGAAGCGGGCTCCTTGTCGGAGAGCGTTGTGGTGGCTGTAGCTCAGTTGGTTAGAGCATCGGCTTGTGGTGCCGAGGGTCGTGGGTTCGAATCCCATCAGCCACCCCATTCCACTTTTTTTCAAAAAGTCAAAGGCGGGCATGCGTAAAAGCTGCCTGCAAGCGAAGGCTGCAAGCCGTTTTTTAAAAACCGCTTGACTTATCTCCCAGTTGTATAAAATACGCCCAAGTTCTGGAAACGCGACAGCAACGACGATAATCGCGCGACGGCGATCCAGTTCCGGAGACATCTGAAAAAAATGGAACTTCCCCTGCAGGTGGCTGAAGAGCCTCCGAGTATACGCATACCCGAGTCCCAGATTGTAAACGACAATATCAAAGATACAGAGACCCAGAAACGACGGGTCGATATATCCTTTATCAAGCCGAAAAAACCCGCCGCGCGCGGCCCGTTTTTTCCAGTCGGTGACGAAGCTACGGCTTTCCGACGCCGCTTTTTTCCCAATTCAAGCCTGAGTGAGTGGAACGACTGGCGCTGGCAGTTGCGCAACCGGATCAAATCCCTTGCCGAGCTCGAGCGTATATTCGTTCTTTCCGATGGCGAACGTGATGCGGTTAACCGTCACGAAGGTTCCCTGCCGGTTGGCATCACGCCGTACTATGCGAGTTTGATGTCGCGTGAAGACGCCAGCGAACCGCTGCGCCGTACGCATATTCCGGTCGGCAATGAATACCTGAAAACGCCGGGCGAGGCCGATGACCCGTTGGGCGAAGATCATGACGCCGCTGTTCCGGGTCTTGTGCACCGCTATCCGGACCGGGTGCTGTTCCTTTCGACAGCATTCTGCTCGACGTACTGCCGTTATTGCACGCGCTCGCGCATGGTCGGCGAAGCCGGTGGCGATTACAACTTCTCGAAATCGCAATGGGACAAGGCGCTCGCGTACATCGAGGCGCACACGGAAATCCGCGACGTGCTGATTTCCGGTGGCGACCCGCTGACCCTTTCGGATGATCGCCTTGATTATCTGCTGGGCCGTCTTCGGGCGATCAAGCATGTCGAGTTCGTCCGTCTGGGCACGAAAGTACCGGTGGTGCTGCCGATGCGCGTGACCAAGAACCTGACGTCGATCCTGAAGAAGCATCATCCGTTATGGATGAGCCTGCACTTCACACACCCCAGCGAACTGACGAAGGAAGTCTCGGAGTCAACGGCCAGGCTCGCCGACGCCGGTATTCCGCTGGGTTCGCAAACGGTATTGCTGCATGGCGTAAACGACGAAGTCGAAACCATGCGGAAACTGTATCACGGTCTGCTGATGCGCCGTGTCAGGCCGTATTATCTGTACCAGTGCGATCCGATTACCGGCTCGTCGCATTTCCGCACGCCGATCTCGAAGGGGATCGAATTCATCGAAGGCCTGCGCGGGCACACGACCGGTTACGCTGTCCCGCAATACGTTATCGATGCACCGGGGGGTGGCGGCAAGATTCCGCTGTTGCCGGAATATCTGGTCGGTCGTGACGGTGACGATATCCTGATCCGCAACTTTGAGGGGGGTATCTATCGCTACCCCGATCCGAGCGGCACCACAGGTGCCGACCGGACCGTGACCGAGGCACAATTGAGCGCAGCCAGGGGTGGTCACACGTCATGACCCGGATCGGTTTTGTTTACGACAGCCGGGACGAATACCTGGCTGCCGGCTTCACGGCGTTACAGGTTGCTGAATTCGATACCGAAGACACTCTGGTAGAGATTGAAAGCGCCCTGCAACGTCTCGGCAATCAGGTCGAACGGATCGGCAATGGCCGCAAGCTCGCTGCCAGACTGGCAGAAGGTGCGCGTTGGGATTTGATCTTCTCGGTCGCCGAGGGGCTAAAAGGTCGCTCGCGTGAAGCGCAAGTGCCGGCTGTTTGTGAACTGTTTGATCAGCCGTATGCCTTTTCCGATCCGTTGACCATGGCGGTGACGCTGGACAAGGCCGTGGCCAAGCAACTGGTGCGTGATTCCGGTATTCCGACGGCACCGTTTGTGGTCATGGAACGGGGCAAGGATTCGATCAGACACTGGTCACATTATCCGGCCTTCGTGAAGCCGCTTGCCGAAGGAACCGGCAAGGGGTGTGAACACGCATCCCTCGTCGAGAACGAAAAGGACCTCCGCGCTGCCGCTGCGGGCCTGATCCAGCGGTTCAATCAGCCGGCGCTGGTCGAGGCGTTTTTGCCGGGCCGTGAGTTTACGGTCGGGATCGTCGGCAACGGTGCTGACGCCCGGTGCATCGGTATCATGGAAATCTGTGTGAACAAGGATTCCGAAGCCGGAGTCTATTCCTTTAACAACAAGGAATTCTGCGAAACGCTGGTCAGTTATCACCGCGCCAGTGACGACGAAGCGTTGAAAGCCGGCGATACGGCGCTGGCTGCTTACCGTGCGCTTGGATGTCGGGATGCATCGCGGGTGGATATAAAATCTGACGTCAACAATGTTCCGACCTTCCTTGAGGTCAATCCATTGGCCGGGCTGCATCCCAGTCATTCGGATTTGCCGATGCTGGCTGAGCAAAACGGCATCTCCTATGACCAGTTGCTGTTGATGATACTGGATGCCGCCAGGGAACGGTTGGGTCTTGGTCAGGAAATCCCGGGCCGGATCAAAGCGAGCGCCTGATGAGCGGAGAATTCGTGCCGGTCATTCATGCCGGCAGCGATGATCGCCCGGACGAAGCGGATACCGCCTTTGCTGCCTGGTCTGTTGCGTCCGCGCTGAACAGGCTGGGGTATCAAAGCGAAGTGGTCCAGCTTGGGCTTGATCTCTCGCCATTGCAGGTACTGAAAGCACGCCAGCCGCTTGCGGTCTTTAATCTGGTCGATGCCATTAACGGCGACGACCGGCTGATTGGTGTCGTCCCGTCGGTGCTTGAACATCTGGCGTTGCCGTTTACCGGGGGTGGTTCGGAAGCATTCGCCAATACCAGATCAAAATGTCTGAGCAAGGAAATCCTGCGGTCTGCCGGTGTGCAGAGCGCCGGCTGGTCATCGGATGGTTCGGACTGTGATCCGTCCCTTAAATATATCGTCAAGTCTGATGCCCTGCACGGGTCACTCGGCATGGATGAGAAATCCGTGATCAGTGGTGCCGATGCGGCAGCGGAAATCACCAGCCGGTCATCGCGTTTCGGGGGGCGGTTCTTTTGCGAACAGTATATCGAAGGTCGTGAATTCAATGTCGCAATGATCGGCCAGGGAAGACCGGGAGGTCCGGCGCGTTGCCTGCCGATACAGGAAATCGACTTTACAGGATTTCCCGATGACAGGCCCATGATCGTTGATTACGGCGCAAAGTGGGATGGTGATGATGCTGCGTATCATACCACCAACCGCCGTTTCGGCCTGGAAAAGACCGAGCCTGCATTAGCGGACCGGCTACAACGGATATCGATGCAGGCGTGGCATGCTTTGTCTCTCAACGGCTATGCCCGGGTTGATTTTCGCGTCGATGCAGCGGGCAATCCTTATGTGCTGGAAGTCAACGTCAACCCGGCGCTGGCACCGGACGCAGGATTTCCGGCGGCCGCTCTGGAAGAGGGGATGGACTATGAGCAGATGATCCAGACCCTGTTGCAGCTTTCGCTTAACATCGCTGACAGTGAACAGCCGCTTCCGATAGCCGCTGAGCAAGCCGACAGCAATCTCGTCGAGGCACCCGGCATTGATCAGGAAAACGCAGCGATAAGCTGGCGTACGCAAGTCACGCCCAATGATATTGGAGCGATCTGCGAACTGGTTCGCCAGACCGGATTTTTCAACGCCGACGAGGTCGCGATTGCCGGTGAACTGGTCGAAGAGCGGCTGACGAAAGGGGCGGCATCCGGATATGAGTTCATTATTGCAGAGCAGGGAGGCGTCATCGCCGGATACGCCTGCTTTGGTAAAATTGACGGCACAGACAGCTCATTCGATCTGTACTGGATAGCCGTTAACCCGGCCTGTCAGCGTCAGGGATTGGGCCGCAAAATTATGAACAAGGCAGAATCAATCATGCGCGAGATGGGTGCGAGTTTGATCTATGTCGATACTTCGTCATCGGACAAGTATAGGGCGACCCGGGCTTTCTATTTGTCCATGGGGTATGTCGAGAATGCCCGGCTGGATAATTTTTACCACGAAGGTGACGGCAAGGTCATTTTTGTTTCTGCATGCAGTGTGCCGAACCGGTAAGCCGTACCGTAACTTTCAGCAGTTGCACGGCGTAAGCGGATTGCGTTTTCTGTCATCCAGATCGGCTTCCTGTAACCGTTCCTTGTGATTGATCGTTGATTCGTTGAACAGGCTTGCCGAAAGTATCTTGGTCACTTCACCCGGGGTGTCCATAAGCGGCAGGCGGAGATTTATCTTGGTCTGGATGACGCCGGACCGCGGTGCCCGGATTGCAACATCGAATGCACAGGGCATCTTGCGTTCGAGAACGACCTGCAGCTGAAGTTTGGTCGCTTTGATGAAGTTGGGTCCTACACATTCCGATAGCAGCAGGCCCGTTTCATCGATACCGTAATTGTCAGTGTAGTCTGAACCCCAGAATCTGTAGCGGTAATCCTGGCCGCCATCGACAACATCGACAACCAGTGTCTGCGGCAGCACGATGGCCGGCAAGGCGTAAAGCTCAACATCTTTCCATGTGGGGGCCGGGCGCCCGGCCGCCCCAGCTGGTCAGGCAGGCGGCGGCCGTCAGGTGGACC
>JBBDOA010000190.1:0-3325 GCA_040877275.1 Rhodospirillales bacterium | reverse complement strand
GGGGGGCGGGGCCCCCGGCAGCCCATGTTTGCCAAAGGCTCAACGTAATATAAAGGGGACTCGCATCCGGGAAAATGCAGGGAATTTCCTCAACATTGAGGACGGTATATTCGACGTCATCACTCGGCACAGCACACTCATTTATTATTAGTTTTATCTAATGTTTTGTATTACCTGATATTCTTTTAGATATGAATTCTTACCAAATGATCAATGACCGGGGCTGGACACTCGGGTACTGACCCTAAAACGGCAACCAGGAATGTTCCTGATTATAATGCAGATAACCGATATTCGCGCCGGCCCTTAATCCGACGCCGGTGCGGATCGGTGCCAAAGTGATATCGCCGTCGCCCTGATAATTCACACCCAGGCCCGCGACATAATAAAATGAACCATCGATACCCGGAAACCGCTTGTAGATGGCGTCTTTGGACGTGAGGCCGTAAATCAGCACGAAGCTTTTCGATGCATTGCCGCCGACATCAAATCCGATACTGGGCCCCTGCCAGAAGATTTTCGATGTGCCGCCCGCCTTGATATTCAAATCCCCTTTGCCGTATCTGAGGCCGACAACAAAAGCGCCACTGATTTCCTCGCCGGTAATGTAGGCGGTCGGACGACCCTGATCGGAAAACACCTTTTCGATGATTTCGGCCAGTCCCTTTGTCGTGCTGCCGAAGAACCCGGTAGCAGCATCCGAAATCTCTTGCATGGAAAACGTGCTTTCATCATCAGCTCTGGCCGGGATCCAGAACAGACACAGGCTGAGCAGGATGGCCGGGAAAACCATGTTTGGATATTTGGTATTCATATTACTGATCCTTGAAATAATCGACATACCAACTGAGCTCTTCCTCGGTCATTTGATATGCACCACTGGCTGTGGCTTGAAGCATGGACTTTACCGGCACCTTGCCGATGCGCCTTTGCAGCGAAACGGCGATATCAGCGCCGTGGCCCGCCTTCCAGGCCAGGGCGCACAGGCCTTTGGCGCTGCCACTTTCAAGCATGCGTCTGACATGATCGGCAGGCAGTCCGCTGAGAAGCTCGTAGCAGCGTTGCAGAAACGCCAGGTTGCCTTCGTCAATGGCATCCAGAATGGCATATTCGTCCAGCTTTCCGGCATTGAATAATCTATCGGCTTCACTGGCGTCAGGGCTGCTTTTTGCTTTACCGGTTTCGGTTTCGCCGGAATCAATACGCTCTCTGACCGCCAGCTGAATTTCGTGAGCCAGGTCTTCTTCGAGATTGTTAGACGAAATCAGCCGTTCGACCAGCGCTGCGCTGACGAAGGTTGAAATCCGCCGCAAGGTTGATCGCGACAGGCTGCCCCGGTCGACCAGGGGCAGATGCAGATCAGGGCGGGTTTCAGCGTGCAGGGCGATTTCATGCATCAGTTTTTCACTGATAATGGCTGTCTTGTTTTTCAGCAGTTCGGCAATCGCCGGGTCTTCATTCTTGTCAAAAACCGCTTGCGAGATTTTCCCGGACAGCGCCTTGCGCCGGGCCAGTGCTTCGAGCGCACCGCCGCGGAGGCCGCCCGAAATGATCTGCAGGATCTGCTCATCGGTCAGCAGCGGGGAATATTCCAGGATCGGTCCGGCGACGGCAGCTTCAGCATCCTCTGAAAGACGTTTGATCAACCTTTTCGGTACGTTATCGAGATGCTTGATCTCATCGGCAATGAGGGCGCGAATTTGCGGCACCTGGTCCTGCGCAAGGATTTCCAGCACCTGAAAGGTCATTTCCGTGAGTTGCTCGCTTTCCTGCTCGGTCAGGGTCGGAACAAGACGGGCAATCTTGTAAGACAACTCCTCGCGCACACGCTGGTCGACGTCTTTGGCGAGGATCAAATCCGCCTGTAGCGGTGTCCCTTCGTTTTTGGCAACGGCCTGGCGGACACGGGGGTCTTCGTCGGTCGCAAAGAAATACAGAAACTCCGGCTCAAGGTCCTCATGCGCCGCCAGTTCTGCCCGTGCTTTGGCGTCACCCTTTGCAGCAACCTGCTTGGACTCTTCGTAGGATGGCTTTTTCTTTTGTCCGGGCTTGCGCTTTTTAGCGCTTTTGCGGCCCAATACCCAATTGAGCATTTGCCTCTCCTGAATTGCATTGAGATGCTATCTATGGAACGCCAATGTTACAACGTTGTCGAGGAGGGGCTGTGACACAGGTTACTGTAAAGCAGAAATCCGGAGCCAGCGCCGAGGGAACCCTTCGTTTTGCTGAACGTTTTCACGCGCGTCCCGGTCAGTACCGTAATGTATTGGACTTGCATTGGTCGAGTGTCGGGATCGGCACCTATCTTGGTTCCCCTGACGATAAAACTGATGTTCTTGTTTCGGATGCAGTCAAATCGGCGATTAAAGGCGGCTTGAACGTGATCGATACCGCCGCAAACTATCGGCGCGGCAGGGGTGAGTTGGCCATCGGAAATGCGCTGGAAGCCGTCATTAAAGCAGGCGATGCCCAACGTGACGAGCTGATTATCTGTACCAAAGCGGGATATCTGCCGACACCGGCCAACGTATTTCGTGACACGTATCTGGGTGTCGGCGGGATCACGGAAGCGGATCTGGTCGGCGATAATCATTGTCTGCATCCCGCCTACATTGAGGACCGGATTTCGAAAAGCCTGGATGCGCTCAAAATCGGCAAAATCGACGTATTCTATCTGCACAATCCGGAAGCGCAGCTCGGCAAGATTCCCCAGCAGCAGTTCGATGCCCGTCTGCAGGCTGCATTTGAGGTGCTTGAGGATCAGGTCAAGGCCGGCCGGATCGGCTGCTATGGGCTGGCCACATGGCGTGCATTCAGGGCTTCACCCGGAGAGGCAGGATACATATCCATCGCCGCAGCGAAGGCCATCGCGAAGAAGGCCGCCGGCAATGACCCGGATCATTTCCGCTGTGTGCAGATGCCGCTCTCGATCACCATGCCCGAGGCGATTAATCGTGCGACCCAATGGATCGGTGATGTTTCGGTAACACCGATTGCAGCAGCACGACTTTTAGGGTTAGCCGTGATCGGCAGCGGCTCTATCGCCCAGGCCAAGGCGCCTGCAATGAACCCGTCACTGGTCAAATGGCTGGGCGAGGGACTGGCCGATGATTTTCAGCGCGCCCTGCAGTTCTCAAGATCGGCGAGCGGATTGACGACGGCGCTGGTCGGCATGAAGCAACCGGCACATGTCGCTGCCAATCTTGACGCGCAGTACCTCGACCCGATGCCGCGCGCGGTCTTTGAGTTGATGTTCCGGAAAACTCCGGTTTAGAGCGTCGTGCGTTTAATCGTATGCATATCCGGCGGCCTTGAAGAAGTTCCG
>JBBDOA010000189.1:0-9681 GCA_040877275.1 Rhodospirillales bacterium | reverse complement strand
CGTAGCGGAGCGCTTCCAAAAAAGGCACCCTCACCCCGGCCCTCTCCCGGAGGGATCGCGCAGTCGTCCAGTCCGCCGCTTTTCGGGCGGCCACCGATGATCCAGTAAATATCATCAAAGCAGGCCAGCGCCCGCGCCGCCGCTTCGGCGTTTGTTGCCTTGGAATCGTTGATGAAGCCGACCCCGTCAACCAGCGCCACCGGCTCCTGACGATGCACCAGCCCCGGATAGCTGTTGATGCAGGCCATGACGGCATGCGGCGGGATGCCGGTCATCTTGCAGGCGGCATAGGCGGCGGCGGCATTCTGCCAGTTATGCACGCCCTGCAGACTGGCGACCTGACGCAGGTCCATGACCGGCGTTTCCTTGCCTTCGGTGTCGTCGATCAGCACGCCGTCTATGACATAGACGCCGCCATGCACCCGTTCCCTGCACGAAATGCCGACCACCATCTGGTCGTTGATTTCATACAGTTCGTCATAAATAGCGCGGCTGAATTTATCATCGACGCCGATCACCGCCGTGCGTGGTTTGGTCTGACGGTGGAATATCTGGCGTTTGGCGGCGATATAGCCGTCCATGCCGCCGTGCCGGTCAAGATGATCGGCACTGAGATTAAGCAGAACAGCGACATCAAAGGTGATCGAGAACGTCAGTTCGAGCTGATAGGACGACATCTCGAGGATATAGGTCCCTTCCTGTCCCAACGGTTCAAGCTGACAGGCCGGCATACCCAGATTGCCGCCGATTTCGGCTTCACGCCCCGAGACCTGAAAGATATGGCCGATCAGTGCCGTCGTCGTCGATTTGCCGTTGGTGCCGGTGATGCCGACATACGCCGCATCGCGTTGCGTGCGAGCCAGCAGCTCGACATCGCCGATGATTTCGCAGCCCGCATCCCGGGCCATGCGGACAATCGGATGCGGTTTTGGATGCGTGTGCGGAATGCCCGGACTGAGGACCAGCGAGGTTGCTTCACGCCAGTCGATTTTACTCAGATCGACGATTTTAATGCCTTCTTCCTGTGCGGCCTGCTCACGGGCCGCTTCGTTGTCATCCCAGGCCCACACCTCGGCGCCGCCCCGATGCAACGCTTTGGCTGCGGCAAGGCCACTGCGGCCAAGGCCCAGCACCGGCACCGGTAATCCATGAAATGGGAAAGCCTCAATCATCAACCTACCTCAGCTTCAGGGTTGCGAGCCCGGCCAGCGCCAGAATCGACGCAATGATCCAGAAGCGGATGACGATGGTCGATTCCGCCCAACCCTTCTTTTCGAAATGATGGTGCAACGGTGCCATGGCGAAGACCCGCTTGCCGGTCAGCTTGAAAGAAACCACCTGAACGATCACCGAGACCGTTTCCAGAACAAACAGACCGCCGACAATGGCCAGCACCAGCTCGTGCTTGGTGACGACACTGACCGCACCCAGGGCCCCGCCCAGTGCCAGCGATCCGGTATCGCCCATGAACACCTTGGCCGGCGGCGCATTGAACCACAGAAAACCAAGGCCGCTGCCGACCAGCGCACCGCACAGCACCGCCAGTTCGCCGGCACCCGGCACATAATGTATTTGCAGGTAATTCGAGAAAATGGTGTTGCCCGACAGATAGGCGATGATGCCGAAGACCCCGGACGCAATCATCACCGGAACGATAGCAAGACCATCCAGTCCGTCGGTCAGGTTGACCGCATTCGACGAGCCGACCATGACAAAGATGGCAAAAATGACGAACATCCAGCCAAGATTGAGCAGCAGGTCCTTGAAAAACGGCACCGCCAGCGTTGTCTGTAGCGTGATTGGCAGATGGCTCAATATCCAGAACGCGGCCACGCCGGAAATGGAAAGCTGCAAAGCCAGCTTGAGCTTGCCGGACAGACCCTTTGAGTTGCGCTTCGAGACTTTCAGGAAATCATCAATGAAGCCGATGACGCCGAAGCCGACCGTCACACCCAGCACGGCCCAGATATACGGGTTGGTCAGATCGGCCCAGAGCAGCGTCGCGCTGCAAACCGCAAGCAGGATCAGCACGCCACCCATGGTCGGCGTGCCTTTCTTGGTCAGCAGGTGGCTTGCCGGTCCGTCGTCGCGGATCGGCTGTCCCTGCCCCTGTCGCGCACGCAGCAATTCGATCACCACAGGTCCGAACAGGAAGCTGACGATCAGTGCCGTCATCATCGCACCACCGGTCCTGAACGTGATGTATCGGAAGACGTTGAGCGCACTGAATTGCTCAGCCAGCGGATACAGAATATGAAACAGCATGATCAGCCAGCCCCTTCGTTGGCAGTGACGTCACCCAGATCGCGGATCGCATCGATGACCTTGCCCATGTGAGAACCGGCGGACCCCTTGACCAGCACCAGATCACCGGCACGGAGTTTCGCCTGGACGATTGTTGCCAGTTGTGTCGACGCGGCGGCCCGTCCACCTGTCAGTTCTGCCGGCAACGCATCCAGAATGTCCGGCATGTACTGGCCGCACGCGAAGACCAGATCGAAATCGTGCGCCCGGATGTCGTCGGCCAGCGCCATGTGCGCGTCTTTCGCACGTTCGCCCAGTTCAAGCATGTCGCCGAGCACCACAACACGGCGACCGCCACGACCGGGCTTTGATGCGGCCAGCACATCGAAGGCTGCGCGCACCGCGACCGGGCTGGCGTTGTAGGTTTCGTCAATAACCACGATCTTGCCGTCGGCAACATTGACCTCAAAGACCTGGCCCCGACCCTTGGTCGGCGCGACACCCGCAAGTGCCTGCGCGGACATTTCAAGATCGGCACCCATTGCGCCGGCAGCCGCCAGCACGGCGATGGAATTCAGGGCCCAGTGCTTGCCGCGCATGGCGAGGCGGTATTTCAGATGCTGCGAGCCGACCGTAGCCTCAACCCGGGCACCATTTTCATCCGGCTCGTAGGCCAGCAGCCGGGCATTCGAAAACGAATGGACGCCGAAACCCCAGATCATCTTCGCGCCGGCTTCTTTGGCTTTAGCCGCCAATCTGTCGTAGTGCGGATTATCGCGGCTGAGCACTGCCGTACCGCCTTCAATCAGTCCGTCAAAAACCTCGGCCTTGGCATCGGCAATCGCTTCGACACTGCCGAAATATTCGATATGCACCGGTGCGACGGTGGTGATGATCGCAACGTGCGGCCTCGCCAGTTTCGAAAGCGGAGAGATTTCACCCGCATGGTTCATACCCATTTCAAAGACACCGAAATCGCTGTCGGCGGGCATCCGCGCCAGTGACAAGGGCAGGCCGTAATGGTTGTTCAGATTACCCGCCGTCGACGTCACCCTGCCTTGAGCAGCCAGCGCCGCCGCCAGCATTTCCTTGGTGCCGGTCTTGCCGACACTGCCGGTGACAGCGCAGATTTTTGCATTGGAACGCGCCCGTGACGCCGCCGCCAGATCGCGCAGCCCCTGTACCGTATCCGTGACCGTCAGCAATCCACCTGCGGGAACATCGCCCTTGAAGCGGTGTTCAACCATCGCCGCTGCGGCACCACTGGCCAACGCTGTTGCGATATGGTCATGACCGTCATGGTTCGGGCCCTTGATCGCGGCGAACAGATCACCGGGTACTAATGTGCGGGTATCGATGGAGACGCCGCCGGCTTCCCAGTCCGCGCCAATCGTGCCGCCGGTCGCCTTGGCCGCTTCGCTGGCGGTCCAGATCGTCTTGCGGGCTTCCTCGATCAAGCTCATGAGCCGATCTCGCCCAGAGCGGCCAGCACTTCCGTCGCATCGTCGAAGGGAAAGACGTCGGAGCCGACGATCTGGCCGCGCTCATGACCCTTGCCGGCCACCACCAGCACGTCACCGGCACCGAGTGCCCTGACGGCGGTCCGGATCGCTGCATGGCGGTCGCCGATCTCGATGGCATCAGGCGCACCGGCCAGAGCCGCCTTGCGGATCAGCGCCGGATCCTCACTTCTGGGATTGTCATCGGTGATGATGACTTTGTCTGCATGGGCCGCTGCGGCACGTCCCATTTCCGGACGCTTGCCGGGATCGCGGTCGCCACCGCAGCCGAACAGGACATGCACAGCGCCCCGGGCGTGCGGACGAACCGCTTTCAGAACCGTTTCAAGGGCATCGGGCGTATGCGCGTAATCGACATAAACGGCAGCACCGTTCGGATGGTGGCCGCAAAGCTGCATCCGGCCGGGTGCCGCCTTAAGATGCCGAAGGCCAGCGATAACCCGCGCTGCATCAATGCCGAGCGCCGAGACCAGGGCCAGCGCAACCAGCGCGTTCGACGCCTGAAAGGCACCAATCAGGGGCACCGTCATCGCATGGCGCTGTTGATCAATTTCCACCACCAGATCGATCCCCGCCGGCTGCGGGCTGACCTCGATCATTCTGAATGCAGCCGCAGGCGATGAGCCGACCGTTATCGCTTCCAGACCGCGACGCTGGGCGGCACTGACGAAGGCTTCTGAATAACGGGCGTCAATGTTGACGACGGCCTTGCCGCCCTCGATCGTCAGCGTATCGAACAGGCGCAGCTTCGCCATCAGATAAGCATCTTCGGTTTTATGATAATCAAGATGATCGCGGGTCAGGTTGGTGAAGGCGCAGGCGCGAACCCTGAGTCCGTCGAGCCGACGCTGATCAAGACCGTGGCTTGAGGCTTCGATCACCAGATGGTCGATGCCGGCAGCGCTGAGCGTCTTCAGATCGTGGTGCAGATCGGAAGGATCGGGTGTCGTCAACGACCCGCTGATATCAACAAGAGATGCACCGTCCGCTGATGTTCCCAGAATACCGAGCGTGCCGGCACTGGCGGCGGCGAGGCCTGCTGCATTAAGAAGCTGACGGGCAAACCAGGCCACCGAAGTCTTGCCGTTGGTGCCGGTTACGGCGGCAATGTTGGCTGGTTGTGCGCCGTAAAACGCCGCCGCCAGCCGGGCATACCTGTGTCTTGGATCGATATCGCGGACCACAGGAATATCGAGGGAAGGCAGGTCGGTGCCATCCATCGGCACGATGATCGCCGATGCGCCCCTGGCAACGGCATCGTCTATAAAGCGACGACCGTCTGTCGCCGAACCCGGCAGGGCGGCGAACACAAAGCCCGGCTCGACGCGCCGGGAATCGCAGGTCACGCCTGTGATTTCAATACGGCCGAGTGCGTCGTCCATGGCGTTCAAAATGTCTTCATCCCAAATATCATCGAACCGCAAAGGCCTGCTCCAGCGCTTCACGGGTCTTGCGGGCAATACGGTCATCCGGCGTTTCGCCATCAAGGCTCTTTGGTGGCGGCTCGACCTTCTGGCGTGGTACCGGCGGGGCTTCTATCGGCACTGATCGGGGTTGTTTCAGATCGACGGGCGGCCTGATCACGCCGCTGGTCACAGACGCGTTCTTGACCATGCCGGAATCGGGTTTCGTCCTGGAAATCCTCAGGCGCTCGTCATCAATGGCCGGCAGTGCCAACGGCTCCTCGGCATCGTTTCCGGGCGCAATACCCAGCAAGGGCCCGATCTGTGCAATCACCCGCCCGACGACAGGAGCTGCGACCCAGCCGCCGGTGGCATAATTGAACGTGCGCTTGTTGCCGACCGGCTCGTCGACCATGGCAAACACGACATAGCGCGGGTCCTGTATCGGAAAGGCGCCGACGAATGAAGAAATCAGGGCCTTGAGGCGATAACGGCCGTCAAACTGCTTTTCCGCCGTGCCGGTCTTGCCGCCGACGAAGTACCCCTTGGCGTCGCCCTTGCGGCCGGTACCCTTGGCAACCACGAGTCGCATCAACTGGCGCATCTTGTCAGACGTCTCGGTCGACAGGATTCGCTCGCCCGGAACCGGTGCCTCGGGGTCATGCCTGAGCAGCGTTGCCGGACGTAAAATCCCGCCATTGACCAGCGAGCCGATTGCTGCTGCGAGCTGGATCGGACTGACGGCAATACCGTGGCCATAGGAAATCGTCATGGTATTGATATCGCGCCATGGACTTGGGGCCATCGGATGACCGATTTCGGGCAGTTCCAGTGCTGCATCCCTGAGCAGCCCGAACTTCCGGAGATAGTCCTGCTGTCCACTGCCGCCGACATCGATGGCCATTTTGGCCGCTCCGATGTTTGACGAATGCACGATGATTTCCGGCACCGTCAGCCAACGATTTTTGGCGTGATAATCGGAAATCGTGAAGCGCGCAACCTTGATCGGCTTGGTCGCATCATAACCGCCCAACATGTTGACGGTGCCGCTATCCAGCGCCATCGCCGCCGTGAACAGTTTGAAGGTCGAGCCCATTTCATAAACGCCCTTGGTGGCGCGGTTGAAGCGGGCTTCACCCTGGTATCCGGAACGATCATTGGGATCAAAATCGGGCAGCGAGACCATCGCCACGGTCTCGCCGGTGCGCACGTCATAGACAACGCCGGCGGCACCGATGGCCTTGAATTCCGAGACCGCCGCCGCCAGTTCGGCGCGCAGGATCGACTGCACCCGGACATCAAGCGACAGGGCCAGTGGTTCACTGGTCTGACGCAGACGCTGATCGAAATAAGCCTCGATCCCGGCAATGCCGTTGCCGTCAATATCGGTCGCACCCAGAACATGCGCGTTGAGGGGGCCATGCGGATAGACCCGGCGCTCCTCGCTGATAAAAGCAAAGCCCGGCAGTCCGAGCCGGTTGGCGCTGAGTTGCTGTTCCGGCGACAGGTTCCGCTTGATCCAGACAAAACGCCCGCCACGGGAAAGATTATCGGCCAGTTTCACCGGATCAATTTCAGGAAAGATGCCGGCTATTTTCCGGGCGGCCTCATTCGGATCACTGACATCCTTGGGATCGGCATAAAGGGACGCCGTCGGCAGGCTTGATGCCATCACGACACCGTTTCTGTCGACAATATCGGCGCGGCTGACCAGCGCCGGTGGCTGCGTGGTAAGGCTGGCGCGATCATCGCTTTCGGCACCGCCGATAACCGTCAGATCGACCAGCCTGGCACCGATACCGACAAAGGCCAGGGTAATGACCGCCGCCGTTACCAGAAGCCGGTTGCGACCGGTTTCCAGTGCCTGTTTGCCGAAACCGTCAAAGCGTCGGGGTTCCGCAGCCGATGGCAGTCTGTGGGCTTTCATCGCGCTGCCTCCTCCACGCTTTCGATCTTGCCTGTGGGCGCTGTCTCGCTGACCGGGCGCACCGGCAGGGCGTCGAGTATCCGGTCTGCGCTGCCGATGCGGTCCGCATCAAGGGGGCCGACTTCGAGATACTTTCCGGCCAGCAGGCGCAGCCGCGACGGCTGGTTAAGGTGCGACCATTCGGATTTCAGCACGTGGATATTTTCTCGTGTGACGGCGATCTCACGGCTCAGACTGCGCATCTCGTCATCCAGATCCTGCACCCGGTATTTAACCGCAAACAGCGAGACGCTGACCGCAGCGGCCATCAGCAAAAGCAACAAGGTCGAACGCTTGATGATCATCGTTCCCTCCTCATGCCGCCACCGGCAGCGGTGCTGCCGTGCGAATGCCCCAGCGCAGCCGAGCCGAGCGGGCACGGGGATTAGCCCTGACTTCGGCATCCCCCGGAATGCGTCCGCGCTTTTCCGGCACCCTGAATATTGTCGCATCGGCATGCTCGGCCATCGGCAGATGACGGGACGGCGCAGGCCCGGCACCACTCCGTTCCTGAAAGAAGGTCTTGAGGCGGCGGTCCTCAAGGGAATGGAACGAGACCGCAGCCAGACGGCCACCTTCACCCAACAGGGTGGCGGCAGCCGCCAGGCCGCGGTCCAGCTCGGCCAGCTCTTCGTTGACGTAAATCCGGAGCGCCTGAAACGTGCGCGTTGCCGGATCGATGCCATCCTTGGAACGCCGGACCACACTGCGCACGACATTGGCCAGCTGGCTGGTGCGGGTGATCGGCGATTGTTCTCTGAGCTCGACGATGGCGCGGGCAATCTTTCGCGATGCCCGCTCTTCACCGTATTGATAAATGATGTCGGCCAGCTCTTTCTCGGCCAGACGATTGACGGCGTCGGCTGCGCTCATGCCGTCCTTGTCCATACGCATGTCGAGCGGCCCGTCAGCGCGGAATGAAAAGCCGCGACCGGGATCGTCGATCTGCATCGAGGAAACGCCGAGATCTAGCGCGATGCCGTCGACCTGACTGACGCCGACGCCTTCCAGCAGTGCGCGCATGTCACCGAACCGCCCTTTCAGGACCGTCAGCCGATGGCCGTAACTTTCCGCAAGCCTGTTGCCGGCAGCCGCCGCTTCGGGATCGCGATCGATACCCCAGACGGTGCAATCGGCAGCTTCCAGCAGTGCCCGCGAGTATCCACCGGCACCGAAAGTCGCATCCACGTAAACCGCACCGTCGCGCGGTGCCAGCACCTCGACGACCTCATTCAGCAGGACCGGAATGTGGTGCGGGTCATGCATCGCCACCCTCCCCGCCGCCGCCATGACTACCCTGGCGGCGCAGCTTGAGGGTAAGGCCGCGTGCCCGGGCCCGCTCGAACGCCGGCTTGCGCACGCTGGCATAGGTTTTCGGTGCCCACATCTGAAAGGTGCGGCCGCGACCGACAAAGGTGATCTCGTCACGGATACCGACATCACCCAGGAAGTCTTCAGGAATGATGACGCGGCCTTCGCTATCAAAGGCGAGCCGTTGCGCGCTCTCAACGATGATCGACAGATCATCCTGCTCGTCGGAGAACATCGGCAGATCTTCGAGGCTGTCGACGATGCGGCCCATGAAACTTTCCGGGCATGCTTCCAGCGCCGACTGACGGAACGACGGATAGACATAGACGCCCTGAAAGCCTTCACCTTCGAACAGCGCACGAAAGGTCTTAGGCACCGAGACACGGCCCTTTTTGTCGACTTTATTCGTATGTGTTCCCGTGAAGACGCCCATTCAGGGCTCCTTAATACCAATGCGTTACAAGCACCTTCTGTCGCCGTCCCCCGGCATTCGAACGCTTCTGCGCCCCGCATACCTTTTATGGGATAATTTGGGATATCATGGGATTTCTTGGGCGTCAATGGGTTCTGTTGCCTTATGGTTAACGAAAGTCCACGATTTCCGCGACTTTCAGCGTCCTGTTCTGAGCGCAGGCAATGTCAATTTGATGGGAAAACGGGGGTCATTTCGGGGCGGGGTGCCGGCATACCATATACTTGTCATTCCGGCGGATGCCGGAATCCAGAGCAACGGGCACAACCCTGTCCCTGCGAGATGCGGATGTGGTTCACTGGACCCCGGTCTGCACCGGGGTGACGGTTATGCGCTCGGGGTGACGGCATAACATATACCCGTCATTCCCGCGAAAGCGGGAACCCAGAGCGACTGGCGCGACTTGAAACTTGAACCCGGGTCGCGCAGTTTTAACCGCACGCCCGAAAAAGAAAAAGCCAGACGGTCTGTAAGCCGGGTTCTGTCCACGCCCGAAGGCGCTGGATGACCATTCATCTGGGACGCCCGTTGCCGGACGCCTCACGCAACCTACCCGGACAACAGCGCGGGGATGCGCCTGCGCCGAAGCGCCATCGTCCCTATTCGGTTTTGCTCCCGGTGGGGTTTACCATGCCTCCCGGGTTGCCCCGCGAGCGGTGCGCTCTTACCGCACCCTTTCACCCTTACCCCGGAACAAGTCCGGGGCGGTTTGCTTTCTGTGGCACTTTCCCTGAGGTCGCCCTCGCCGGGCGTTACCCGGCACCG
>JBBDOA010000188.1:0-9762 GCA_040877275.1 Rhodospirillales bacterium | reverse complement strand
TCAAGGACTTCCCGGAACCCAGCAAAATTCAATACATGCGCCAGCAACAGGCGTTGGGCCTTGGCCATGCGATCTGGTGCGCCCGGGATTTCGTCCGCGACGAGCCGTTCGCGGTGATCCTGCCCGACGATATGGTGCTCGCCGATCAGGGCTGCCTGTCGCAGATGATGGATGCTTATAAAGACGTCGGCGGCAATGTCGTCGCCGTCAGCGAAGTGCCGCGCGCGCACACCAACCGCTACGGGATTCTCGACGTTGAAAGCGATGACGGGCGGATCGCCAAGGCACGGGGCGTGGTTGAAAAACCGGATCCCGATAAAGCGCCGTCGACCTTGTCGATCATCGGCCGCTATATCCTGCAACCGGATATTTTTGCCCATCTCGATAAAAAGCAGGCCGGTGCCGGTGGTGAAATTCAATTGACGGATGCCATCGAGGCAACGCTCGGAACGGTGCCGCTGTACGGTCTCAGATTTCAGGGACGTCGTTTTGATTGCGGCTCGAAAGCAGGCTTCATTGCGGCCAATGTCGCCTATGCCCTGGAACGTGAAGACATGAAGGGTGACGTGCGCGCAGCGGTGCAGGAACTGCTTAGCTAGGCATTTCCGTTTGATCAGGTCTTGGGAGGGGCCGGCATGGCGCGATATATTCTGGCCATCGATCAGGGAACAACCTCCAGCAGAGCGCTGGTCCTGGACGAAGCCTATGGTGTCGTTGCAGCGGCACAGCAGGAATTCGCGCAGATTTATCCGGCCTCCGGCTGGGTCGAACACGACCCGGAAGCGATCTGGCGTTCGGTTATCGAAACCTGCAAAACCGCCATGGCGTCCGCCGGTATCGAAGCCTCGGCGATTGCCGCCATCGGCATCACCAATCAGCGCGAGACGACGGTGCTTTGGGACCGTGCGACGGGCAAGCCTGTCTATAACGCCATCGTCTGGCAGGACCGCCGTACCGCCGAGGCAACGAACGCACTCAAGGATTCCGGTCATGAAGACATGGTCATTGCGGCCAGCGGGTTGCTGCTGGACCCGTATTTCTCGGGCTCGAAAATTGCCTGGTTGCTTGACAACGTCGAGGGTGCCAGAACCGCCGCCGAACAGGGTCGGCTCGCCTTCGGGACCATCGACAGTTATCTGATCTGGCGCATGACCGGCGGCAAGTGTCACGTCACCGATGCAACCAACGCCAGCCGGACACTGTTGTATGATATCCACAAGGGTGACTGGTCGGACGATCTGCTCAGACTGTTCAATGTGCCGCCGGCGCTGCTTCCGGACGTGCTGGATTGTGCCGCTGACTTCGGCATGACTGATGCGGCGATCTTCGGGCACGCTCTGCCGATCTCGGGTGTTGCCGGCGACCAGCAGGCGGCGACCATCGGGCAGGCCTGTTTCAAGCCCGGCATGCTGAAGGCGACCTACGGGACCGGCTGCTTTGCCATGCTGAACACCGGCCGGCACCCGGTCGCATCCAATAATCGATTGCTGACGACCATAGCCTATCGGCTCGGCGGCACGGAAACGTACGCACTGGAAGGCTCGATCTTCGTCGCTGGTGCGGCCGTGCAGTGGTTGCGCGATGGCCTCGGCATCATCGACCAGGCGGATCAGACCGGTGCGATGGCGGCCATGTCCAAAGAGGACGGGGTCTATCTGGTGCCGGCCTTCGTCGGCCTCGGTGCGCCTTACTGGGACCCGGACTGCCGGGGCGCGCTGTTCGGCCTGACCCGGGCGACGGGACCGAACGAGCTGGCCATGGCAGCCCTGGAAAGCATCTGTTTTCAGACCCATGATCTGATCGAAGCCATGCACGGCGACTGGTCGGGGGATGGTGAAACCGTGCTCAGGGTTGACGGCGGCATGGTTGCGTCGGACTGGATGCTGCAACGGCTTGCGGATATTCTGGCTGCCCCCATCGACCGGCCGGCGATGCGGGAGACGACGGCGCTGGGTGCCGGCTATCTGGCCGGATTGCAGTGTGGCTTTTACGGTGATCCGGATCATTTTGCCCGCACCTGGGCCTGCGAAACCCGCTATCAGCCGACAATGGACGCAGACACACGGCGGCGTCGGATCGACGGCTGGCGCAATGCCGTGCGCCGCACACTTTTGTGATGGATGTCGGCGTCATCGAGCCTCGACAAACGGCTGTTGCCGGCTATTCTTGAACAGTGATCCCATCGAAGGAATTAAATCCATGACCGAACACCCCCTTGGCAGTCCAGATGACGCCGCCGCTGCCCCCGCCGGGGGCATCGAAAGCACGCCGGTGCGTGCCACCATTCCGGCCCACCAGGTCGGTCGAGTCAGCCTCGCACCATTAGGTTCCTTCGAGGCCGGCAGCTATCAGACTTTCACGCTGGTCTACACGGCCGGCAAGTTCGGCATCGATGATTCCGGCTCGATGCGGATTTGCTTCCGCTTCGCCAGCGACCAGACGCGGCCGCAGTTCGACGATCCGAAACGCCCGAACTTCACTACGGTCGTTGCCTCGAACGGTGCCGTGCTGCAATACCATTACGACCCCAAAGGCAACGTCAGGCCGTGGGACCGCACGCTCTATATTAAAGTCGCCAAAGGCTTCCTGCGCGAAGGCGACACCATCACCGTGACCTTCGGTGACACGTCGCAGGGCTCGCCCGGCATGCGGCTGCAGACCTTCGCGGAAGACACCTTTGAATTCCACACCCTGATCGATCCGATTGCCACCTATTGCTATCAGCCGGTGCCGGATCAACCGGTCATCCGCATCGTGCCGGGCCAGCCTGAAACCTATGTGCTGGTGGCCCCGACACTGATTGCGAGCGGCGAGAAATTCGCCCTCAAGATGAAAGGTGAGGACCGCTGGGGCAATCCGTCCGACCAGTGTGATGCGACGTTTGCCCTGCGTGTCAGCGGGGACGCCGGGATCGACGGCCTGCCGGATAACGTGACGTTTGCCCTGGGCGCGATCACGAACATCGTTGATGACCTTTCCATACCCGCCGCCGGAGAAGCGGTGATCGAGCTTGTCGATGCCGGCGGTGCCGTTGCCGCCCGAAGCAATCCGATCCGCGCCGTTGCGGCACCGGCGCTCAAGCACTATTGGGGCGATCTGCATGGCCAGTCGGAAGAAACCATCGGCACCGGCAGTGCGCGTGAATATTTCGAATATGCCCGCGACAAAGCGTTCGTCGATGCGACCGGACATCAGGGTAATGATTTTCAGATCTCCTCGCCGTTCTGGCTGGAGCTGGATGCATTGTGCGAGGAATTCGACACACCCGGTACGTTTGTCGCGATTCCCGGTTATGAATGGTCCGGCAATACCGGGCTCGGCGGTGACCGCAATATCTATTTCCCGAGCAAGGGCCGCACGATCCGCCGCTCGTCGCATGCGCTGGTGCAGGACCACAGCGACATCGCCACCGACGCCAACAGTGCGGCTGAATTGTTTCAGGCGCTGGCCGACAACAGGGAATGGGACGTGGTCGGCTATGCGCACTGCGGCGGCCGCTATGCCGACGTCAAGATGGCGCACGATGGTCGGTTCGAGAAATCGATGGAAATCCACAGCTCGTGGGGCACCTTTGAATGGCTGTTACAGGATGCCTTCGAGATGGGTTACCGGGTCGGTATCGTCTCCAACTCCGATGGCCATAAGGGGCGGCCCGGGGCCAGCTATCCCGGTGCCTCGCTGTTTGGTGCGGTTGGCGGGCTGACCTGTTTTCTGACCGATAGTCTGTCCAGGGAATCGATCCTTGATGCGATGCGCAAGCGGCACCATTACGGCACCACCGGCGGTCACGGCGGGCGCATGTATATTGATGTACAGGCGGCTTTTTCCGAAACGGCGAGCGTTTATCACGACGACCCGAAACTGGGACCGAGCGAGGCGACATCCTCATCGCGTGCGATCATGGGCGACATCGTTCATCTGCCGTCGGGCGAGGCCGAGATCAGCGTCGATATCCATGGCGCAGCGCCGATCGAGCGCGTTGATATTTTCAATGGTTTGCAGCATGTCGAAACCATCAGACCCTACGCGAACGAAGATCTCGGCAACCGGATCCGGGTGATCTGGGAAGGTGCAGAATATCGTGGTCGCTTCCGTCAGGTGATCTGGGACGGCGAGGCGCATCTGTCGGATAATCGTATCCTTGCGGCCAAACCGATCAACTTCTTCAACCGCGACAAGACGCTGGATCAAACCTCGGAAACGTCGCTGGCATGGCGCGCGCTGACCACCGGCAATATCGGCGGGTTTGATCTGTGGGTTGAAGACGCCTACGGCGGCACCCTGAAGATCGAGACGCCGCTGGTGAAATGCGGCGTACCCCTTGAAGAAATCGACATCAACGACGAGGTTTTTGACAAAAGCGATATTCTGCCCCGGTATCTGAAAATTTTCCGCCTGCCGGCAGAGAACCCGCACCGGCGGATGGCGTTCAAGCACACCGTTGATCTTAAAGAAAGCGGCGACAATCCGATTTACATCCGCGTCACCCAGGAAGACGGGACACTCGCCTGGACCAGCCCGATCTATATCTATCGCTGAGGTTTACTCAGGCCTGTCACCCAATCTTCCTGTCGTCACCAACGCTGTTTATGGGTTGCTCCCTTTGTCGCCAAAAATACCATCTCCGTCATCCCGGGCGCGGCTTTTCTCCGAGCGGATGCGAGGCCAGAAAAGCCAGCGACCCGGGACCCATGACCGGTGCAGACCGGGGTTCAGGGTTAGACGTTCTTGTCTTGGCGTGTCAGGTTTCCAGCCGATCTGGATTCCGGCGTGCGCCGGAATGACGATTATATAATGATTACCCGTCACCCCGGTGCAGACCGGGGTCCAGAGGGACAAGCTGAGAGGGTGCCGGGAATGTATGGGTCCCAAATCAAGTTCAGGATAACGAGAGCCGGTTTTGAATGGGCGTCCGCCATCTTGCCGAAGGCCCTTCGGCGGAGTAGGTTTCTGCCAATTCCGGCGTGGGCCGGTGTGGTATTTGGCTGAAAGGCGCGCTCAAGGTAATGAAAGCTTCGCAAATCGGTATCCAGGTTCTTCGTGAAATGCCCGCAGACGCCGACGATCTGGCCCAGGCATGGCTGATCCGCGGCGGGTATCTGCAACAGCACGCCGCCGGGATTTACTGTATTGCCGGGCTGATGTACCGGGTTGAAGAAAAAGTATCGCGCATTATTGCCGAGGAAATCACCCGGTATGGCGGCATGCAGGTCCGTCTGCCGATCCTGCAAAGCGCGGAGCTCTGGAAAAAATCCGGGCGCTGGGCGGTTTATGAGCACGCCAATCTGATGTTCCAGTCGAAAGACCGCAAGGACCGTCTGTTCGGCCTCAGCCCGACCGCCGAGGAAGTGGTTTGCGAGCTTGGCAAAAGCATCATCAAGAGCCCGGCGCAACTGCCGCTGAACCTGTTTCAGCAGAACATGAAATTCCGCGACGAACTGCGCCCGCGCTCGGGCCTGCTCCGCTCGCGCGAGTTTATCATGATGGATGCCTACAGCTTCGATATCGACGAGGACGGCCTTGATCTGTCGTATCGCAAGATGCGTCAGGCCTATCATGCGATCTTCCGCAAGATGGGCTTCGACTATATCGTCGTGCAGGCGGATTCCGGTGCCATCGGCGGTTCGGCATCCGAGGAATTCATGGCCATCAGTTCGGCCGGTGAAGATACGCTGCTCTATAACGACAGCTATGCCGCCAATGTCGAGCGTGCGATCAGCGAAGCGCCGGCACCGCTCAGGGCCGATGACGGTGATATGCAGATCATCGAGACGCCGGATTGCGAAACCATCGCCAAGGTCGCTGATTTTGTCGGCGTGCATCCGTCGGCGGTTCTGAAAACACTGGTCTTTGATCTGGTGTATCAGGACCGGGTCGAGCCGGTTGTTGTGCTGATCCGTGGTGACAGCGACGTCAATGCGGTCAAGCTCTCCAACCATTTCGGTGCGATAGCGGCCCAGCCTTCCGACGCGGAAACGGTCCGCACCGTAACCGGTTGTGCACCGGGTTATGTCGGTCCGATCGGCATCAGGCCCGGCACAAAAATGATTGCCGACAAAACCCTGGACGGCCTGACCAGTCTGGTATCGGGGTGCTGCGAGAAAGACCGGCACGCCGTATGCGTCAAGCCCGGCCGGGATTTTGCAATGCCCGGGGTGGTCGATCTGCGCATGGCCAATGTTGGTGAGGTCGGAATCGGTGGTCAGCCCCTGCAACAGTGCAAGGGCATTGAAATCGGCCATGTCTTCAAGCTCGGCACCAAGTATTCGGAAGCGCTCAACGCCGGGGTGATTGATTCAAACCAGACATTCCAGCATTTCCGGATGGGCTGCTATGGTATCGGCACGACCCGTATCCAGCAGACCATTGTCGATCAGAACTGCGATGCGGAAACCGGCATCAAATGGCCGGTCGTGCTGGCACCGTTCCATGCGCACCTGATTCCGGTCAAGGTGGACAGCCTGGAAAAGATGGAAGCGGCTGAAAAGATGGCCGCTGATCTGGAAGCGCTGGGCTGCGAATGCATCGTCGATGACCGCAAGGGCTCGCTCGGCTCGAAGCTCAAGGACAGCGATATTCTGGGCATGCCGCTGCGCGTCGTCTTTGGCCGCGATCTGGCAGAAGGCAAGGTTGAAATCTTCAACCGCCTGACCGACGAGAAGGATGTCGTCACGCTGGCTCAGGCCGTCGAGCGTCTGTCCGGGTTCGTGACCGCTGAGCTGGCCGCCGCCAACGCCAGGCGCGATGCGGTCATCGCCGGAGGGGTCTGAAGCACCACATCGGCGCACTTCGTCACCTAATATTCCTGTCGTCACCCCGGTGCAGACCGGGGTCCAGGGTTACCCGTCCACGTCTCGCCGTGTCAGGTTGTGCCAGCCGCGCTGGATTCCGGCGGGAGCCTGTCCCGGCGCAGACCGGGGCCGGAATGACAACTGTTAATGATAGCAATGTCACCCAAAACGCGTTTCAGGGTCCATGCATACACGCTGAGATCGTGGCGGGTCTATGGGTCCTGAATCAAGTTCAGGACGACGAGCGGGGGCAGGGGTACTAGTTTCGTTGTGCCTCCGCCAGCAGTTTATAGGAATTGCGTCGGTCTTTCTGATCGTGGGTCCAACTCAGCACCACCACTTCGTCAATGCCGAGGTGATCGGCCAGGCTGCCGAGCTTCTTGTAGACCTCGGCGCCGCTGCCGATGATGGCGTTGGCCCTGAGCGCATCAAGCCTGTGCCTGTCGGCATCCGTATAGGCATAGGCGGCTGCGGTTTCCGGGGCCTCGATGGCCCTGAGGTCGCCTTTTTCGCGCAGCACCTTCCAGTGTGCCCGTGATGAAAACAACTGCTCGGCCCGGGCTTCTGTTTCCGCCGCCAGTGCCCAGACGCAGATATTGGCAACCGGTTCCGGAAACCGTTCGCTCGGCTGGTAGTTTTCCCGGTAGATCCGGAAGGCCCGCTCAACGCCCTGGCCGTCGGTGATGAAATGCGCAAAGCAGTAGGGTATGCCGAAATGCGCCGCCACCTGCGCACCGTAATCGGAGGTGCCGAGCATCCAGATTTCCGGTGCCGTTTCACTTTGCGGTTTGGCGACAAGGCCCTGATGCGGATGGCCGACCGGCAGCGGCTGGCCGGAAACCCACGCCATCAGGTCGCGCACGTTGGCCGGGAAGTGTTCGGCGTCTTCGGCGGCATTGGGGTTGAGGGCATAGGCGGTTTTGCCGTCCGATCCGGGGGCGCGACCGAGCCCGAGATCGATGCGGCCCGGTGCCAGTGCGTCGAGCACGCGAAACTGCTCGGCCACCTTCAAGGGCGCATAATGCGGCAACATGATCCCGGCGCTGCCGATACGGATACGCGTGGTCGATTGCGCGATGGCCGCCATGACGATTTCCGGCGCGGTGCCGACGATGGTCGGGTGGTTATGATGTTCAGAAACCCAGAACCGCTGATAGCCGAGTTCTTCGCAATAGGCAGCCAGTTCGACGGTGTCACGGATCGACTGCGCCTCGGAAATGCCGGCGGCGGCGGTCGATTGATCAAGCACGGAAAGTTTCAGCATTACTGGCCGGCGTCCGCGTCATCAAAGGCTTGCTTGACGTGACGCATGCTGTCGAGCGCTGCCGGCAAGCCGCAATAGATGGCGGTCTGCAGCACGGCTTCGACGATCTCTTCGCGGCTGCAGCCATTGTTGAGCGCACCCTTGAGGTGAACGGCCAGCTCGTGCGGCCGGTTCAATGCCGTCAGCATGCCGATGTTCATGAAGCTGCGGGTGCGCCTGTCGAGGCCGGGTCGGGCCCAGGTTGCACCCCAGCCGTATTCGACGACCAGATCCTGCAGGGGTTTGGTCAACGCATCGACGGAAGCCATGCTTTTGTCGACATGCGCATCGCCGAGCACTTCCCGGCGCACTTTCATCCCCGCATCGTATTGCTTCTGATCCATTCTTTATTCTCCATCCTGAGTTCACTGACTGCCCGCAGCATACCTGAGCATGTGGGGGCGGCAAGGCTGAGCGGCAACCATGTCAGGAACGGCGAGGTGCTGCGGTGGTGCCGCGAATCATGATCTCGGTCGGCAACTCGATTCTTGAGGGCGATTCCCGACCGGCGATGCAATCAAGGATGTAGCGGGCGGCCCCTTCACCCATTCGCCGGCTCGGTACATGCACCGTGGTCAATCCCGGCTGCAGGTGTTCGGAAAGCGGCAGATCATCGAAGCCGACGATGGAGACGCCGCCCGGTACATCAAAACCGAGATGCCGGGCTTCCAGCATGGCACCGATGGCAAGTACGTCATTGCCGCAGATAATCGCCGTTGGACGATCTTTTGGGTCTGTGCTCATCAGTGTCCGGCAGGCATCGCGACCGGCACCGACATCATAGGGCTTTTCGATCAGAAGGGTGCCGGGCAATGTCAGTCCGCGTGCCTGCAACGCACCCGTGACTCCGGCGATACGCTCGCGGGCCCGGTCGTTGTCTGTGGTTATCCCGGCGATTGCCGCAAATTTCACGTGGCCGAGATCAAGCAGATGATCGGTGATGTTGCGCGTTGCCTGGACGTTATCAAACCCGATGCAGGGCCAGATATAGGGATTGGCGGCATCTGCGGCATAGGTCCACGTCGTGACGAACGGGCAGCGCTGACGTTCCAGCAGCGCAATCGTTTCCGGCCTGTGTTCCTGACCAACCAGGATCATGCCGTCGACGCCCCGCTCAATCAGGGCCTGAACCTGCGAGAACTCATGATCGAGATCATAATTGGTAACGGCGAGCAGCAGCGTAAAGCCTGCACGGGTCAGGTGATTTTCGATGGCATTGACGCCGGTCGCGAATATTGCGCTTTCAAGGGTCGGGATAACGGCGCCGACGGTGTGCGATCTTGATGAAGCCAGAGCCCTGGCGGCACCGTGCCGGACATAGCCAAGGCCGATGATCTGGGCCTCAACACGCTCCCTGAGCTGGGCCCGGACATCGCCCGGGCTGTTGAGAACCCTGGACACCGTCGCCGTCGAAACGCCGGCTGCGGTGGCGATATCCTGAAGACTGGGGGTGCCGGTTTTATTCATGGCTCACGTCATGTCCATTATAAGGGCATTGACTCTGTCCGCCCAGACTGTAGCATTTATAAATGTAAGCGCTTACAATAATAGCGCAAGTGCGTTTATTCATAAAAATGCGCATGCCTTTCGTTGCGATTGGGCAGACCGTCCGGCAGGGAGCGAACCAGAATGACAATCGAATATCTGAAAAAAGCTGCAAAAACGTCG
>JBBDOA010000187.1:0-9815 GCA_040877275.1 Rhodospirillales bacterium | reverse complement strand
CAAAAGACGGGATCCGGTTTCCCTATTATCACCATGTGTTTGATGACGAGCGGCAGGGCTTTGCCCGGCACCTCCGTTATCTCAGAAATATCGGCGAGATCATCGGCATCGACGATGCTATCGGCATGATCAATGCCGGAACGCCGCTGGACGGTCGCTACATCTGTATCACTTTTGATGACGGCTTTAAAAACTGGATCGAGAATGCGCTGCCGATTTTGGTTGAAGCCGATGCGGTTGCGGCATTTTTCGTGGCTACGGATTATATCGGCACCGACCTTGAAGGGGACCGCGACAAACTGCTCGCCTTCTATGATGATGGTACAAGACTGATGGAATTTCTGAGCTGGGATGACTGCCGTGCCATGGTCGCAGCCGGTATGACCATCGGCTCACACAGCGCCGGGCATGTGCATCTGCTTGATCTGGACGATGCTGGTGCGGAACGTGAGTTGGCCGAATCGAAGCTGAAAATTGAAAGCGAAACCGGCCTGCCGTGCCGCCATTTCTGTTGCCCGTTCGGGCGCGCCAATATTGATTACGATCCGGCACGCCATCCGCAAATGGCCGAACGTGTCGGTTACGCATCATTTCTGACAACGCAACGGGGCGGCAATCTGGCCGACGCGTCCCCTTTTGATATTCGCCGCGATCATCTGCTTGCCAACTGGGGTAATTTCCAACTGCGCTATTTTCTGGGGGCCTGACGATGTCTGATGAAGGCAAGGGGGTGCTGCGCACCGCGAGCATCGATGATGCAGCGGCAATCACGGCGTTTCTGGCGGAAATCGGTCTTGTCATGCCCGAAGGTCCGGAAGCCGTGGCGCGGCACTGGCACGGACTGTGGGTCGATAATCCGGCCCTGATCCACCATCGCGATGCCGGGGCACCGGGCTGGATTCTTGAAGACGGCGGTGCCATCAAAGGGTTCTTCGGAAACGTGCCATTGGTTTATTGGCTGGGCGAGCGACCGGTAACAATAAGTTGTGCCAGCACCTGGGCCGTGATGCCCGAGTATCGTGCGGAAACCTCCAGGCTTTGTGATGCCTATTTTAATCAGGGCAATGTTGATCTGCTGCTCGTTTCCTCGGCGATTCCGCCTGTTGGAAAACGGTTTCGGGAATATGGCGGCATGCCAATGCCTCAGCCGGATTATGGGGACATTCTCTATTGGATCATCGACGCACCGGGGTTCCTGCGCGCGGGGTTACGCAAAAAGGGCCGCAGCAGATTTGCCGCATTCTGGTTGGCACTGTTCGGTTCCGTGCCGCTTGATTTCAGCATGCGGCTCGGCGGCCGTCGCCCGTTTGCCGCCCTTGACCAGATCACACCGGTCGGCATCCAGGCCGTCGACGGGGCGTTTGACGATCTGTGGCAGCGGCGCCGCCGTCAGTTACCGGAGACGTTGCTGGCCAGCCGCGATGCGGCGACGCTGAAATGGCATTTCGGACTGGGTGCCGGCAGTGATGAAGCCCGGGTCCTGCGCTATGACAGGGACGGGGTCCTCAAGGGCTATGCTGTGCTGGTTCGCGAGGATGCGCCGGCAATCGGCCTGAAGCGGATGAAAATCGCCGATCTGTTCATTGATGACGATGACCCCAAAGTGATGCAGGCATTGCTGGCCGGAGCTTACGAGTATGCCATGGCGCGTGGCTGCCATGTTCTGGAACTGATCGGCTTGTCGGCAACGCTGCGGGCGCAGGCGCTTGAAAACAAGCCCTATACACGACAAATGGCGACTTTTCCGTTCTTTTACAAAGCACTGACAGCGGAAATGACGACGACACTGGCGTCGCCCGCAGCATGGTATGTAACCGCTTATGACGGCGATACCTCGCTGATTTAGCCTTTAACGGAATCTCAGTTCTTGACAGTTACACCGCTGGGTGTAGTTTTCGCCCGCCAAGCAGGGTGCACATACTCTGTTTATGGTAAGCCGATGTAGCTCAGTTGGTAGAGCAACGCATTCGTAATGCGTAGGTCCGCGGTTCGAGTCCGCGCATCGGCACCATTCTTTTCAATGGCTTAGCGCCTTTTTTAGATCTTCGCTTTCTTCGACCGTGACTAAATCGTGACATAAATTATCTAGTGCACTTATCGCGCGGTCTTGAAAATCCGGTGCAAGGTGCGCATAGCGTTGCACCATCTCCAGTGACTTGTGCCCGGTTAGGCTCATGACCTCATAGAGCGGCACACCGCCCTGCACCAGACGCGATGCAAAGGTGTGCCTGAGATCATGAAAGCGGATGTCTTCTACGCCCGCACGGGTGCGCGCCGCATCAAAGCCTTTCTTGATGCATTTTATGGCCTTGCCTTGGAACGTGAACACAGGTCCGCAGTCTTTCGGCCCCAAGTCCCGTAACGTTGCCTCAGCACGCTTACAGAGCCGCACGGAACGGTCTTCGCCGTTCTTGGTGTCCGGGAATGTGACGCGCTTCTGATCGAGATCAACATAGCGCCAATCCAGCCCCAAAAGCTCGGACCGCCTACCGCCGGTATCGACGGCAAAGCGGATAAGGGCTTTCAGATGCGGGGCCGCAGCCGTGACCAGCCGCGCTTCTTCTTGCGTGGTTAGCCAGCGATTGCGAGGTTTCGGGGTTTTGAGGCGTGGGAAGTTCGGCACGAAATCCGTCAGTTCTTCACGGCGTGCCTTGTTGATGATCGACTTTATCAATGCAAGGTCGCGAATGACAAAGCTCGTTGATACCGTTTCCAACCGCTCGTCGACAAACTTCTGGGCGGCACCGAAAGTAAAATCGGAAACGTTCCAGCCGTCGAAACGGGCCGCAAAGTACCTAAGCCGATATCGGGTCTTGGTCATAAAATGCCTCGCATGGTCGCGCTTCTGCGCCTTGGCGTATCGTAACAGGGCTTCGGAAAATGGAAGCTCGGGTTTCTTCCCGAAGTGATCATCCAGAAAATCTTCCTGTACCCATTTGGAAGTTAGCGCTTCGGCTAGCTTCCGGTTGTCAGTTCCAGAACTTCGGCGAGTGCGCCTTCCGTTCCGGTCGATCCACGAAACCCACCACAGGGATGAGTCTTTGCGTTTGTAGAGTCGCATTGTTGCCGTCTCCTCGTAGTCGAGGTTCGGGCGCTGTCGCAGCGTTTAGTATCGTCGGCATAGCGAACGATGTCCACAACGTCCCAGCGCTTGGTTCGGGGGCCGAAATCACAAAAGGGAATATCGAGCGTGTTGAAGGTATCGACGGACACACCCAGCCACGCCGCCGCTTCCTCGCGGGCGAGGTATCGTCTGGGCGGGAGTGCCGTCTCAATCTTCAAAGCGATGTTCCTTTGCCTGATGTTGTTCGGAATAGGCCGGTCCGGGTGACTGTGTCGAATGCCTTTAAAAGAAAAAGTTCTTTTAAAAGAAACCGGTTCTTTTAAAGGCAAAGAGCAGTTTTATTTTGGGCTGCATTTTTTCTTTTAAATGCACCGCCGCATCGAATTGGCTTTCTGCGTTGTGTTTAAATCTATGCATCTCAATTCCACCTCATGGTTTTCCCGGTATCGATTCGTGTGGGCGTGATAAAGCAACCGTTCCGTATACGAGCATCCTGTAAGGCGGCTTGTCCCGGTTCCGTATACGTATACGGAATGCGTATACGGAATTAAGCCTGGCGAGCCTTGTTTCGGGTCCGTATACGTATACGGCGATTCGCGTATACGTACGTGAAATGGGAAAACGCGTCTCACACGTATACGTACGTATACGTGCAAATCCATGTCATGATGAAAAATCGCATTTTTTTTGTGATTCATGGTGCCGTCTCCGTTCATCGCCAGCGAATCCCGTTTGCTGACAGGCGCATTACGGTCACAAAACGCAAAGCCTGTCGCCCAGGCCTTAAGGCTTCGTAGACAGGGGAAGCGGAATGGAGGCCTTAGGGATCAATCCAGATAATCTCGATAGACGACAGGATTTGCACCCATGGCCATCAAACAGTCATTAGGATAGACTTTTCAACGAACGTCCTCTTTAAGTTGTTCTCATGGATTGCGTGCGTGGGGAGGTAAGCGGGGTTGACGACGCCGGAAGACAAGGCACGGCAGGTTATTGACGCGCAGCTGGATGCAGCAGGGTGGGTTCTTCAGGATATGGAGGATTTTAACCGCAATGCATCGCTGGGTGTTGCCGTACGTGAATTTTCCCTGCCCAGCGGCCCCTGCGACTATCTTCTGTTTGTTGAAGGCAAGGCGGCAGGTGTTATCGAAGCGAAAAAAGAGGGTGTGACCCTCAGCGGCGTCTCGGATCAGGCCGAAAAATACATGAGCAGGCTGCCCGATCATCTGGCGCGCTGGAACGACAGCCTGATCTTCGATTACGAGGCCACAGGCGCGGAAACGCTGTTCCGTGACATGCGCGACCCGAATCCGCGTTCACGTCGGGTTTTCGCGTTTCACAGGCCGGAAACGCTTTTGCATTGGTTGAAACAGGATAAATCCCTGAGGGCAAAACTCACCGTAATGCCGGAGCTGGACAAACGTGGCCTGCGCGATTGCCAGACCGACGCGATCACCGATCTTGAAAAGTCGCTGGCTGCCGACAAGCCGCGTTCCCTGATCCAGATGGCGACGGGTGCGGGCAAGACGTTTACCGCCTGCACGTTCTGCTACCGACTGATCAAGCATGCTGACGCCAAGCGCATCCTATTTCTGGTCGACCGCAACAATCTGGGCGATCAGACATTGCGCGAGTTTCAGGCCTTCCAGCCGCCCGGCACGGCCAACCGCTTCAGTGATACCTACATCGTGCAGCATCTGCACGGTCGCCGCATCGATCCCGACGCCAAGATTGTGATTACGACCATCCAGCGCCTGTATTCGATGCTGCGTGGCCAGGACCTGCCCGAAGAAGAGGAAGAAACCTCGGGGTTCGAAACATGGCCGGGCAACGACGATGAACCGCTGCCCCTTGCCTATAACCCCGAAATCCCCATTGAAGCATTCGATTTCATCGTCACCGACGAGTGTCATCGCTCTATTTACGGTCTCTGGCGGCAGGTGCTGGAATACTTCGATGCCGCCATTATCGGCCTCACGGCGACGCCGTCGAAACACACGCTGGGATTTTTCAACCAGAACCTTGTCGCCGAATACCCCTATGAACGCTCTGTCGCCGATGGCGTGAACGTCGGTTATGAAATCTATCGTATACGCACTCGCGTGACGGAACAGGGCGGCAGGGTCGAAACCGGCGAGACCGGATTTCAGGTGCCGGTGCGCGACAAGCGGACCCGGAAAGTCCGTTATGAAACCCTCGACGCCGATCTGGAATATACGGCCAAGGAACTCGACCGGTCCGTCGTCAACCCGAACCAGATCAGGACCGTGCTGCAGACCTACAGGGATCGGGTATTCACGGAGCTTTTCCCCGAACGCTCAGGCGAGTGGCTGCCCAAAACCCTGATCTTTGCCAAGGATGACAACCACGCCGAGGAAATCGTCACCGCCGTCCGCGAGGTGTTTGGCGAAGGTAACGACTTCGCCAAAAAGATCACCTACCGCAACACGGGCGAAAGCCCAAAGACGATGATCAAGGCGTTCCGGGTCGATCCCTTCCCGCGCATCGCCGTCACCGTCGACATGATCGCGACGGGCACCGACATCAAGCCGGTCGAGGTGCTGATTTTCATGCGCGACGTCAAATCCGAGGGCTATTACGAGCAGATGAAGGGGCGCGGCGTCCGCACCATTCCCGACGCCGACCTGCGAAGCGTCACGCCGGACGCGCAAACCAAGACCCGCTTTATCCTGATCGATGCCGTCGGCGTCTCGGAAACGAAAAAGAACGCCAGCCAGCCGCTGGAGCGCAAAAAATCCGTCAGCTTCGACGCCCTGATCGATCAGATCGCCATGGGGCGGCGGGACGAGGATGCGCTGTCATCGCTGGCCGCGCGCCTTGCCGTGCTCGACCGCAAGCTGGCCGACGAGGACCGCGCCCGCATTGCCGACATTACCGGTGGCAAGACGCCGCGCGATCTGGCTAACGCTCTGCTGGACGCCATCGATCCCGACAGGCAACAGGCGGCGATTGCCGCGCAATATGTTAAACCGACGGCTAAAGAGGAACAGGCGGTCATAGACGCGATGACGGACACCGCCTGCCGCCCGTTTGACAATCCCGACGCCCGCAACCTGCTGAAGGACATCAAGCAGAAAACCGATATCGTGATCGACGAGATCACGACGGACGCGGTTACCGGCGCGGGCTTCGACAGGAAACAGGCCGAGGCGACAATCACGAACTTTCGCAAGTTCATTGAGGATAACCGCGACGAACTGACGGCATTGCAGATTCTCTATAACCAGCCGCAGGGGAAACAGAAGCTGACCTACGCCGCGATCCGCGAGTTGGTAACGGTCATGACGGAACGCCCGCCGCACCTGACCACGGCCACCGTCTGGCAGGCCTACAAACGCCTCGACGCGGCCAGGGTGCGCGGTGCGCCGGTCGACGGCCAGTTGACCGAGATCGTCAGCCTTGTCCGTTACGCGCTGGGCCAGGCCGAGGCGCTGGAGCCTTTTTCGGCGGTCGTCGAACAGCGTTTCAATTTGTGGATGGGTCGCGAGAAAAAGGCGGGCCGTGAATATACGGCGGAACAGGTTGACTGGCTGCGCGCCATCGCGTCCTTTATCGCCGCAAACGCGGAAATCGCAACCGGCGATTTTCAGGACGCGCCGGGCCTCGCCGATAAGGGCGGCATCCTGCAGGCGCGCAAGGTATTGGGGCCGAACTTGAACGACATGCTGGATGATCTGCACGGGGCGTTGGTGGCTTAAAGATGAGCTTTGGTGAGAACATTAAGGAACTGGTCGATAGAAGTACCAATAATCTACACGCGATTCATGCTAGTTGGGAGCGCGTTCAAGCTGGCGAGATTGCATCACTTGTCAACGGCTTTGCCTTCAAGTCTTCTGGGTTCAATGACCAAAAAGGGATGCCCATAGTCAGAATTCGTGATGTGGTCAATGGTGTCCCCGGCACATTTTATCGTGGCTCAATTGATGACCCCAAAATGATTTTCATCGAGAATGGACAAATAGTTATTGGCATGGATGGCGATTTCAATTGCCGTATTTGGAATGGTGGCAGATCGCTCTTAAACCAGCGAGTATGCACGCTTGAAGCAGATGCGGAGTTCTATTCACAAAGCTTTCTAGCATTTGCATTGCCAGGATATTTGAAATTAATAAACGACCATACATCTTCGGTTACTGTAAAGCATTTGTCATCCCTAACGATACGCGACATTCCGTTGCCACTTCCGCCCTTGAACGAACAGCATCGCATCGTCGAGAAGATCGAGACGCTGTTTGCCCGGTTGGACAAGGGCGAAGAGGGGCTGCGTGAGGTACAGAAACTCCTCGCACGCTATCGCCAGTCGGTCCTCAAGGCCGCCGTCACAGGGCAATTGACCGCCGACTGGCGCGCCGAAAACGCCGACCGGCTGGAACACGGCCAAGACCTGCTTGATCGCATTCTGCAAACGCGACGCGAACAATGGACAGGGCGAGGCAAGTACAAGGAACCCGCCGCCCCCGATACTACCGACCTGCCCGATCTCCCCGAAGGCTGGGTGTGGGCTTCGGTGGAACAGACGGTCGAAGATTTTAGGAATGGCCTTTCCAAGAAGCCTATTCTTGTGGCGAATGAGTTTCCTATCCTGCGGATTTCAGCAACGCGAGCAATGAGCATTTCGTTAGACGACTTACGCTTTTATCAGCCGTCGAAGAACGAAAATTTAGAACCTTATTGGGTTAAGCGTGGGGACTTGCTCTTCACAAGATACAACGGGTCTGCTCACTTGGTCGGTGTCTGCGGTCAGTTTCGTGACGCACACGCTGTGCTTCATCCCGACAAGTTAATCAAGGCAAGACCAGTCGAGATGGACGGCCTAAACGCTGATTTTCTAGAAGTGGCATGGAACTGTGGAGTTACACGCCAACACATTGCGAGGAACATTAAGACCACATCTGGTCAGCAAGGTATATCAGGCACGGATATAAAAGCTGCGCCGTTTCCGCTTCCATCTTGGGAAGAACAGCGAAAGATTGCTGAACTTGTCTGGGATGCAATAGACCGTATCAAAATTATGCAGAATTATTGCGAGATCGAACTGGCTCGCTCTACTTCTCTCCGTCAATCCATCCTGAAGGACGCCTTTGCGGGTCGCCTTGTGCCGCAGGACCCGAACGACGAACCCGCCACCGATCTGCTCGCGCGAATCAAGGCGTCTAGTGACGCCGCGTCGACAAAATCCCGAAGAAAGGTCAAAGCATGAGTGATACAAACACCCTTCTGCGTCTAGAAGCGCACGAAAAAACCATTGCCAGTGTTTTCAGCGAGGAATACGCGTTTTCAATCCCATCTTATCAACGGCCTTACGCTTGGGAGCGAGAACAAGTCGAGGAGCTAATCGCCGATCTGAAGGACGCGATGGCTCCAGATTCGCCGTCAAACGGCTTTTATTTTCTCGGAAGCATTGTTCTCGTTAAGACACACGCGGGGCCAGATGCGAAGGTCGTTGACGGTCAGCAAAGGTTAACGACGCTGACCATTCTTTTCAGCGTTCTGCGCGATCTTACCGAGAATCAGGTCACGCGCATTGGTAGGGATAAGTATGTAAAGCAAGCTGCGGACACGGATCGCAAACTTGATGAAAAACTGAGATTGCATCTCAGACGTCAAGATCAGCCATTTTTCGAAGATACCATACAGAGCAACGGCGCAACAGATGATCTGCCCTCTTTGGAAGCTGTTGACGGCAGCAAGGCCCGGATCGTCGAGAACGCAATGATTATCCGTGACGAACTTAAGAATATGGAAGAAGAAGAAAGAACGGCGCTCATCCAGTTTCTTCTTACAAACTGTTTCTTGGTTGTCGTCGAGGTGCCAACGGATACGGCTGCTCGCCGGATTTTCACGGTCTTGAATGCACGTGGGCTCGACTTAACCGCGACGGATATTCTTAAAGCCGATCTGTTGGAGCGGGCAGGCCCAAAACTTGAAGAGAGTTTGTCGGAGCGTTGGGAAAATATCGAAACGTCTCACGGAAGATCAGAGTTCAACGACTTGTTTGTTTTTGTCCGAATGATCTATCAGCGCGATAAACCCCGTACGGCCTTGGAAGATGGATTTCCCGTTGAAGTAAAGTCGTTCAAAGGTGAGCCTAAAGAGTTTCTCAATTCTACTCTTGAACCGTATTCAAATGCACTTTTGCTGGCAGGTAATGAAAAAGATTTAGCGAAACGGTTTGGAAGCCAAACTGTCGGATTGATGCGATCGCTATACCGGCTAGACAATAATGATTGGATGCCGCCTTTGTTACTTGCCCTTCGGCAGTATAGCGACGGGGATGAAATCGACATTCCTGAGTTCGTCTTCAAGTTGGAGCGCCTTGCCTATTTTCTTTTCGTTACCCGCGCAAACGTGAATGAACGGATCGCCAGATATGCCGACGTGCTGCAGGAGCTTGATCCAGACGAAAAGGCAAAAGAACGATCTGCAGGTCTGTTGCTTGAAGAACAGGAAGCGCACGCGTTTTTCTACGCTCTTCACCGGCCCATTTATACGGTTACCCGTGTCGTGAAGCCGCTACTCCTACGGCTCGATCAAGCGTCATCTGATACGACAGCGACTTATGACATTCCTATCATTAGCGTTGAGCATGTTTGCCCCCAGACTATTCGAGAAGGCTCGCAATGGGACAATTGGTTTGAGGACCGCGATGAACACACTTATTGGGTCCATCGTTTAGGCAATTTGCTTTTGCTTGATAGACGAAAAAACTCCGCAGCCAGTAATTGGGATC
>JBBDOA010000186.1:0-9847 GCA_040877275.1 Rhodospirillales bacterium | reverse complement strand
ATATCGGCCCGCCGGTCGTATCGGCGAATTTCGACGTTACAGGCCCGGATTCATTCGCGAACATGCCGATTCGGGTTTATTCGAAAGGCTCAGGTGAGGTTCTGCAGGCCCTTGGTGCCGCCCCCACAATCATCGGTGTCGGTGACGTCTACTCCGCCCTGCAGCGCGGCACGGTCAAAGGCGCGCTTGGCGGCCTTGGTGGTGCTGTTGGCCTCAAACACTATGAGGTAACGAAAACCATGTTCGTGCCGAACGGCGTGATGGGAACGTTGATCCACGCCTACGTCATGAACAAGGACAAGTTCGACAAAATGCCCCCGAAACTGCAGAAAGCGGTCATGGAATCGGCAGCCGAAGCCCGCGATCACATGCAGCAGTTTGCCATCGACAAACTTGCCGGCCTTCTCGACACCGTACGCAAGAACGGCAACACAGTCACGATGGTCGAACCGGGCAGCGCCATGTGGAAATCCTTTGAAGCAAAACTCAAACCGCTCGCAGAAGAGGCCCGCAAGAGCTACTCACCTGAGATTGTGAAACTGGTGACTGCCAACTAAACCTTTTGAGGGTGGTTGCTGACAGGCGCCACCCTCAACTGCCTTATTCTTTATAAAACCTATAAGTGACAAGGACAGGATCAGCGGATGGTTCATATCGCCAATATGATCGGCAAGGTCATGACCGGCATTTCCATCGCGTTGATGGTTTTGCTTTGCGTTCCGATTACCTACGAGGCGGTTGCGCGGTTTTTCAATGCACCGACTCTCTGGGTCTTTGAGACAACCCTGTATGCCTTTATTTTTCTGGGTTTCCTCGGCAATGCGCTGGCCGTCAAATCCGGATCACACTTTCGCGTCACCTTGCTGGTTGATATGTTCCCGGCAACAAAATCATTCTTTGATCGCCTGTCACAAATTATGACGCTGACGCTGGCGCTCCTCATCATTTCATCGGGCATCTATTTCGTGTGGTATTCGTATAGCAGCGACATTCTGTCCGCGACGATGCTCGAAATTCCGCTATGGATCCCGCAACTGGCCATACCGCTCGGCGGGCTTGGTCTGTTCCTGCAGACTCTGGTGTCAATGATCACCGGCGAAGAAGCCAGCAACGCACATATGGCGGGGGATTAGGCCATGCTGATGGATTTCATATATGACTACGGCGGGTACATCGCCATTGCCCTGCTGTTTCTGCTGATGTTTCTGTCCGTGCCGGTTTTCGTTGCCATGGGCATTTCAGCGTTTGTCGCATCGCTGTTGATTGAAGACCCGTTCCAGACCTTCAAAAGCTTTATCAATATCAGTTGGCAAGGAGCATCAATTTTCGAACTGGTGGCTTTACCGCTGTTTATTTTCACCGGCACAATCATGCAACGGACAGATGCCGGCAGGGATTTATTCAACGTCACCAAAGTCTGGGCCGGCGCCATCCCCAATTCACTGGGCGTCGCCACCATCACCGCCTGCGGTGTCTTTGCTGCGATCTCGGGCTCCAGCGTCGCCACGGCAGCGACGGTCGGCCTCGTTGCCATACCGCTTTTACTCAAGGAAGGATATGGCGAAAGCCGGTCCGGCGGTTTCGTCGCCGGTGGCGGCACGCTCGGCATTATCATTCCGCCGTCGATCCCGCTTATCCTTTATGGTGTCATAACGGAAACGTCTATCGGCCAGTTGTTTATCGGCGGCGTCGTACCCGGCATTATCATGATGGGCCTGTTCACCATTTATGTGTTGCTTTCAAGACCGCGCATCAAGATCGAGCACAACTACACATTGCGTGAACAGATCGACACGACGCGGCGCTCGCTAGGTGTTGTTATACTGCCGGGCGTCATTATCGCCGCCATCTACACCGGCATTTTCACGCCGACCGAGGTTGGCGCACTGTCGGTGATTTACGTCATTATTCTTGGGTTTGCACAGAAGCGTCTCGATCTGAAGAAGATCAAAACCGCTGCCGTGTCCGCCACAGCGACAACGACCATGCTGTTTATGTTGATCGTGTTCGGCCAGTATTTCGCCCACTTCCTGACCTTCGAACAGATCCCGCAATCCATTGCCGCCGCAATCATCGAAAATGCCAGCGGCGTCTGGGCGGTAACCCTGATGATCCTCGCCTATATCGTGCTCGGCATGTTCCTTGAAAGTGCGGCGATGCTGCTTATTTCAATCCCGATCTTTTTCCCGGTCGCCGAGCAACTGGGGATCCATCCGGTCGTGTTCGGTATCTTTGCCGCAATTTCCATGGAAATTGCCCAGATATCGCCGCCGATCGGTGTTAATCTGTTCACCATTCACGGCATATCCAGAATCGGATTATGGAAGATTGCCCGCGGCGCGTTTCCATTTTTGCTGATCCAGATCGGCATGCTCTATCTGATTTATTTTATCCCGGACGTCGTACTCTGGTTACCAAACTCAATGAAGTGATACCGGGTCACGCCAACGACGTGCCGGCACCAAACAGGAGACAACATTGTGAAGCTGACAGACATTGAAAAAGCCATGCTCACTGGCGAAATGGGCGAACCTAAACGATGGGCCATGGATCATATGGTCAAGGTCGGCGGCATGTTTGATGCGGCGGATCTGGTGCCGGTCAGCCAGGCGCACATGATGGCCGATCCGGAATCCGTCGGCGAGCCCGGCGTCGAATTCCTTGAAGGTCTCGCGTCGCATCCGGAAAAAGACCGGCGCGTCGCCGTGCCGATGATCACCGACCCCAGAGGCGTCGATCTGAATTATTACAGCCCGCTCGGGCAGACCGAAGCGATGGCTGATATCGACCGGCGGACTATTGCCGCCTGCATCAAGCTCGGTATTCTGATGACCAACACCTGTATTAACTACCAGACGATCATGCCGCCCGTGCTGGGTGATCATGTCGCTTTTGGTGACACCGGTGTCGTCATCTACTGCAACAGCGTGCTCGGCGCGCGTTCCAACTTTGAAGGCGGCCCGTCTGCGCTTGCCGCCGGCCTTACCGGTCGGACCCCGCGCTACGGCTTGCACCTCGACGAGAACCGCATGGCAACCAGGCGCTTTGTTGTGCGCCAACAGCCCAAAGGGCTGACTGACTGGGGCGTACTCGGCGCCGTCATTGGCCGGATGGCCGGCAGCTATTGGGAGGTGCCGGTCGTCGAAGGTCTTGAATCTGTTCCGACATCGGATCAGATGAAACATATGGGCGCTGCCATGGCCAGTTATGGCTCGACTCCGCTGTTCCATCTGGTCGGCATCACACCGGAAGCGCCGACCATCGATGCGGTCGGGGGCGGCAAACTGCCGGTGCAGGAGATCACCTCGACGGAACTTGATGCGCTTCGCTCCGGCTTCGGCGGCAAAGGTGACAAGGTCGATGTGGTCGTCTTCGCCGCTCCGCAACTTTCGCTGGTTGAAATGCAGCAGGTCGCCGACATGGTTCAGGGCAAGAAAATCCATGCCGATACGGCACTGATCGTCTGCACCTCGCCCAGCGTTTATGCCGATGCCACCCGCATGAACCTGGTTCAGACCATTGAGGCGACCGGCGGAAAGGTTCTGGAAGGCACGTGCTTCTATAACCAGTACGCCCGAGAAATCGGCGAAGCGAACGGCTGGAAGCGTTTGCTCAGCAACTCGGCAAAAATCGTCAATATTCTTGGCGGCTATGGCTATGAACCGGCATTGGCGAGCATGGAAGAATGCGTCGCCGCCGCCGTATCGGGAGAAATCGCATGACGACTGAATTGAAATGCCACAAGGGTATCGGCCCGAAAGCCGAGGGCGAGGCGCTGGTTGCCGACGACAATTTTTCGGCCCGCTATGACCTCGACCGCATCAACGGTGTTTTCTCCCGACCGCAGCATAAACTGGCCGGTCAGTCTTATGTCGACAAGATCCTTGTCCTCAACACCGCCAAGGGCGGCGTTGCGTCGGCATGGATGCTGCATGAAATGAAAACCAGAGGCATCGCCCCCAAGGCGATCCTGTTCAATGCCGCCAACACAATTCTGGCACAGGGCGCTGCGCTCGCCGATATGACCATGTGTGATCGTTTTGAAGCCGGCGATGTCACCAAGCTGATCAAGACCGGTGACAAACTGAGCATTGATCCTGAAAAAGGCGTGGTCCTTATCCACGATTGATCATCGCTGAGCGGGCAGGATGGCCGGATTATTTCGCTACGGCCATCCGCATCTCCCAATACATTCAAGCCAATACAAAAGCTTCATTCCCCTTCTCCGCGTGCATGCCTGATCCAGACAATCCCTTGCCGTACCGGCGGTCGGCAGATATCGTCCTGATCAACCAATGACGGTGCGACGGGATCAGTCTGTCTATGAGAAAAGTCTTTTTATTCAGTGGTTTGGCATTAACCGCATCGATCATTATTGTGCTCGCTTCCGTAACGTATGTGCTTTTCGACATCGATACCCTGATCAAGGATACGGTTGAAAGCACGGCATCCAGGGCTTTCAAAGTCCCGGTCACGGTTGGGGAAGCTTCAATGTCGCTAAAATCGGGCGACGGGCAGATCGTCGGACTCGGCATTCCGAACCCGCCAGGATTCGCGGCCCCTGAAGCCATACACATTCCACTGATCGAAATTCACGTCGATACCGGCCGTATCGCCGCCAGAGCCATTGCCCTGCATAAAGTCGTCATTGAAGGTCCGCGTCTCGTTCTGGAACTGAAAGACGGGCGCATCAATCTTATGCGCCTGAAAGAAAGTACCCAGGCTTGGTTCAACCGTGCAAGAAGTGGCGATCCGGATGCTGTCAGCGGCCAGCAGCTGCTGATTGATGAAGTCGTCATGCTTAACGGCAAGATGACTTTCCGTGCCGATTTTCTGGATGGTGGTGAAACCGAAGTGCCGCTGCCCGATAGCCGGGTCACAAATATTGGCAAGGAAACACATGGTGCACTTCCGGCCGAAGTTATCGATACGGTCATGAAGTTGATGATAACGGCTGTCGAGCGTGCATCTCGCCGGATTGACCTGAAGGCGCTTGCCGAAAAAAGCAATGCTACCGCACCGGATATCGACCTCAGTAAGTTATTGAAGATCGAGTAGGAGGATCACATGTCCGTCTATCGCGCCCCTGTTGAAGAAATGCTTTTCGTCATGAACGAGATCGGCTCGTTAAATGAAATCGCCACCCTTCCGGGTTACGAAGAGGCAACGCCTGATCTTGTCGCAGCCATTCTTGAAGAAGCCGGCAAGCTGGGCAGTGATGTGCTTGATCCGATAAATATCACCGGCGATCAGCAGGGCTGCACGCTTGAAAACGGCGTTGTGCGGACACCGGACGGCTTCAAGGAAGCGTATCAGCAGTTCATCGATGCCGGATGGAATTCCATGCCCTTTGACCCTGAATACGGCGGCCAGGGATTACCATGGCTGATCTCGACCGGCGCATCGGAGATCTGGCATGCGGCCAACATGTCGTTCGGGCTTTGCCCGATGCTCACCGGCGGTGCCGCCGAGCTGCTGTCGATCCATGGCTCCGATGCCCTGAAAAAAATCTACCTGGAAAAGATGATCAGCGGCAAGTGGACCGGCACCATGAACCTGACGGAACCGCAAGCCGGTTCCGATCTGGCCCGGGTTCGGACAAAAGCCGAAAGAGACGGCAATCACTATCGCATATCCGGTCAGAAAATCTTCATAACCTACGGCGAGCATGATTTTACCGAAAACATCATTCATCTGGTTCTGGCGCGAACACCGGACGCACCGGAAGGAATCAAGGGTATCTCGCTGTTTGTCGTGCCGAAGTTTCTCGTCAATGCGGACGGAACGCCGGGTGACAGGAATGACCTCAGATGTGGTTCGATAGAACATAAGCTGGGGATCAATGCCAGCCCGACCGCGGTGATGCTCTTTGGCGAGAATGAAGGGGCCGTGGGTTATCTGATCGGTGAAGAGAACCGAGGCATTGAGTACATGTTCACGATGATGAACAACGCCCGTCTTGCGGTCGGCCTTGAAGGCGTCGCCATTGCCGAGCGTGCCTATCAACGGGCTCGCGCCTTTGCCGAGGAACGCACGCAGGGTCGTGACAGTGCGTCGACAAGCAAGGAGCCCGTCGCCATCATCCAGCACCCGGACGTCCGGCGCATGCTGTTGTCGATGCGAACCCAAACCGAAGCGGTTCGCGTGCTGGCATACTGGGTCGCTTCCCGGCTCGACATCGCGCATCGTCATCCGGATCCGGCGGTAGCAAAGAAAGCCCAATCCTTCGTCGATTTGCTGACTCCGGTCGTCAAGGCCTGGAGTACGGACACCGGCGTTGAAGTTGCCAATACCGGCGTTCAGGTGCACGGCGGCATGGGATTTATTGAGGAAACGGGTGCCGCGCAGCATTTGCGCGATGCCCGAATTGCGCCAATCTATGAAGGCACGAACGGTATTCAGGCGATAGATCTGGCCGGTCGCAAGATTGCCCGCGAAGGCGGCGAAACAATGGGGGCACTGATCGCCGAAATGCGTTCCTCGGTTGCCGCCATGGGCACACCGCATGGACGCCTTTCAAAAGCAATCGACTCCCTTGAGTTGGCGACCGACTGGATTGTTGAAAATTTTGCAGAAAACCCGGTCACGGCACTGGCAGGGGCGGTGCCGTATCTTCGGCTGACCGGGATCGTCGTCAGTGGCTGGTTGATGGTCCGGACTCTGGAAGCGACAAAACGTGACGCTGACCAATTTCCCCTGTTTGCCAGGCGCCGACAGGCATCCGTCAGTTTCTATGCCAGACATTTCCTGGTACAGGCCCCCGGCCTGGCCGATACCGTCCTGCACGGCAGTTCGGTGATCGCCGATACGGCGCCGGAACTGGTATGATCTGTTAACCATACCTTGTGCTAATTTACGGAGATTCCTTGATTTTTTGCTGCCGATACCACAATTTGGGCCGTTCCCGAGGAGAGGTTTCGAGCGCATGAAAAGCTACACACGATACGTGCTGCGCCAGCTCTTCGCCGGCATGCTTCTGGTGACCGCCGGTTTGACCTGCATAATCTGGCTATCACAGTCCTTGCGATTCGTCGAAATGATCGTCAACCGGGGCCTGAACGCCGGTACTTTCGTTTACATGACCATGCTTTTGTTACCGAATTTCCTCACCGTAATCTTACCGATTGCCCTGTTTACAGTCATTGTCTTTACCTATTCAAAGATGGTCACCGACCGTGAACTGGTGGTGATGCGAGCCGCCGGCGTCGGCCAGTTCGGGCTCGCCAAACCGGCATTGATCATAACCTTTCTGACCCTTGTATTCGGCTATGTGCTCAATCTGTACCTGCTGCCTGAATCCTACCGCGCATTCCGGCTTCTGCAGTGGGAAATCCGAAATACTTATTCCCACGTCCTGCTGAAAGAAGGCTCCTTTAACACGATCTCCAGCGCGATAACCGTTTATGTCCGCGAACGCGCCCCGGACGGCCAATTGCTGGGCATACTCGTGCATGATGAACGCGAGGCCAATGCGCCAGTTACCCTGATGGCAGAACGCGGCGCACTGGTCGACACCGGCGGCGGCCCCCGTGTCGTCATGTATAACGGCAACCGGCAGACCGTCGGTGCCAACGCCAAACTCTCAATCCTGTATTTCGACCGCTATGTTTTTGAAGTGCCGACCACCCAGGAAAGCATTACCCAGCGGTACCGTGAACCGCGAGAGCGCTCTATGAGCGAATTGTTCAATCTCAAGAATTATGTGGGGATCAATGATCCAGACTGGGGCAAATATAAGGTCGAACTGCACAAGCGATTTGTTTCACCCCTGCTCGGTGTCGGCTTCGCCATGGTCGGACTGGCTTGTTTATTGTACGGCCCGATAACCCGACGCAGTCAGACGCTGCGCATTATTACGGCGGTCAGCATCATGATTTTTCTTCAGGGGGCCGCCCTGGGCCTTGAAAACATCATTGCCAAAAATCTGACGCTGGTGCCGTTACTGTATGTATTGGCCGTTGTGCCGATCATTGCCGGCTCATTCATGTTGGTGACGCATCCAAAAGCGCCGCGCTCGAAATCCACCAAGCAACGCAATAAACTCAGGGCGGCGTGAGGGTAATGCGTATATCAACAACCCTTTTTCTCTATATAGGCCGCCATTTTCTGGCGTGTTTCCTGACCTGCTTCATGGTTTTCCTGTTGGTGGTTATGCTGTTTGACAGCATCGAGCTCTTGCGCCGCTCGGCATCACATCCGGATATATCATTCGCGGATATCCTGGAAATGTCCTTTTTCCGTTTACCGCACATGGGTCAGGAAACATTTCCCTTTGCGGTCCTGTTCGGCGGCATGGCCGCATTCTGGCGGTTGTCGCGTACCCACGAGCTGGTGATCACGCGTGCTGCCGGCGTCTCGGCATGGCAATTCCTGCTGCCGGTCCTGTTGCTGGCGGCAGCCCTTGGTGTATTTCACATCACAATCTTCAATCCACTGGCATCGACACTGCTGACCCGATACGAACGCCTTGAAGCCAAGCATCTGCGAGGTCAGGAAAATTTCCTCGCCGTATCGCAATCCGGTTTGTGGTTGCGACAATCCAACGCACTCGGGCAATCGGTTATTCATTCGAATGCGGTGCTGCAACAAGGTCAGGAGGTTGAACTGGATAACGTGGTGGTCTTCGTCTATGAAGGTGCCGACCAGTTTCGAGAGCGAATTGATGCTGCATACGCCCGCCTTGAAGACGGCTTTTGGTACATGCGCAACGTCAACATCCAGAAGCCTGAGGAAGGTACCGCCTCATACGAGGAATACTGGCTGGAAACCGATCTGACCCTGACAAAAATCCAGGACAGTTTCTCGCCGCCGGAAACGATGTCGTTCTGGGCGCTGTCCGATTTCATCAGAACCCTGGAAGCCGCCGGCTTTTCTGCTGTCCGCCACAGACTGCACCTGAATACGCTTCTGGCCTCACCGCTCTTGATGTGCGCAATGGTCCTGATAGCGGCGACATTCACGCTGCGGCAAAGTTCCAGGCGCGGCGGAACGACTTTCATCATTTCCATGGGTGTTTTAACCGGCTTTTTGCTCTATTTTTTCTCCGATGTCGTGTATGCACTGGGCCTTTCGGATAGTATCCCAGTCACCCTTGCAGCCTGGACCCCATCCGGTGTCGCAACATTGCTTGGTCTTGGGATGATTCTGCATCTGGAGGATGGATAACGTGCCAACGGCAAGGCTATCACGTAAAAAATGCTTTCTCGCGGGGATACTCTTCGCGACAGCACTTTGCGTGCTTTCCGGATTAACGCCGGCTGCCCATGCGCAGGATGCAGAAAGACCGTTGGGCATTTTGTTCCCGGGTATTCAGCAACCTCCGCCTCAGGTTCGTTCCCCTATCCCGCCAATTCCAGCCAGTGCCGTCAGGACAACGTCGCCCACACCCCGGATGCCGCGTTCAACAGGCGCGCCGGCCAGCCGCCCCCTCGGCACGCTTTTCAATCCACCATCCAACTCACCACAAGGGGGTGGTTCGGTACTGCCGCAGAACTGGAAACCTCAAACCACTGATCAGCCGTCACCAACTACCTTGCCGACAAGGACTGCCGTCCCTTCATCGGATCGGCCTCTCGGTGTGCTGATCGATCTCCCGGCGGCCCCACAATCACCCCCTTCTGCTGTAGACCGCCAGGCATCATCCGTTGAAACCAGAGAGATATTGCCTGCGGCGCGCGTGCAAGGTCGCCCGGGTATGGATGCCTCAGACAACAAACCCCTCGGAACCCTGTTCGGGAACCAGCCTGACACCACCGTTCAGCCGAACATAATCGGAAATACCGCGCAATCCGCCCCACAGAGTGGCGCTTCAACCCCTGACACTCCCCGTGGTAACAACGAGAATCTC
>JBBDOA010000185.1:0-9991 GCA_040877275.1 Rhodospirillales bacterium | reverse complement strand
GTTCGAAAAGAGGATGCTCCAAATGCGACGAACTTCGGATTCGGGACACTAGCGCGGCTGGAGTTTTCATGTATTGAGTGAAACCGTACGCGATGGCGGGAAGGTCAGGAAAACCTCGGCACCACTATTCGTATCACTGGTGATACCGAGCTTGCCGCCGTGCAGTTCCATCAAGGCCCGGACGATCGGCAATCCCAGACCGGTGCCCGGTGTTTCCTTGGTCATCGGATTATCGATGCGGCCGAAGGGGGCAAGGGCCGTTTCGGCCTCGTTGGCCTTGAATCCGCATCCCGTATCCCTGACGGAAATCTGAATGCCGCCGCCTTCTATCAGGTAGATGGAGACGATGATTGATCCACCATCGATGTTGAATTTTTCCGCATTTGAAAGAATATTGAAAAAAATCTGCGCCAGTGCGCGGCGGTCGGCAAAAATATAGCTGACATCATCGCTGATCGTGGCTGAAAAACGGATACGACGCTGTTGCAGGCGATGCAGGAACAGGCGTTCCGATTGTGAAACAAGGTCGCTCAGCAGAAGTTTTTCTTCATCGAGTTCAAATTTGCCGGCTTCGATCTTCGACAGATCCAGAAGATCGTTGATCAGGCTCAGCAGGTGTTCGCCGCTGCGGTGGATATCCGCCGCATATTCCTGGTACGATGCATTGCCGACGGGGCCGAAAAGCTGTTCGCGGATAATATCGGAAAACCCGAGGATCGCGTTGAGCGGTGTACGCAGTTCGTGGCTCATATGTGCCAGAAATTCTGATTTAGCCCGGCTGGCCTGTTCGGCACGTTCTTTTTCGTGGCGTAATGCTTCTTCGGTCTTCACCAGAGCATTGATATTGCGCCCACCACCACGATAACCGGCAAACGCACCTGTCATATCGAAAATCGGTTTGCCGCTGATCGCCAGATGCAGTTCCTGGCCGTTTGTCAGTTTCCGGGAATAACGGACGTCCTTGAAGTGTTCCCTGTTTGACAGGGCCTCTTCGAATATCCTTAACGTGTTCTCGTTGATCCGACCCGGGCGCGTTTCACGGAACGTCAGTCCGATCTGCCCGGCCGCCGTCATCCCGGTAATCGCCGGATCATCAACGGATATAAATGAATATCTGAGATCAAAATCCATTTCCCAGAACCAGTCTGCGGCTGTACTGGAAAAATCCAGAATCTTCTGCTGGCTCTCGCGCAGAGCGAACTCGGTGGCTTTTTGCGGGGTAATGTCTGCAGCCAGAATGATGGTGCTGCCATCGGCAAGTCTGGCTTCATTGATTAATATGTTCATGCCGTTCTGGCGGGTGATTTCAAATGCACCGCGCGGATTGCGGTGCCGTTCCAGCCTGTTTTCGATCCAGCTATCCTTGTCTTCGCCAGGGCCGAACATGCCGTTTCCGGCAACGACTTTGACGTGATGCTCAAACGTCGTGCCAACTGTGCATACTTCCGGGACCTGTTCGTTCAATTTCAGGAAGTGATCGTTGAAAATGGCCAGTCGATCGTCCTTGTCCCAGATGGTGAAGATGCACTCGATGGCGTTGAGCGCCGTCATCAACACGTCTTCTGCAGATTTTATCCTGGCTTCGGTTTGCAGGCGGTTCGTGATGTCCTCGGCGACGCCGACATAGCCATGGAACGTGCCCGATGCATCAAATACCGGCCGACCGGTTGCGGAAATCTCCCTGATCTGGCCATTCCTGTGACGCCGGGAATATCGAAAATTCCGGAAAGGGCGATGTGCCGCAATGTCGTCGAAATGCTTCAGCCACCTTGGGGAGTTCAGATCATCGTCGGCCAGTTCCGCCCTGGTTTTACCGATCTGTTGTGCCATCGGGACATCGACCGCTTCAACCACGGCCGGTGACATGTAGGTAAATCTGTGTGCGGTGTCGGTTTGCCAGAACATTTCCGACGCCATCAGCCCGATAACCTCGTAGAAGCGCTCGGAATCCTCAATCTTTGCCCGCAGGCGGTCATTTTCCCTGCTGAGCGACGCAATTTCCGCTTTCAGGGCGTCGATTTCTTTCGGGATATTTGCCTCAGGCACGACCGTTCCCCACATCGGCGATATCTGACTTCGCAGCGATAGTAATGCACTTTCTGATTAAATACTATCTGTCAGGACACGTAATCAGCCTTGGCAATCAGGCATGGAGATCAGGACTGGGACTGAATTTTTGCCCAGGTATCGCGGAGTGTCATGGTTCGGTTGAAAACCGGCGATTGCGCCGCGCTGTCAGGGTCCTTCACGAAATAGCCCATACGCTCAAACTGCAGTGCGTTACCGACCTGAAAATCCGTGATCGACGGTTCCAGCTTGCAGCCTTGCAGCACTTCAAGGCTTTGCGGATTCAGGGTCGAGACAAAATCATCCGATTTACCCGGATTCGGATCGAGAAACATATGGTCATACAGCCGCACTTCGGCGTCGACGGCATCAATGGCCGAGACCCAGTGCAGGGTTCCCTTGACCTTGCGGCCATCCGGTGAATCGCCGCCTTTGGTCTCGGGGTCATAGGTGCAGCGTAATTCAACAATCTCGCCGGCATCGTTTTTGATAATATCGGTGCAGGTAATGTAATAGGCCCAACGCAGGCGGACCTCGCGGCCAGGCGCCAGACGGAAGAATTTCTTCGGCGCATCCTCCATGAAATCATCCTGCTCGATATAGATTTCGCGCGAAAAGACGACCTGACGCGAGCCGGCGGCCTCGTCTTCCGGGTTGTTCACGGCATCAAGGGATTCCGACTGGCCTTCGGGATAATTTTCGATCACCACCTTGAGCGGCCGCAGCACGGCCATCCGCCGTTCGGCGGCCTTGTTCAGATGTTCGCGGACGCAGTGATCAAGCAGGGTAGGGTCAACGGTACTGTCCGATTTGGTCACGCCGAGACGCGACACGAAATCGCGGATGGCGGCGGCTGGAATGCCGCGCCGGCGCAGGCCGGAAAGGGTCGGCATGCGCGGATCGCTCCACCCGTTGACGTGGCCTTCCTTGACCAGTTGCGTCAGGCGGCGCTTCGAGAGCACGGTATAGGTCATATTCAGGCGGGCGAATTCATACTGCCGGGGTCGGGACGGCGTCGGCAGGTTTTCAATCAGCCAGTCGTACAAGGGCCGGTGATCTTCAAACTCGAGCGTGCACAGCGAATGCGTCACGCCTTCGATGGCGTCCGATTGTCCGTGCGCGAAATCATAGGTCGGATAGATGCACCAGGTATCGCCGGTTCTGGGGTGGGGTTTCTTGACGATCCGATACAGCACCGGATCACGCAGATTGATATTGCCGGCAGCCATGTCGATTTTGGCCCTGAGCACCTTGGCGCCGTCGGCGAATTCGCCGGCTTTCATGCGCTGGAAAAGATCAAGGTTTTCGGGGACACTGCGGCCCCGGTGCGGGCTTTCCCGGCCGGGCTCCGTCAGCGTGCCGCGATACGCGCGCATTTCTTCCGCATTCAGATCGTCGACATAGGCGAGGCCTTTTTCGATCAGGTGCGACGCCCATTCAAACAGCGTATCAAAGTAATCGGATGCATGCTTCGGCGCGCCGTCCCACGTAAAGCCGAGCCAACGCACATCTGCCTCGATGGCGTCGATGAATTCCTGCTCTTCCCGGGCCGGGTTGGTGTCATCAAAACGCAGAGTGCATTTCCCGGCAAACTCGCTGGCGACACCGAAATTCAGGCAGATCGACTTGGCATGACCGATATGCAGATACCCGTTGGGTTCCGGCGGAAAGCGCGTGACGACGGACTGCGTTGTGCCGTCGGCCAGATCGCGGCGAACGCGTTCGCGGATGAAATCGCGGGGTTCGGACGCCGGCTCGCTATGGGTGTCGGTTTCGGTCATAAAATTCTGCTGGTCCAGTTATCAGGGGCAATCCGTTCGCCCGCGCGGCGTCAGTTGGATGTGCCGGGCGGGTGTGTCTGGACTATGTCTGCCAAATATGCGGGAAAAGTAAAAGCAAAAGGCGATGCAAGCGTTCGCACGGCACAAATGAAAAACCCCGATCAGAGACTGACCGGGGTTCTAAACGGCGGGTTTCATGAGACTTTCCTCAGAACAGCTTCACCACAAGTGCAAGAACAGCAATGGCGCCGACGAACGATCCCATGACGGTATTGAAAACAGTGTATTCCATATCACGCACTCCAGAGAAGGGCTCGGGTTGTTGAGGCGCACTGTCTACGCCTGGTTTTGCACATGCACTACCGTTCCTTTTACGCTCCAGACCTGCAAAATACGCATAGCTGAAAGGCCGGACGAATGCTCTTTTCCGCGCTTGCTATTGAAAGCTAAAAACCCTAGGTTCCCGGCCAGTCGGGGAGTAGCGCAGCCTGGTAGCGCATCTGGTTTGGGACCAGAGGGTCGCAGGTTCGAATCCTGTCTCCCCGACCATTTTTCAAACAGCTTCTGTATCGTTCGCGGCGGCGGCCTTACCTGCCTGCAACTTTTCCAGTTTGACCCCGATCAGGGTCGAACTGATGCTTTGCACGACGGAAAATACGAGCATGGCGACCGGGATCAGCGCCCACCACCAATCGGTAAAATACCAGACAACACCGGCAAGGATGACCCAGAACCATGACGCCCGGGCGTGCTTCTTTGCGGCATCCATGAACGCCGTCGGGCTTTTCCCGTCGGCAAACGCTTTCGCAGCCATCCTGTCGTGTGCGCCCATCTGTCCCCCCGATTTCAATATCGCAAGGAATGCGTCAGCCTCCAACCTCGATAATACAGACTCCGGCTGATTTGTTGGCCTCGATCATTTCATGTGCTGCGATCACGCCACCCAGCGTAAACGGATGTTTGGCGCTGACCCGGTGCTGCAACTGCCCCCTGGCCAGCATGGTATTAATGGCCTGGAACACCTGACATTGGGTTTCCTTGCCGAGCGAATAGATCGTAAACGGCCGCATGGTAACATTCTTGAACATCAACGGCAGGAACGGCAATACCGGTTGCTCAACCGCGTCCGACGAATAAGCGGTAATCACGCCCCGTTGCGCCATAATCTCCGGAAACAGCGCCACATTGGCGCCAAAGGCGACTTCGGACAGGTGGTCCAGACCGCGCCCATCGGTAATCTCCATCACCCGGGCCACCACATCGTCGTTGCGGTAATTGATGACGTGATCGGCACCAAGTGTCTTCACATAAGCCTCGTTTTCAGCCGTCCCGACCAGTGCGATCACATTGGCCCCGCCGAGCTTGGCCATCTGCACCGCGTATGATCCGACCCGGCCCCCGCCGCCCGATACCATGACCGTCTTGCCCTCAACCGGGCCGTCGGAATAGATGCTGTAATAGGCCGTCACTGCCGGTACGCCGAGGCAGGCGCCCTCAAGCAGCGATGCATTGTCCGGCAGCAGCGGTGCCATCCAGACGGGCAAGGTACAGTATTCCGCCGTCGTCCCCATCGGCCGGCCGGCCTGGGCACCGAATATCCAGACATTCTTGCCGATCATCGCCGGGTCGACATTGGCTCCCACCGCCTCGATCACGCCAGCGCCGTCATTGCCGGTGACAATTGGTGAAAAGCTGCCCAGTTCACGGCCGCTGGAGCGCCGCTTGGCGTCGGTCGGATTGACCGCAGCATAGGCGACGCGGACGCGGACGTCGTCCGGACCCGGTGCCTGGGTGTCCATGGTCACTTCCTTCAGGACCTTGTTGGCGGCCCCGGCTTCGCTGAACTGTATGGCTTTCACTGTATTCTCCTCAACAGGGGGTCTTTGATTTTACATAAGAGCTGGCCGCACCTTTGGCCTTCGTTACCGGATAAAGCAAGGGTTGATCACTTTCAGCCAAAATCCATTGCCTTCGCTGATTTCTTGCGTATCTTCATGCATCATATTGTATTTACCGGAGGCTTTTTCCATGCCCGATGTCCGCATCTTTCAGCCGACCAAGACGGCGATGCAGTCCGGCCGCGCCAATATCAAAAAATGGGTTCTTGAGTTTGAGCCCGGCTCGCGCAAGGAAATCGATACCCTGATGGGCTGGACCGGGTCGCGCGACACCAGTGGCCAGGTGCGCATGCGCTTCGACACCAGGGAAGACGCCATCGCCTTTGCCAAAAAAAACAACCTGAGCTTCCAGGTTTCCGAATCCAGAAAGCGCAAGATCAAGCCGAAAAACTATGCAGATAACTTCGCCTTCGGCCGCAAGACGCTGTGGACCCACTGATGCGGCGTTTCTGGCTGTCCGGCTTTTACGCCGTCGTCTGCGTTCTGGCAGCGCAAAGTGTTCAGGCCTCATTCCTCGACAAGCTGAAAGGTGCCGTCGATCAGGTCACAACCGGCTCTGCATCCGGAAGCGGTTCAACCACTGCAGGCAGCGGCCTTGCCACCGATCAGATTGTCGCCGGCCTCAAGGAAGCGTTGCGCGTCGGTGCCGAGCGGGTTCTGGCGCAAGTGGGCGCGGCGGACGGCTTTAATGCCGATCCGGCAATCCACATACCACTGCCCGAGCAATTGACCAGGGCGCAGGACATCATGCGCAAGTTCGGCATGTCGGCGCTGGCCGACGATGTCGAGTTGAAGATTAACCGCGCCGCCGAGGAAGCCGCACCGAAAACCAAAGAACTGATCTGGAAGGCGGTCAACGACATGACCCTGGACGACGCCAAAAAGATCTATGACGGACCGGCCGACGCCGCCACACAGTATTTCAAACGGGTCGCCACGCCGGATCTGAAGGCGACCATCGAGCCGGTCGTCGACAAGGCCCTGCAGCAGGTCGGCGCAATCTCCGCTTATGATACAATGATCAGCAAATATAAAGGCTTGCCGCTGGTACCTGATGTCAAAGCTGATCTGCAGGCACACGCCACTCAAGGCGCACTGGGCGGCATTTTCCATTACCTCGCCAAGGAAGAGGCGTCGATCCGTGCCAACCCGGCAGCCCGCACCACGGATATCCTGAAAACCGTTTTCGGTGCCAGATAAGCGGCCGGATGAATGCTGGGTTTTTCGGGATTGCGGGCGTTGCACCTTTGCGCGTCCGGGGGTACTTTCGCCGCCGCCAAGCGCCCGTAGCTCAACTGGATAGAGCACCCGCCTTCTAAGCGGACGGTTGCAGGTTCGAGTCCTGCCGGGCGCGCCATTCACTGGCGAATGGCCACCCCCATATCAAACAAATGGTTCGAACAAAGTTCGACCGGCGCACCAGTTCCACCATTCCGTCAATCCGTGACCATCCGGGCACTTATCCCCGGAACCCTGCGTAAGGCCTCTTGCCAGCGGCCCGGCGGCGTGAGCTGCCTGTGTGCCAGAGCCGCGTCGCCATACACGGACACCAACATTTTGCTGACTCAGTTAATAATGATTATTATTTTCATTTGACTCAAATAAGAATGATTATCATTATCGGTCTCATAATGGGGGAAGCATGACGCAAACAAACTCAGCTAGCGGCCCGGCTCGGTACATTAATGATTGCAATTCAACGGTTGTTGCAGCGCATTCAACGATACTGCAATCGAGTCGTTCCGAATGGCGAATGCTGCTCATGTCATCTCAAACTGAACCGCTCAAAACTACCGCCTGTCGGCGTAGTCACTGAGTTTATCCATGAATATCAACAAGACGAGATTGGAGAACAGGATGTCTGATGTGAAACGCCCAAGGTCGCTGCGTCACGGGATTCCCGACGATATTCAGTCGGAAGACACAACACAACGCTCGGCTTGTACCGTGGCGGGGCTCGTGGTCCTTGCCTGCACGGCGGGCCAATCGACTGGAGCCAACGCTCAGGACACGATCACGATACCGACCATCACAGTCAAATCATCCGTTACGGATATTGGAGATCCTGACGCATACAAGATCGATAACCTGACCAACAACAAGTTCAATCAATCGATTCTGAATACCCCGCGCTCGGTGCAAGTTGTCCCACAATCAATGATCAAGGATCAATCTGCGACGAACTTCAACGATGTTCTGCGTAACGTTCCCGGGATCACGCTGCAAGCTGGCGAAGGCAATCCGCCCGGCGGCAACCAGTTGAAGATCAGGGGATTCTCGGCGTCGGGCAATCTCTATGTCGATGGTATGCGGGATCCTGGTTTCCAATTCCGTGATACCTTCAACACTCAGGGCGTTGAAGTCATCAAGGGGCCAAGTTCCACCGAATTCGGACAAGGAACGACCGGTGGCGTCGTTAACTTTGTCTCGAAAAAACCGACAGGCGAGAACTTCATTTCAGGCGAAGCATCGGTTGGCGACGGGGTCGATGCTGAAGATCCTGTCAAACGCCTGTCGATCGACGTGAATCAGCAGATCAAAGGCGTCGACGCTGCCGTTCGCATCGCGGCGCTGGCGCATGATGGCGGGGTCGCGGGCCGTGACAAGGTCGAGCAGGAACGGTTGGGCTTTGCACCGTCGGTCACCTTCGGTCTCAACGCACCCACCTCGGCCACGCTCTCCTACCAGTACTACAGCCTTAACGGCCTACCGGATGCCGGAATTCCGTTGGTCCGAAATGTCGGACTGTCGGGATTGACCGGAAAGCCCGCTCCGGTGAACTATTCCTACTGGTACGGGTATCTCAATCGCGATTATATGGATTATGATCATCACTCGGTTTCCGGGTCGCTGGAGCATGAGTTCTCAGACAGGTTTAAGGTGGAAACCCGGGCGCGGTACAGCCATCTCAGCAACGATTCAATCACCTCATCTCCGCGAGTGGTCACGGCGGGCGGAGTCGTTACGGGAATTCGGGGCGACTCAAAGCCACGCGATCAGGTCGACAATTACTTCGTCAGCCAGACCGATGGCACGGCGAAGATTAAAATGCTCGGCGCGCAGCATACGATTGTCGGCGGATTCGAGTATTCGCACGAGCAGGCGGAAAACAAGCGGCGCCTCGATACACAGGGTGCCCTTCTGACAACTGCGGCAAATCCGTTCGGCGCTCCAAACAACTCAATCATTGCTTCTCAGCAGGGATACAACGGTACCAGCGCACGCATACAGTCCGACACGCTGGCGGTCCACCTGAACGACTCGATTGAAATAGGAGAACAGTGGATCGTTAACGGCGGTGTTCGCTTCGACCATATCGAGACGTCCGTCCGTGGCGAAGACCCGAACAATGTCGGGTACGGCCAGAACCTCGTTAATGGAAAGGCGGCGATCTCCGGCGACCGTACCGACAACGAAATCAGCTGGAACGGAGGGGTCGTCTTCAAACCGGGTCGGTCCAGCAGTGTCTACGCCTCGTATGGTACGTCTTTCGAACCCGTCGGGTCACTCGGCGCGGCTGAAGGCGGCAACTTCCAGCTCGGAGGGGGAAACAACAACGGACCGGTCGAAACCGGCTTCTACTTCGATCCGCAAAGAAACGAAACTTTTGAAATCGGCACCAAGTGGGATGTTCTGGACGACAAGCTGAACGTGTCGGCAGCAATATTCCGGATTAATCAGGAAAACGTGCGAGTCGTCAGCTCGACACCGGGAGATCCGGCATCGGTGGACGGCAAACAGCGTGTCGAAGGCATTGAGTTGACGGCGACCGGCAACTTAACCTCAGCCTGGAGCGTGTTTGGCGGATATACTTATCTCGACTCCGAAATACTTGAGGGCGATTCCCGCCGGGTCGGTTCCCGCGTCGATAACATTCCGGAACATTCCGCCAGCATATGGACCTCTTACGAACTTCCGATCGGGCTGCGGCTCAGTGGTGGCGCAACCTATGTTGGCGAAAGAACGACGTTCGGCTCCCCGGACGACACTACAGGCAACCAGCCGGTCGCGGTCGAGGACTACATAAGGTTTGACGCCTCCGCAAGCATGCCGATTCTCGATAATGTGGATGTGAATTTCAATCTGCGAAATATCGGCAACGTCAGCTACATCGAATCTGTTCAGAGTGGGGGTGGTCAGGGTGTTCCAGGGGAAGCATTTTCTGCGCTGCTGACCGTGCAAGCCAGGTTCTAGTGTCCCGAATCCGAAGTTCGTCGCATTTGGGGCATCCTCTTTTCGAACTTC
>JBBDOA010000184.1:0-10032 GCA_040877275.1 Rhodospirillales bacterium | reverse complement strand
CTGTCCAGAGAGAAGCTGACCCCGTCCACGGCCACGGACAGTTCACCCGTCGTCGCATTGCGATAGGCAATTTTCAGGTCTTTGACGTCCAGCAATGGCATGGGCTCAACCTCCGTGCAGGCCGCGCGCGGCGTCCAGGCCAAGTGCATTGGCAAGGCCGTCGCTGGCGAAGTTGAGGCCGACCACCAGCGTGCTGATGAACAGTGCCGGCAGGAGAACCAGCCACGGCGCCGCATAAATCTGGTTCACACCATCGGATACCATCAGTCCCCAGTCCGGCGTCGGCGGTGAAATGCCCAGACCAAGGAAGGAGAGCGCACTGACGATCAGGATCGCCGACGAAGTGCGGATGGCAAACTCGACGACGACAACTTCGACAACGTTCGGGACCAGTTCCCGTATGATGACGGACAGGGCCATCTCGCCGCGCAATCTTGCCGCCTTCACGTAATCGAGCGGGACTTGTGTCAGGGCCTGCGCACGAATGGTGCGCACGGCACCCGGAAAATAGCTGAGCCCGATCACGATCATCAGGACGGGCAGAGAGCGCCCGAACCCGATCACGAAAAGCGCGACGAACAGGATACCCGGTATCGACAGCTTGGTGTCGACCAGACGCATGACGACATCGTCAAACAGTCCACCCAGATAGGCTGCTGAAACGGCGATCAGGGTGGCAAATATGACCGCGCCCAGGACACCGATCATGGCAACGCTGATCGATGTGCGACCGCCCATGAGCAGGCGCGACAGGTAATCCCGGCCGATCGAGTCGGTCCCCAGAATGAAGTCGGGGCTGCCAGGCGGCAACATGGGCGGACCAGCCAGCTGCGTTTCGCCATAGGGGATCAGGAATGGTGCCAGCAGGGCGATGGCCAGATGCAGCACCACAAGCCCGACGCCGATGGCGGTTCCCGGGCTGTGCGTCAGGACGGTGAAAATCTTTTTAACGCTGGCTGACATGACTGCGTACCCTGGGATCAAGAGCAATAATGGCAAAGTCGGCCAGCAGGTTCATGAGAACCACCAGCACGGCGCCAAGGAAAGCGATAGCCTGAATGACATGGACTTCACGGGTATCGACGGCCCTGATCAGCTCGATCCCCAATCCGGGATAGCCGAAGACCTTCTCGACGACGATCAGACCTGACAGCACGCCTGCGACGTAAAGCGCCATGGCGTTAAGCGTCGGGATCACCGATGCCGGCAAAACGTGACGCATGACGATCCACCGTTCCGGGATGCCCGACAGGCGCGCCCGTTCGACAAAATCGCTGTTCATCGCCTCGATAAAGCCGGCCCGCAACAGGCGGCTGAGATGGGCGACGTGACCGATGATCACGGTCACCGCCGGCAACAGGGAAACCGCCAGCAGTTCAAGCGGATGGGCATCGTTAAATGCCGTGATCACAGCCGGGAAAAGCGGGATCCAGACGGCGAAGATGATAATGAGAACCATGCCGATGACAAAATCGGGAATTGAATAGCCAACAATCGAAACCGTTGAAATGACGGTATCGGCACGCCGTCCCCGCCAATAGCCGGCCCCGGCACCGATCAGGAAAGCGACCGGCAAGGTTACCAGGGTTATGACAGCACCAAGCTGCAACGAGTTCAAAAGCGGATTGATGATGATTTCAATGATCGGTATCTGATCGACGATGGTCGTGCCGAAATCACCGGTGACGGCACCGGCGAACCAGTTGAAGAAACGGATGGGTGCCGGCACGTCAAGCCCGAGGGAGTGTCTCATTTCCTCGATGTCGGCCACCGTCATCACGGCCACGTCATCCTCGCTCAGATAGACGTCGAGCGCGTCACCGGGCAGGATCTCCGTTGCCATGAACACAAATACGGCAACCAGGAAAATGATCAGTGCCGACAGCATCAGCCGCCGCAACATCGCTCTCAACATGGGGAACCTCTATGGTCGTTCACCAATCTGCTCCTTGTGCATTTCTGGTTTTTGTAACTACTGAACAGGCCTGAGCAGGTGGCGGCAACCCTTCGGCTGCCGCCGCACTGCTTTGCCCTGTCAGTCAACGCCCGGGAGCCAGGCGCGGGACCGGACCATCAGGATTTCCAGACCGGATTGAAGCGACCGGACCAGGTCTGGGTATGCGTCGGCCAGCCGTGCACATTCGACCGGAAGATGTCGATTTCACGACGACCGATCACGAATATTGCCGGGACTTCATCTTGAAGAATGCGCTGCATTTCGTGATAGATCTCGCGGCGCTTGAGGGAATCCCCGGTCTTCATTGCCTTTTCATAGAGCGCAATATACGCATCGCCTCCAGGGCTGGGATGCCAATAACCGCTTTCGTTATAGGTTGGCCGGGCCATGCGAAACAGGTTTGCCGCCGGGTTGCGTGAGCCGACAGGCCCCATTGCAAAGCGGTGTTTGCGCGTCTGTTCCTTGTCTTCCACCCGCCATTTGCGGTAGCCGCTTTCCTGACGAACCTCGACGGGCAGGGTGATACCCGCTTCCTTGACCGATTCCGACATGATCTGGAATACCCGGTCGATCTCCGGATAATAGGTGGAATAATACAGCGTCGGCAGGGTGATGCCGTCCGGATAGCCGGCCTCGGCCAGAAGTTTTTTGGCCCCGGCGACGTCGCGAATGACCTTCTTCGGCAGGAAATCTTCATTGAAGTTGGTCATGTGTGTGTCGTTGGTCATCCAACCGTATTTGCCATCATATACGATGTCGATGATTTTCTGCCGGTCAATGGCCAGGGTCAGCGCCTTGCGGATGCGCACGTCCATGAACGGCGAGCCTTCGTGTTTGGGCAGCACGACCATCATCTGTGGCCCTGCCTTGGCGGTACTGACGACGGTGTCAGGAAGTTCTGCGAACTGCGGCACCAGAACCGGATCGACCCCCAGGATCATATCGAACTGACCGGACCGATAGCCGTTCATGGCCGGGCCCATCGAGGGCTGAACAAAGACCTCGAGCGTGTCCAGATAAGGGCCTTCGCCCCAATAGTTGGTATTGGCTTCGTAGACGACCCGGCGCTGCGGATCGATTTTCGAGTGTTTGAACGGGCCACTGCCGACGCCGTCCATGCCCATGTCTTCTAACGGGGCCTTCGGCATAATGACCTGACGGTATTCGGCAGCCCACCACGGGAATTCGCTGTTTGGTGTTTGCAGGAAAAAACGAACCTTGTTCGGGCCTGCTTTCTCGAGCTTGGCCAGCATCTTCTTTGCGAACGAAGTTCCCAGCTTTTCATCCTTGTGAAATTCATAGGAAGCGATCACGTCCTCGACCGTCAGGTCGCGACCGTCATGAAACTTGATCCCTTCACGAATGTCGACTTCCCACACGGTCTGGTCGTCCTCAATGGCTTCCCATTTGGTCGCCACTTCGGGTTGCGCCTGCAGGTCTTCATCGACCCAGGTCAGTGTGTTGTAGACGTTCTTCGTTCTGATCTGAATCCCGTTGTAGGGATGCTTGGCTGTCTTCAAGCTTTTGTGCTTGGTGTTGTGGCCGAGCACGGCGTACTTGAGCGTGCCGCCTTTCTTCGGTGTCAGCGAAGCCTGGGCAATGCCAGGGGTCAGAAGGTTTCCCATTGCAGCAGTGACAGCCGTCGCGGAGACGCCCGCAAGGAGCGTGCGACGGGTTATACTCGAATTGAATATTGGCAACTCAGTTCCTCCCAAAAAACTATATTTCAAAGCCAACGACCATAGACGACGTCTATTGCCGTTTTGTGGCAATCCAGCTCTTTGGCTGTTTGTGATTGCAACAATTGGATGCTAATTGCTTATGCTTGAAAGCTTGCCTGATATCTCGCGTATGGCACAAATTCATAATTCCTATATCCGCTATAGGTGACTTGAAATGAATTATTCGCAACTGAGATCATTCCACGCCGTTGCCCGGGAAGGCAGCGCCACTGCCGCATCGCGCGTACTGGGGATCAGCCAGCCGACGATTACAACGCAGATCAAGGAACTGGAACTTGAATTCGGCATTGAGTTGTTTCAGCGCCGTGGTCGGGGGCTGGAATTAACGCTGCTGGGCGAAGAATTGCTGCTGAAGACGCAGTTGTTTTTCAGCGCGGAAGATACCATAAGCGAACTTCTGGGATCGGCGGGCAAGCTGAAACACGGGAACCTTCGTATCGGTGCCGTCGGACCGTTCCATGTCATGCGGATGATTTCCGGTTTCCAGAAACTGCATCCCGCAATTCAGGTTTCCGTCGATCTTGGTAATTCCCGGGAAGTGCTGCAGCGATTACGCGAGTATCGCACCGATGTTGCGGTCCTCTCGCAGATCGACCGCGATCCCGAAATGCTGACGGTGCCCTACACCCAGCAGCGTCTGGTCGCGTTTGTCGGAAAAAAGCATCCCTGGAACAGACGCAAGGAAATCCACATCGAGGAACTGCAAGGGCGGGACATGGTCATGCGCGAGCAAGGCTCAATGACCCGTCGTGCCTTTGAAAAAGCCCTGGCAGCGGCCGGCGTTACCCCCAAGGTCGTGCTGGAAATCGGCAGCCGCGAAGCTGTCTGGGAAGCCGTGGCGGAAGGTCTCGGGATCGGCGTTGTCTCTGCGGCTTCGCTGCAACCGGACAGACGGATCTCGGCGCTGACGATCATAAATCCGGAAATCTATACCTATACGCATGTCGTTTGCCTGAAGGAGCGCGGCAATTCCAGGCTGGTGAAAGCTTTCCTCGACGTCATCCGTGACCAGGTCAAACGAAACCTGATCCCCTCGCTGAAATAATCTTCTTGTAGAATGGCCCTGACCCCGGAACCGTGGCCCGGACAAATCCCCCACACGCATCTATAGCAAATATAGGTTATTTGAATTTGTGCCTGCCCGGCAGTCCCGCGCACTATTTGCGCGAAGCTGATCGCATCCGGTCGGTCTGTCACTGAGGACCGTCATATTGAGCAGCTATTTTTTCCTTGAAGCGAGGACTGCAAGATGACCATTGGCCGCGCCGCCGTTTATGACGAACCAAACGCACCTTTCGTAATTCGGGAATTTCCCGTGCGGGATGTCCATGCGGACGAAGTGCTTACCCGGGTCACCATGTCAACGATCTGTCGCTCTGACATCCATTCCTACGAAGGGCACCGCCCCAACCCGTGTCCGGGCATTCTGGGGCACGAAATCATTGGTGTGATTGAGCAGATCGGCGAGGAGATCACGCACGATATGCGAGGTGATCCGCTCGCCCTCGGCGACCGGGTTACATGGACCGAGTACTTCCACCACGGCGCGAACTATTACCGTGACATACTGGACATGCCGCAGAAATCCCCGGGCGTACGCAAGTACGGGCACGATCTGGTTGCCGACGATCCACATTTTATCGGCGGCTTCGCCGAATATTGTTACATTCTGCCGGGGACGGGAATCCTTAAATTACCGGACGCGATCACGGATGAGGAAGCGACGCCGCTGAACTGCGGGGCCGCAACTATGGTCGCCGTGACGGAAGCAGCAGAAATTGGAATGGGCGACACCGTGGTGATCCAGGGACTTGGGCTTCTGGGAATCTATGGATGCGCACTTGCCAAGGCCCGCGGCGCGCGTAAGGTAGTCGGTCTTGACGCCGTAGCAGAGCGCCTGAAGATGGCGCAACGATTCGGTGCCGATGAGGTGCTGGATGTTGCAGCGATGGATGAAAAGGCCCTGATCGACCAGGTTCGCCGCCTGTCACCTCCGGATGGCGCCGATGTGGTGATTGAAGTATGCGGTGTTGCGAGTGTCATACCATCCGGCCTGCGAATGTTGCGTACGGGAGGTCGTTATATCCTCGCCGGCATGGTCAGCCCGGGTGCCAATTTTACAGCCGACGCGAATGAGATACTTCGCAAATGGATTACCTTGCGGGGCGTCCACAACTACCATCCCCGCCATCTCATACAAGCTCTGGATTTCGTTATGGCAAACCGGGACCGCTTTCCGTTCGGTGAGATTGTGGATTCCAAGTTTACCCTCGATCAACTGGATGAAGCATTCGCAAAAGCATCAGAGCGAACAGTGATGCGTGCGGCAATCATTCCCTGAGGGAAAACAGTCCTTCAGATGTATCGGCTGTAATGTACTCCCACGCGCGGGTCGCCGACTGCCATTGCGTGCAGTTGCTATCCGGCAGCCGTAAACTAGACCGGTGAGGGGGCTATTTCATGTCTCCCCTGCCCCCTCGCCGATTTTTCAGTTTGTGATTCTTTCCGGTCTGCCAGGGTATTTTCGCCTGGCACGATTAAGCACCTTTGCAATGCGCAGACCAGACCACATTCGCCGATTTGCGCTGGCTAACCATATAATTTTTAGATGTCAAATATATAATCTTTGGATTTGCTCTATATCTCAAAAACCGAACTAATGATTGTGCACGACAGCGTGATTGAAAGACCGGTGATCGCTGGTTGATCAATATTCGGCTCAAGAAAAGCAAAAACCAGTATGTCGTGGAAACAGAAAGGGGCTGCGCTGCAAGTCACATTTGCCAGCGACATGCAGCCCGGGAGCAAACATTTGGGAGCAAGACAATGAAAGCAATTTCGTATTCTGGCCTGCGTACACTCTGTTTTTCGGTATTAACCGGTTTTGCACTGCTGACCCAGGCGCATAGCCCGGTCTTAGCCGTTGAAGATCCGGAAGTAATCTCCATCGGGGTTATTCCGTTCGAGGAAATGCAGCTCACGCATGAAAAGTTTTCCGGCGTGGTGAAGGAGATCGAGGCTGCCACGGGTAAAAAGGTGGAATGGCACTTTCCGACCTCCTACGCTTCACTGATTGAGGCACAACGTCGGGGCTTCATTCATATCGGCTACTACGGCCCTAAATCGTACATCAAGGCAGCCGAAGTCTCGGAAGGGAAAATTGAGGCGTTCGCACAGGCCATGTGGGCTGGCGGTGCGTATCGTGAAAAAAAACCGGGCTATCATTCGTACCTGATCGTTAAATCTGACAGCCCCTACAAGACGCTGGCAGATGTTAAAGGGAAAACCCTTGCGCTTACCGGTGCGTCCAGCACGTCCGGAAGCCTGGTCCCGAAAGTCGAAATCGGACAAGAACTCGGCGTGAATATCAATCAGCACTTCGGAAACATCTTCTATGCCGGCGGACACACAGCCTCGTCACTTGCTGTACTGGAGGGCAAGGCGGATGTTGCCGCAGTGGCGGACGTGACTCTCGATTGGTCGGTAGACTCAAACAAGTTCGACGCGAAGACGTTCCGCATTATCTGGAAATCGTCGCTACTTCCGCTCGATCCGTTTGCCTGGCGCAAGGATCTGCTCTCTGATGAACTCAAGAAGAAAATCCTCAATGCGCTTTTGAATCTTCAAAACACGGAAAATGGCCGGATGTTTCTTGAAAAAACACGGTCCGACAGCGTTGAGCGGGCCGATGATGCCGCATACGATGGTGTCCGCAAAATCGAAAAAGAACTGAAAAAGTGGGAATAGTGCAGCCTGTCACAGGGCTGCTTCTAAACCCCTGACCGGACGGTCCCGGGCTCTCGTGGGGAAACGGATGCACGTAGCGCGATCTGCCAGCGCAACCGTTCCCTGCGAGAAGACCGTTTTCATCAAACAAGCATGGTTTCCGATAGAAAAAATAAAGTGTAGGGGGCAGAAATGTTCAATCTTATCGCCGATAACGTCCACAAGAGCTACGGACCAGATGGCAGCCTGAAAGCCCTAAAAGGTGTGAGCATTGAAGTCCGCTCCGACGAGCGCGTCGCCCTTCTGGGAAGAAGTGGTTCAGGGAAGAGCACGCTGATGCGTTGCATTAATCGCCTCGTGGAACCGGACTCCGGCGATATTGTTCTCGATGACGTGAATATCACCCGGTTGAAGGGCAAGGCCCTTCGACAGTTCCGTTCGCAGATCGGCATGGTTTTTCAGGAGTTCAACCTGGTGAACCGGATGTCCGTGATCGACAACGTACTATGTGGGTGTGCTGGTCACGTCAGTGCCTGGCGGTGCTGGTTCCGTGCGTATTCCCGTCAGGATGTCGAAAAAGCGGAAGGCCTGTTGCAACGGGTCGGTTTGGCCGATCAGCGGTTCAAGCGCGCCGACGAACTCAGCGGGGGGCAAAGGCAACGCGTCGGAATTGCACGGGCTCTCATGCAGGAACCGAAACTGCTTCTTGCCGACGAACCGACCGCGAGCCTCGACCCCGAAATCGGGCGTGGCATCATGGAACTCATCTTCGAGATATCCGAGAAATCCAATATTCCTGTCCTGATCAGCATGCACGACGTCGCGCTGGCGACCCAGTTCGTGGAACGGATAATCGCGCTTAAGGATGGCAACAAAGTCTATGACGGCAACGCTACCAGCGTCGATCTGGAAGACATCTACAAGGACACCGGGGGCTCCGTCGAGGCGGCACATACACAACACACGGCACAACACCCGGCGATACAGAAGAGCGAGGCGTTGGCATAAACATGCTCTCTGATCGTAACAAGCGTATCCTTTACCGGAACGGACTGTTCGTTCTCGGATTTGGGCTGCCGTTGGCACTCTCGTTGTACTTCATCCTCGGCGTTCAAACGGATTGGGCGCGGATGTCAACGTTTGACATGGTGGTCAAGAATCTTGAAAAATTCCTGCCGCCCAATCTTTCCGTCATTCCCGATCTGATGGATGCGACTCTTGATACAATTCTGATCGCATTTCTTGCAACGCTGGTCATAGCGGCCCTGGTTCCTCCAGTCGTTTGGCTTTCATCGCGAAACATTACCCCGAACATCGTATTCTACTACGTGGGTCGTGGGATCATCATTATTTCGCGTTCCGTACACGAACTGGTCTGGGCGCTGATTTTCGTAATCGCCGTTGGCCTTGGCCCGTTGGCGGGAATCATGGCGCTCGGAATTCGTGGCATCGGCTTTGTCTCAAAAATTGTCTCTGAAGAAGTTGAGGCCATAGACGTCCGACCGATCGAAGCCTTGCGCGCGACGGGGGCCAGCACCCTGAATGTCATTATCCTCGCGGTCATTCCTCAGATTGTGCCTGTGTTTCTGGGCACGCTGATCTTCCAGTGGGAAATTGACCTTCGCCGGGCAGCGGTCATAGGCGTCGTCGGTGGTGGCGGATTGGGACTCGCATTTCACCAGGCGATGATTCAATTCAAATGGCATGACGCGATGGCAATTGTGGTCATTCTGATTGTCATCGTGGCCGTCGGCGAGATTGTGTCGAGGATGTTACGAAAGAGGATTATCTGACACATGGCACCCTGTTCGATTGCACCGCACACGACGACCCGTCAGTATCTGGCGCGTACGTTACTTCGCTTCGCGACCTACCTGGGCGTCGTCGTGATCGTACTTGCTGGCTATTTCCGACTTGATTTACCGTTGTCCCGTTTGCCGGACGGTATGCGTGAAATCGGCGTTATGCTCACGACCCGTCTGTTTCCCCCAGACTGGTCCTATGCTCCGGATATGCTTTTCGAGCCGTTTCTAGAGACATTTGCCATGGCGTTTGCCGGTACAGTGTTCGGCATGATCGCTTCGGTCCCACTTGCCTGGCTGGCAAGTTCCAACATGACGCCTTCGCCACGTGTGCTATACCCGCTGGCTCGGAGTTTCCTGGTGGTTACCCGGTCGGTCCATGAAATCATCTGGGCGATGATTCTGGTGGCATGTTTCGGCTTTGGCCCGCTCGCCGGAATGATCGTTCTGATTCTGAATTTCATCGGTTTTGCCGGCAAACTTCTCGCAGAGAACGTCGAGGCGGCAGATATGATGCCCGTCGAGGCCATTCGCGCCGCAGGCGGTGGAAAGTTCAAGCAATTGATACTGGGTGTCTATCCGCAGGTGCGACCGGTTTGGGCCGGTATATTCGTATACGGCTGGGACATCGTGTTGCGCGCTTCCTTCGTTCTCGGGATCGTTGGTGCCGGTGGTGTCGGCGTGCAGTTGCGGGATTCCATCGAGAGCCTGAATTATGATCGGGTCGGCATGATACTGATCATCATCGTCATTGTCGTGACGCTGAGCGAGTTGCTTTCGATCAATGTCCGCAAGCGCCTGATCT
>JBBDOA010000183.1:0-10113 GCA_040877275.1 Rhodospirillales bacterium | reverse complement strand
TCGCGGGGATGACGGGGTGCTATTGATCAGGATGCTAAAACTCTTTGTTACCAAATCAAAACTTTCGGGTCAGTCTTTCTCCGGCGCGGCCCGGCCATCGCCGCCCCGCGCCGTAAATATTGCATCCCTGACGTGTCGGTCATCGGCCTGCCGTCCGGTTTCCGACACCCTGATCTCTGCTATCTCGGCGCGGCGGCTTTCAAGCTGGCTCGTGATGCGATCATGCTCGCTTCTGAGTTGCTTCTCGCTCTCTTCCAGCTCAAGCAGGCGACGCTGAACCTCGTCTTTTTCCCTGGCATCGCGCTGTTCGATCTCCTGCTCTTTTTCCAGGCGGGCGGTCCCCATCAGGACGTCGCCGCCGCTGGTATAGACATCGGCCAGCCGCACCGACGCACCCTCGATGATCAGTTCGCGCACCTGATTCGAATGCGCCATGCCACGGGATTTGACGATGCTCAGCGCCCGGTTCCGCTCGCCGCCGCGGACCTGATACGATAACTGCACCCAGGTGTCGGCAATCGTTGAAATGTGGGCGCTGGTATGTTCCTGGTTTTCACCATGACCGGCCAGAAGCGATGTCAGAAACAGCGTGATGCCCCGCGACCGCGTGAAATCGATGACGCGGGTCGCCGGATCAATTGCGAAGACCCGGCCGCTTGACTTTTCAATGGCCGATACGGGATCGACAACCATACAGTCCGGCTTGCTCCGCTCGATCTCTTCTTCCAGTTCGATCAGATATTCCTCGACGCTGTAATACCCCACTCTGAATGAGCGTATTTTCAGAAGCCCGCTATCGATGTGGCTTTGCAAATCCAGCCCGATCGATTGCAGGTTGCGGACGATCTGGGCCGCCGGCTCATCGAAGGACACGAACAGGACTTTCTCGTTGCGGCGGCAGGCCGCATCCGTGAACAGTGCGGCCAGGGTCGTCTTGGCAGTACCCGGTTCACCGGCGACGAGGATCCCGCTGCCGCGCCTGTAGCCGCCGCCAAGTACGGCATCAAGTCGCTCAACCCCTGACGAAACCGTCCCGGACGACACGGTGCTACCAACCATGTTCAGTTGCGCCCCTTGCATGACCGTCACGCCTTTGGAGCCGATCAGGAACGGATAGACGCTGCTGCGATGCGCCGTGCCGCGATACTTGCTGACCTGCAGCGTGCGGACGGCGACCTGATCAACCAGATAATGCCGCAGATGAACAATGCAGTCCGACATATAGGGCAGGAACTTCATCAACCGGCTTGCCGGCTCATCGCCGCCCTCCAGCCGATGCGCCGTCAGGATGCAGGCAAAGTCGTGTTCCTTGACCCACGACTTGAGCCGATAGAATTCCAGCCGCTCAAGCGAGTCGTTTTCGAGAAGACCGAGCAAAACCTCCAGCCCGTCGAAGACAATCCTGTTGGCACCGGATCGCCGCGCCTGTTCGGCGACGATGCTGAGCAGCGCCTGCAGATCGAAATTCCCGCTCCGCACCGTGTCGTTGTCAAACTGCGCCTGCACGATCCGGAATTGGCCGCTCTCGTGCAGTTCGCCGATGCCCCAGTCGAACGCGGCGGCATGCTCGAGGATCTCGCTTTCAGACTCCTCGAAGCTGACAAAAATTCCGGGCGTGCCGTACTTTTCGGCCCCGTTCACCAGAAACTGGGTTGAGAAGACTGTCTTACCCGCACCGGGTGCGCCCTCAATCAGGGCGATACCACCCAAGGGCAGACCGCCGTTGGTGACCGCATCGAAGCCGGTAATACCTGTTTCAAGTTTCATGGTGACCTCGCTATCGTCAGGACAGTGTATCCTTTTCAGGCCGAAAACAAAATCAGCATTACGGACATCTTGAATATCTGCAGAGCATAATCGCATACATAGTATTTCCAGTATTAGGCAGCTATAAATTATGAATAACCGTGCACGAATTGCTGCCACAGCCGCACGAAACCCTCTGAAAGCAGGGCCGGCGCATCTGCGCCCCGATCATTCCGTGCCCAGCCGCTTTCGGTAGGCCGACGGCGGCAGGCCGAACGCCTGCTTGAATGTGACGGCGAAGTGCGACGGTGACGGGAAGCCGCAGGCAAGGGCGATCTCGATGACCGGCATATCCGTCTCGGCCAGATAGCTGCGGGCTTTCTGCATACGCAGCAGCGTCATCGCTGTTCGGGGCGCGTGCCCGGCGTATCTGTTGAACAGACGTTCAAGCTGGCGCACCGAGACACCAACCGCGCCCGCGATATCGACCAGCCTGAGCGGCTCATCCAGCCGCGCTTCCATATAGCGCAGCGCATCACGGACCTTTGTTGAACGGACCGCCGCCAGCTGCGCCATCGGCTGTTCGATGGTGTGCGCCCAGTATTGCGGCATCAGCAGAATGCCGGCGCTCTTGTTCGCCACATCCTCGCCGAATTTGCGGCGAATGATTTCAAGCGCGACATGGGCCGCACCGACGCCGCCGGCGCACGTCACATGGCGCGTGCCGAAATGGAACAGCCGCGACGAATCGACGTTGGCAAGGTCATAGCGCGATACCAGTTCATCGCGGTGAAACCAGCTGACGCAACAGACATCATCATCCAGCACGCCGGCTGCGGCCATGCTGAATACGCCGGTACACAAACCGATCACCGGCACACCGTTCTGATCGGAGGTGCGGATCATATCCAGGACCCGTTCATCATCATGGATTGACGAGCGGGTCAGCCCGCCGACGACGACCAGCCAGTCGACGTTTTCATGCGCCAGCCTGGAAGCGGTCGGATAGACCTCAACCCCGCAGCTGGATTTAACCGGACGATTGTTCAGCGTCAGAACCCGCCAGTTGCAGCGGATCTGGCGGCTGCGGTCATGATCGTCCGAGGCCAGGCGGATCGGGTCGAGAAACAGGGAAAACGCCGAAAGCGTGAATTCCGGCAACAGCAGGATGGCTAACCGTAAGGGGGCTTCCGGAATGGTGTTAATCTGCTGCATGGCCACCATCAGCCGATGTCGGGCAGCTCAGCCGCCCCAGACCTCTTCAAGGACGTGCATCCAGTTCTCGCCCATGACCTTGCGGATGCGGGATTCCGACCAGCCGGCCTGCTCCATGCCCTGCGTCAGGTTCGGGAAATCGCCAATCGTCGCAAAGCCGTCCGGAAACTTGACCGGGCCGAATTCCGTCAGCCGGCGCGCATAGCCCTTGTCGCGCGTGATCCACTCCATGAATTCGTCGCCATAGCCCTGGGTAAAGTCCGTGCCGATGCCGACCGTGTCCTCGCCGGCGATGTTGATCACGTATTCCATCGCCTCGATGTAATCGGCAATGCCGGATTCCGGCCCGCGGCGCAAAAACGGCGTAAACATGGTGACGCCGATAAAGCCGCCCTTGTCGGCGATAAAGCGCAACTCCTCGTCGGTCTTGTTGCGCTTGTGGTCCTTCAGACCCTTCGGCAGGCAATGGCTATAGGCGACCGGCTTCTTCGATGCCTGGATGACATCGTGCGAGGTTTGCGAGCCGACATGGCTGAGATCACAAAGGATGCCGACCCTGTTCATTTCGGCGACGACTTCATGGCCGAAATCGGACAGGCCGCTGTCGGTCGACTCATAGCAGCCGCTGCCGACCAGGTTCTGTGTGTTGTAGGTCATCTGCACGACACCAACACCGCAGTCCTTGAAAATCTCGATGAACTCAAGCCGGTCTTCAAACGCGCTGGTATTCTGGAAACCAAGCACGATGGCGGTTTTGCCGTCTTTCTTGGCCTGGCGGATATCGGCGACGCTGCGGGCCTTGACGATCAGGTCACGATGTTTCTCGAACCAGCCGTTCCACTGGCCGATGTTGACCATGGTGTCGCGGAACCCTTCCCAGATGGAACAGGTGCAGTTGGCCCCGGTCAGACCGCCCAGGCGCATGTCGGCAAAGACATCGCCGTCCCAGTTGGAGATGATCAGACCGTCAAAAATGATGGCGTCGTCGTGCAGTGCGCTTCGGGACATGGATACTCCTGGCCGATACCGGCCTTGCCTATAGATAAATTGAGCGAACGATCTGTTCGTGATCACCGACGTAATCGGCGACCGTGCCGCCGTCGACGACAACGCCGTCGCGCAGGATGATGAAGCGGTCGGCGACCTTGAAGGCGAGGCCCAGGTTCTGCTCGATCATCAGCATGGTTGCGCCGTTTTCCTTCAGGGTTGCGATGATCGACCCGATCTCGTTGACGAATTGCGGTGACAATCCGCCCGACGGCTCGTCGAGCAACAGTACCCTGGGCCGGGCCATGACGGCACGACCGAGGGCGACCATCTGCTGTTCGCCGCCGGACAGGGTCATGACGCGCTGCTGCCGCCGTTCCCTGAGCCTCGGAAAATAAGTGTAAACCCGCTCCAGGTCTTCGGCCATGGTGGCCTTGGCGCGGACCTCGGCACCGAGCTTCAGGTTATCCTCGACATTCAGTTGCGGAAACAGATCGCGTGACTGCGAGACCTGCACCATGCCGAGGCGAAATGTCTCGTGCGCGGGCAGGTTATGGATGTCTTCGCCGTCGAGCTTGATCGAGCCATGGGTGCAGCCGACAAATCCGGAAATCGCGTTCATCGCCGTTGATTTGCCGCTGCCGTTAGCACCGAGCAGGCACAGGGTTTCACCCTGGGCGAGATCGAAATCGACGCCTTGCAGGATTTCCTTTTTGCCATACGACACACGGATGCCGTCGACTTTCAGTACGGGGTCATGCATAGCCAAGATACGCCTCCAGCACTTCGCGATTTTCACGGATTTCCTGTGGCTTGCCCTCGGCGATTTTCTGCCCGGAATTGAGAACGATAATGGTATCCGATCCGGCCATGACGAGATCGATGGCGTGTTCGATCAGCAGAATCGCAATGCCCTCCTCGCCGGCAAGCCGTTTGATTACTTCCATCATCCGTGCACGCATCGGCGGCGATAAGCCGACGGCCGGTTCGTCAAGCAACAGCATGGGCGGCTCGGTGGCGATGGTGCGGACAATCTCGATCATGCGCTGCTGGCCGCCGGAAAGGCTTTTGACCTGCTGATCGACAAATTCATCCATATCCATCAGCGCCAGCAGGCGCCGGGCCCGGGCAGCGGCTTCCTTCTCGACCTCGTTCGCCTTGCGGGTGCCGAACAGCAGGCCGAAAAAGTTGCTGTCGATCTGCACGTGCAGACCGGTCAGGATGTTTTCAAGCACCGTCATCTCGCCGAAAAGCCCGCCGTTCTGGAACGTGCGCCGCACGCCCCTGGCGGACACGGCGTGCGGTGTCAGACCGTGAATAGCCTCGTCCTTGAAATAGATTTCTCCGGCGGTCGGCTGAACATAGCCGGAGATCACATTGAAGAGCGTCGTCTTGCCGGCACCGTTCGGGCCAATCACCGCCGTCACCTCGCCGGCATTGGCACTTAACGAGACATCGGTCAGCGCCTTGAGGCCGGCAAAGTGGACCGAGACGTCCTTGAGATTAAGCAGTCCGTTCATCGCATCATTCCCTGAAATACCGTTCGCGGAACAACGGCGATACCTTCGCCAGCAGGCTGACCAGCCCCTTCGGCAAAAACAGCAATACGATAACGATGATGATGCCGAAGAACAGTTCTTCCATGCCCGGGAACTGCCGGAAATACTCAGGCAGCGCCGTCAGCACGATGCCGCCGATCACGCTGCCGATCAGACTGCCCGTACCCCCGACCATGACCATCGCAAAGTGCACGATAACCTCTGTCAGGCTGAACGATTCGGGGAACACACGTCCTGTCGCGGCGGCGAACATGCCACCCGCAATACCGACCACGGAACCGCTCCACACAAACGTCAGAATGATATAGTTGGCCGTCGAGATTCCCAGCGATGCCGTCGTCATCTCGTTGTCGCGGATCGCCATGATGGCGCGGCCGACCCTGGAACGCAGCAGGTTGGACGTGCCCTTGACCACCAGCACCGTGATCAGCAGGAAAAAATAGAACTTCGCCGTGTCCGAATGCATGGACAGGCCGAACACCGTGACATCGGGCAACGGCAGGCCATCGGTGCCGCGCGTGACACTTTCGCCATGAATGTAGACCCAGCGCATCAACTCGCCAAAGGCCAGGGTGATGATCGCCAGATAATACAGGCGGATACCGCGCAGCGCCGTGATGCTGGCCAGCAGACCGGCAAGACCGCCGAAGATCGCAGCACCGACGAGGGCGGTTTCATAGGTAAATCCGGCATACGTCATCAGGATGGCTGTCATGTAGGCACCGATCCCGAAGAACGCCGTGTTGGCGAAAGCCAACTGACCGAGGTTACCGATGACGAGGTTGAAGCCGACCGTCACCAGCACATAGACCATGATCATATTGGCCATGAACTGCAGGTAATTGTTGGCAAACAGCGGGATCAGCGCCACCACCAGCGGCACCAGATAGAAAACCCTGCCACTCTGCATGAACGGGCGCTTTGTTTTTGTTATTTCCTGGTTCATTTCACTGTCTCACACACGGACCACGGCGCGTTTGCCGAACAGTCCCGACGGGCGCACCACCAGCACAATCAGGATAACGAGATAGCTGGTGATATCGATAAGGGCGGTGTTCACATAGGCTCCGGCGTATTGTTCCATGATGCCCAGAATCAGGCCGCCGGCAACGGCACCGCCGAGCGAGCCGAACCCGCCAAGCGTCATCGCCGCAAAACCGCGGATCAGGAAGCCGGCACCGAGATCGGGATGCAGCAGCGAAATCGGCGCAATCAGGATCCCGGCAACCGCACCCATGGCCAGGCCGGCCCCCCACATCATGTCGTGGAAGCGCTGCACATTGATCCCGATCAGTGTCGCACCGCGTTCCGACTGATACACCGCCTGGATCAGCTTGCCGATCGATGTCTTGTAAAAAACGATAAAGAAAGCAAGCAGCAGGATCGCCACGATGCCGCTGATGATCATGGCATCGCCGGTAATGACCAGATCGCCGATGAACACGGGCTCGATATCGAAGACACGCGGCATCGGCAACACTTCACGGCCCCAGATCGAGCGGGTGGTGCCCCGGAAGATATAGCCGATGGAAATACTCATCATGGCAAAGCCGATATGCGGCCCCGCCTTGATCGGATTGATGAAGCCGCGCGATATCAGGACGCCGCAGACAAACATCAGGACAATGGCGGCAATCGCCGAAGGCACGAACGGCAGCCCCAGCATCACGACCAGCACATACACGCCGAACGCGCCGCCCAGCACAAAATCACCATGCCCGAAGTTGACGACGGTGGTGGCCCGGAAAACGACGGTCAGCGACAGGGCGATCAGCGCATAGATCGCCCCTTGCGAAAGACCGCTTATGGTAAGTTGCATCAACATTTCAGAATATATCCGTACACTGAAAAACCGGGCGCCTGGTTAAAGACAACAGCATAACCAGACGCCCCCAGTTTCAGAAGCCAAATTACATTGGCTGGTTCCAGCCTTTCATGACGGTCGGCTTGCCGTTTACGAAACCGGCGGAAGCCGATTCCTTGACGCCATGCCGGTCATCTGCTGACCACGTGATCGGGGCCGCAAACACGCCGGTATCAAAGTTTTTGATCTTGTCCATCTCGGCGATGAATTTTTCACGCGTAAGATCACGCCCGGCATTTTTCAGCGCTTCGACAACCGCAACCGCGCTGCCGATGGAAATGGCACTGAACCCGGTGATCGTCTCGTCCGGATAGTACTTCAGGATCATGTCGTTCCACTTTTTCATGCCCGGTCCGTCAACCGTGTCGATGAAGGCGTGCGGCACATAGTAGTTCTTGACCGTTTCGATATCGCCGATACGCGCCAGCGTGTTCTCGAGGTCGGTTCCGGCGGCACCCATCACCGGAATGTCGGTGACGCCGTATTTTTTCATGTCCTTCAGGAAAATAACCGTTTCCGCTTCATACAGCGACGCGACAATGAAATCCGGCTTCGCCTGTTTGATCTTCAGGACCTGTGCGGTGGCATCCGTCTGCCCACGCTCCATGGTCATGACCATGCTCGGCTCGATACCCTTTTCCTTCATGTAATCGCGGGTCGGATCAGCGTAGCTTTTGGCCCAGTCGTTGCTGTGCTCGACCATGATGACGTTCTTGGTGCCGGGCTTGGACATAACGAACTTGCCCATCGAATAGCCGTATGCGGGACCGGCCGGAACGCCGTGAAAGACGTTGGGGGTCGGCGGCATCGAGATGTTCGGGTTGACCGCGTGTGCGATAATCCACGGCACGCCGGCGTCGACGACGATATCGCGAACAGCCATGGCGACACCGCTGCACGAGTTACCGTGCATCATGAAAACCTGCTCCTGGGAGATCAGTTTCTTTGCGGCAGCGATACCCTTGGCCGGCTGACATGCCGTGTCTTCCTGGATCAGCTCGAACTTGCGTCCGTGTACGCCGCCCTGGTCGTTGATCATCTTGTAGTAAGCCATTTCGCCGATTTGCGCCTTGCTGTAGCTCGACGCGTTTCCGGAAAACGGTCCCATGACGCCGACTTTGATCGTCGTGTCGGTCAGGCCGGTGGTATCGGCGGCGAACGCCGCGCTGGCCATCAGGCCGACGGCTGCAAGTACGCTGAGTGATAGTCCTCGTTTTGTTTTAAGTTTCATTTTCGTGCCTCCTGGTGTGGTTAAAACAGGTTTCCTCCGAAGCCGCGTAACGTGCGCGATCTTAATTTAATTTTTGATCCTTCTGATAGACGTCGGCCGGCACCATGCTCAGCAGGGGTTCGACCGGTTCTGAAACAAACATCGGGATAATCCGTTTCCACGTCGAAAGCAGATCCGCGTAGTACTGCGGGTCTGTGCGCAGAACACTTTGTACAACCATCCCCCTGAACAGGCAAAGAGTCAGGTTGAGCAGAACGTCCGAGCGTCCGATCGCGGCGTCGTTGCCCTTGAAAAAGGTCAGCCACGTTTTATCGAGCGATGTGTGAAGATTTTTGATCAGCGGCACGAGGCGGTCGTGCAGATCCTGATCCGAACGCGAAGCCACAATCAGTTCCAGCGATGCATACATGAACCGGCCGCTGAAGAAGCGTTCCCATATCTGGTCGATGAAAGCCTCGAGCGTGCTGCCGCCGTCGCGCCGTGCGCGGGCCAGCTCGTCAATGTTTTCGGCAAACTCGTTGAACAGGTGTTCTGTTGCGGCGACGATCAGATCGACCTTGGCCGGAAAATGATGCGTCTGCGCGCCGCGTGACAGGCCGGCACGCTCGGCAATCTTGTGCATGGTCGTGTTGACGTAGCCGTCATCAATCAGACAATCGAGCGTCGCCGTCACCAGGCGTTGCCGGGTTTCGGTGCTGCGCTCTTCATGTGTCCGGCGACCAGCCTGCATTCTTTCGCCCCCTTGAATCCCCGTCTGTGGGCAACATTAAAAAACAGACCGGATTGTTTGTAAATATCCGAATCGCCCTGTCGTGACTTTTCTGTCGTGACGTTTTTGCAAATTTCTTCACCGCCGGACGGGGGACTGCACGCCCCCCGCCCAAGCGCTCAGCCGGTTATGCATTCGCCGAATTGCGCCGGTTGACGGCATGCAGATAGGCGACACAATCGTCGACGCCTTCGACATCGGCGAACTTGGCATCGATGTCATACAGGTTCCAGGCCACAGCACCCGGCACCCGGTCGCCGATGCATTCCTTGACGGCGATGGTCCGGAAGCCGTCGGCGAGCCCGTCGCAGATCGTTGTCCGCACGCACGCCGTCGCCGTCACGCCGGTCACCAGAATGGTGTCGACACCGGCGGCGCGCAGCAGTCCGGCCAGCCCGGTCCCGTGGAATGAGCTGGCGCGTTTCTTCAGCAGCGTATGTTCGCCCGGGATCGGCGCGATCCGGGAATCAATGGCCCACAGTTCCTTGTCGGCAAGATTGACGACATCAATCGGGATCTTGCAGTGCCACAGCCCCATGTCCGTATAGGGCGCATCCCGGTCGGTGATTTCATAGGCGGTCGTGACATGAATGACCGGATGGCCGTTGGCGCGGCAGGCTTCCAGAAGCCGCTGCATGCCCGGAATGATCGCGTTGTCCATGGCCTCCTGATCACAAGTGAAGGGATTGCCGGGCCTGGTCCAGGCGTTGGCCAGATCGACACTGATCAGGGCCGGCTTCTT
>JBBDOA010000182.1:0-10172 GCA_040877275.1 Rhodospirillales bacterium | reverse complement strand
CCGGCTTCGCCGGACCACAGGCGCTGCCGGCCGCCCTCGGTTTCGTCTGCGGCCAGTTTCTCGGCTGCTGCAACGTGCAGTGTGAGGATTTCGGCGAAGTTACCGCTGCCCGCTGCCAGCGCATCGACGAGCGGCTTCAGGGTCTCTTCACAGATCGTCAGCAGGGGCCGCAGATGCGCGAACTTCGGCTTGTCGCCCAGCGCTTCGTGCAGCCCCTTGAAGCCGGGTGCCGGGCGCGGACCACGCAGGACGGCGAGCTCAACCCCCCGGACAAGAGCGCGGAAATCGCCGCCCGCCATGCCGCCCGACGCCAGCGGATGCTTGAGCAGTGCCAGCAGTTGAACCGGTGCCAGGCGTTCGGCACAGGCATCGGCAACAAGCCGTAAAAAGGCACCGGGTGGCGTTGCGGCAAGGGGTTTACCGGCGGAATCGTCGACATCCAGATGCCAACGCCTGAGTGCTGCGGCGACCCGGCGTGCCAGACCCCGGTCCGGCGTGATCAGCGCGCAGGTCTTGCCCGGCTGCTCCAGCGTATTGCGCATCGCGAGAGCGATGACGGCGGCTTCCTCGCTCGGCCCCGGGCAATCGATTCGCGTCACGCCTTCAAGCGCCGCATCAATTTCTGTGGCTGTCGGCAGATCGGCTGATGGCGCTTTGGCCGGCATCAGTGCGGCTGACAGCAGCGCACTGCGGGCCTGGCTGGCCGGGGTGGTGAAATCGGCAACGTCGGCGCGCGCCACATCAAGGCGCGACAGCAATTGTTTGAGGCCGTACTGCGGGTGGCTCAAACCGAGCGCATCCCATGCCGCTTCCGGCATATCCCTGTCGAGGCCGGGCAGGATCACCATGCCCTGCGGCAGTCCGGCGATGACCGCCAGCAGATCGGCGGTGGCCGGTATCGAGCCGGTTGAGCCGGCGGCGATGACGGGTGCGGCGGGCGGGTCCTGCTGCCACAGCCTGGCCTGTGCCGCGAGCAGGGCATTGCGTCTGGCCGCCGGATCAAGGGCACCCTCGTCGGTGAGAATGCCGGGCCACGTCGAGACCAGAATTTTCAGAAACCGCAGCACTTCCTGCCAGTGCCCGGCATAGCGGTCATCATCATCGACCAGCGTCAGCAGGTCTTCGGGATTGCAGTTTTCCGTCGCCATGCGGTCGATCAGTTTGGCCAGTTCCAGTGCCAGCGCCGTCGCCTGCACCGGCTGCATGCGGTGGTCGGGCAACGCCATGACGGTCAGACTTAAAAGGAGCTGGCGCTTCAGCGACGGGATCGCCGGCGGCAAATCAGCGGTGCCGGCTGCACCGGCGGGGACCGTGGTTTCGGCAATCGACAGCTCTTCCTCGTCCATGTCGCCAAGCGGCGTCATGGTCGGCAGCAGTTGCACGCGCCCGCCGCCCTGGCGCAGGAACGCATCTGTCAGTGCCCGGCAGGCGCGCCGCGTCGGCAACAGGATACGCATTTCGGCCAGGCGCATCGGATTGCCCCCGGCGTGTTCGATCAAGCGGGCGGCGAGGGCATCCACGAAAGCGACGCCACTATCGATCGTTGTGATGCGTGGGGCCGGACCTTCGAACATGATCACCTATCGCTTTCTGTTTTCGGCGTAGGATTTGTTGAGGAACGCTTCGGCCTCGGCCAGTCCGTCCGGCGTGCCGATATGAAACCATTCGCCGTCATGGATAACGCCATACAGACGCCCGGTCTCGAGCGCCCGGTCGAACAGCACGTTCATGGACCATGCGCCGTCCGGGCTGTCTTCAAAAAGTCGCGGATGCACGATCTGCACACCGGCAAACAGCCATGCCGCGACCTCGGCCTCGGGCCGGCGCTTGAGACGGCCGAGCGGATCAGCGACGAAATCCCCCTTGCCCTCATAACCGTGGCTTTCAACGGTCGATTGCAACAGCAGCAGGCTGTCCATTGCCTCGTCCTTCCATTCCCGGGCCAGGCGGATCAGCGTATCTTCATAGCCGTCCAGCCAGAAGGCATCGGAATTGACAGCATAGAACGGTTCCGTGCCCAATTCGGTCATGGCATGCTTGATACCGCCGCCGGTTTCCAGAAGCGCTGCTTCTTCCGAGAAGATGATTTCCAGCCGGTCTTCCGTGCGCAGGTAATCCCGGATCTGTTCCCCCAGATAATGCAGATTGACGACGGCCCGGCTGACACCGGTGCGAACCAGCCGGTCGATGACATGGCCGATCAGCGGTTTACCGTTCAGCGGCACCATCGGTTTTGGCATGGTGTCGGTCAGCGGCTGCATCCGTTTGCCGTACCCGGCGGCGAGAACCATTGCCGTCGTCGGAATTTTACAGCGCATCGGCTTCCCTCCCGGCTTCGGGCGACCGGCGTTTCGCCGTCGGCACGTTCTCGGTGAACCATCCGGCCACGGGTGCCAGATCGGGATGGCCGAGGGATCGTTCCAGAAGCCGCCAGACACGCGGGATATGCCCCAGATACTGCGCCTTGCCGTCGCGTCGGCAAAGCCGGGTAAATATGCCGATCACCTTGGCGTGCCGTCCGGCACCGAGGATGGCGATGTCGCGCCTGAGCGCATTTTCACGCACATCGCCGCAGGCCGCAACATAGCGGGCGACCAGGCGGTCGGCGCGTTTCGGCTCGATATCGCGCCGGGCATCCTCGATCAGCGACATCAGATCATAGGCTCTGGCGCCGATCAGGGCGTCCTGAAAATCAAGCAGTCCGCAGCGCGCCGTCTGTGCCCGTCCCGGCAGCCACATCAGGTTGTCGACGTGAAAATCCCTGAGTACCAGGGTTTCCCGGCGTTCGGCAATTTCGGCGAAAACCGTGCGCCACGCGGTGTCATAGGCTTCGTGTGCGGGTTTTGATATCTCGACACCAATGGCCGGCAGATACCAGTCGATGAACAGCATCACTTCGGCCATCAGCCGGCTCATATCATAGGCCGGGGTTTCCGCCGGTGCGGTCGAGGCCGATGACAGCTCATGCAGATGCACCAGCGTATCAACGGCACTGTCATAAAGCTGTTGCGGGTCACCGCCGCTTTCCAGAACCTGGGTAAAGGTGTCGTCACCCAGGTCTTCGAGCAGCAGGAAGCCGCGCCGCGTGTCTTCGGCGAGAATCTTCGGTGCGCTGAAGCCGAGCTGGGCGAGATAGCCGGCAATCTGCACGAACGGACGGATATCCTCATCGGGTGGCGGTGCGTCCATCAGCACGCAAACCCGGTCATTGAGGCGGACCCGGTAATAGCTGCGGAATGAGGCATCGGCGGCAAGGATCGAGACCTGCGCACCAGCCCACCCGGCGTTGGCCAGAAACGTCATGCGGGGTTCTCTGCGTTTATCCATCGGTGCGGGAATCCTTGAATAAATCATCGAGCCGTTCGGCCCAGCGGCTGTTGCCGGAAATGGTCAGCCGCCGACCCTCTGCCTGATCAATGTCGCTGAGTGTAACCAAAAGTCGAGCATCCGGCAGCAGGGGGCCAAGTTTTTCCGGCCATTCGATCAGGCTGACGGCGTCGAAAAAAGCATCCTCGATACCAAGCTCATGGGCATCTTCGGGATGCTTGAGCCGATACAGATCGAAATGCCATATCTCAAGGCCGCCCCGATCATAGGTCTGCACCAGCGTGAAGGTCGGGCTCGGCACCTCTTCTTCGGGGCCGGGCAGGGCATTGATCAGGGCCCGGGCAAACGACGTCTTGCCCATGCCGAGCGTGCCTTGCAGCGCGATCACGTCACCTTTGGCGAGATGCCCGGCCAACAGGGCGGCCCGGGACCGGGTTGCGGCTTCATCGGCAAGCATGACGTCGGCTATGATGTGTAACGGATCAGGCATGATTGCGTTTGTAACTTTCGTTTCGACAGCGAACAAGGCTTGAACCGCCGCCCATTGGCACTCATCCTTAAGCATACACCATCAGGACGGCGGCGAAGGACCAGGCCACGTGACAATCTCTGCACCCACCGAGACGTTCACGACCGATGTGGCTATTATAGGTGCCGGTCCGGTCGGCCTGTTTGCCGTGTTCGAATGCGGCATGCTGGGCATGAAATGCCGCCTGATTGACGCTCTTGATGAGGTTGGCGGGCAATGTGCGGCGCTGTATCCGGAAAAGCCGATTTTCGATATTCCGGCGCTGCCGGAAATCTCCGCGGGTGATCTTGTACGCCAGCTTGAGCGTCAGATTGCACCGTTCCAGCCGCCTGTTCACCTCGGCCAGCAGGTCACAGCGCTGGACGGCGCGGCGGGGGCCTTCAGGCTTTCGACATCGGCCGGCACGCAGATCGAGGCCAGGGCCGTGATGATCGCCGCCGGGGTCGGGGCTTTCGGCCCGAAGCGGCCGCCGCTCGACGGCATCAGCTTGTATGAAGCGCAGGGGCCGGGCCTCGGCGTGCACTACATGGTCCGGAAAGTGCATGATTTTGCCGGCAAGCGCGTGGTCATCGCCGGGGGCGGCGACAGCGCCGTCGACTGGGCGGTCCAGTTGTCTTCGGTTGCCGAAAGCGTCCACGTCGTGCATCGCAGGGCAAGGTTCCGGGCCATGGACGAAAGTGTGCGACAGATGCATGCACTGGCCGACAGCGGCGCGATTACGCTGGTCACACCGTTTCAACTGGAACGGCTTGAAGGGTCGAATGGGGTGCTGGAAGCGGTCATCGTTGCCGATCTGGACGGCGGCGAGCGACGCCTTGAAGCCGATGTGCTGTTGCTGTTCTATGGTCTCGAACAAAGCCTCGGTCCGATTTGGGACTGGGGACTGGGTGCCGACAACACCGGCATCCCGGTTGAACAGGCAACCCAGCAGACGGCACGGGCCGGGGTCTATGCCATCGGTGACATTGCCGCCTATCCGGGCAAGCTCAAACTGATCCTGACCGGTTTCGCCGAAGCCGCCACCGCCGCGCACCATGCGCATGGTGTGGTGTTTCCGGACAAGGCGCTGCATTTTGAATATTCGACGACCAAGGGGCTGCCCCCTAAAGACTGAGGAGAAGACGAATGACGTTTGATATCGCCCGGGCGCGTGCCGAAACCCCCGGCACCCGGCATGTCGTGCATTTCAATAATGCCGGCGCCGGATTGATGCCGACACCGGTGCTGGATGCGGTGACGGCACATCTGAAGCTGGAATCCAAGATCGGCGGCTATGAAGCGGCAGCCAGAAACAGGCCGCTTCTGGAGCGAACCTATCAGGCGGTGGCGGCATTGCTGAATGCCGGTCCCGATGAAATTGCCATCGTCGAGAACGCCTCGGTGGCGTGGCTGATGGCGTTCCATGCCATGCTCAGGCACCTCAGGCCCGGCGACAGGATTATCACCGTCGAAGCCGAGTACGCCAGCAATTACATCTCGTATCTGCAGGCCGTCAAAACCCATGGCGTCGAGATCGTCGTCGCACCCAGCGATGCCGGTGGCGGCGTCGATATCAAGGCGCTGGAAAACCTGATCGACGACCGGGTGAAGCTGATTTCGGTGACCCATGTGCCGACCAACGGCGGGCTGGTCAACCCGGTCGAAGCGATTGGCCGGATCGCCCGGGCCGCTGGTATCTATTATCTGCTCGATGCTTGCCAGTCGGCGGGGCAGATCCCGCTCGACGTCGAGAAAATCGGCTGCGATGCACTGTCGGTGACCGGACGGAAGTATCTGCGTGGCCCGCGCGGCACCGGATTTCTGTATGTCCGCAAGGAGCGAATCGCCGAACTTGAGCCGACATTCCTTGATCTGCATGCGGCGCGCTGGACGACCCGCGATAGCTTCGAGATCGTGCCGACCGCGAAACGGTACGAGAACTGGGAATTCAATATCGCCGGCGTGATCGGTCTTGGTGTTGCCGTTGATTACGCACTGGATTGGGGTATGGAGGCTGTTCATCAGCGTATCAACGGTCTGGCCGGGACGCTGAGGGCATCATTGACAGCGATCCCCGGCGTGACGGTTACGGATATCGGTGACGAGAAATGCGGCATCACGACGTTCACCAGGACAGGCACGCCGAACCTCGAAATCAAGGCGGCACTGGCGGAGAAAAAAATCAACGTCTCGGTTTCGGGGCGCGGTTCGACGCTGATCGACATGGACAAGCGGGGCCTTGCAGATGTGGTCAGGGCATCGGTGCATTATTATAACGACGAGGATGAAATTGCCCGTCTCTGCGAGGCCGTCGAAGCGCTGTAAGGCAGGGCGCGTTCAGCGCGGACCGCGCACTTCCGCATCTGTGAAATAGGACAGGATGCGGGCGAAGTAGGGGCCGGTGAATGCCGGGTCGCAGGCGTCCGCGCCGTCCATCTCGCCGGCGATCAGGCCTTGCTGGCCTTCGTCGCTGGCCATCAATCGGGCCATGATTTCACTGCTGGCACCGACGCCGATGCCCAGCCGGATCATTTCCATACGGATCGGCGTTTCCAGTGCGGGGCCATAGGCGACCCGGTTCATCCTGGCGATCTCGCGGGCGATGCCGACCAGATAGGCGATATAGAATCTTCGACCTGACGGATCGTTGCGACCGGGGGCCTGATCGCCCAGGCCCTGCTGCAGGATACGAACCGTTTCATTCAGTTTGTCGAGCGCATCGTTCAGCGCCAGCGCACCGGCCGGGGCCTTTTTCGCCGGGTGTCTCCGGCTCATGGCATTGGTCCTGCCGGCGGCAATCATGGCACGGACCAGCATCCATACGGCGGCGCCCAGTATGATGACGATGCATAAAGTCTGTAAGTCCACGTTCTCTCTCCGCCCGGTCTTGCCGGTTTATTCCGCAGCGTGCTCGTCTACGATAGCATGATCCGCATCAAACGATGCAACACCTTGCGTGCTATCGGCGTCAACAGGAATGCGGCAAATAACCGTTGTGCCGCGTGATTTGTTTGACCGTATCGCGACCGCGCCGCCATGCAGCTCGACGAATCGCCTGACGATGGTCAGGCCGAGGCCGGGGCCGTGAGCGCGGTGTGCGTCATCATTTACCCGCCCGAAAGGTTCAAGCACCCGCTGCCGGTCGGCCTTCGGAATGCCGGGCCCGCTGTCGGATACGGTAATGTCGATCCAGTTGTCGTCACGCGCCGCCGCCAGCGTGATGTGACCGAGCTTCGGCGTGAAATTGATGGCGTTGGTCAGCAGGTTGAAGACAACCTGCGTCAGCCGCTTGCCGTCGGCATTGATCCAGCCGATTTCGGGCGGACAATTAAAATCGATCTTGATGGTTTTGCGCCGGGCCTGTTCCTTCACGATGTTGAAGGCGTTGACCAGGATGGCGTGCGGATCGACGGTATCCTTGTTCAATTCCATGCGGCCGGCATCGATGGTCGCGAGATCAAGGATATCGTTCACCACCGCCATCATCCGTTCCGATGTCTCGACAATGCCGCCGGCATATTCCTGCTGGCGGCGGTTCATGTCGCCGAACAGTTCCTGACGCAGGATGTCGGCGAAGCCCTGAATGGTGTTCAGGGGCGTGCGCACTTCCATCGCCACGTTGGCGATGAACTCGGTTTTCATGCGGTCGGCTTCGACCAGTGTGCGGGCACGCTGGCGCAGCGCCTCCTCGACCCTGTAGGTGTCGGTGATGTCGACGTAACTGACCAGCGACGCGCCATCGGGCAGCGGAATATTGGCAAACGCAAGGATCTTGCCGTTGACCAGATCAAATCGGCCTTTCGAAGGTGTCCGCGCGAGAACGGCCGCGGCAATGCGTTCCTTGCGCTTTGACCAGGGCTCGTCGTTGGCGGCCATCTGCATGCCGAAAATCTGCACCACCTCGGCCAGGCGGGTGCCGAGCGGCAGCTCTTCCTCGCTCTGGTTCCAGAGCGTCCTGAGGGTCGTGTTGGTCAGTTGCAGGCGACCATCGCCGCCAAATACGGCGATGCCCTCGCGCATGTTTTCCAGTGTTGTCCGCTGCACCCGGTCCAGGGATTTGAGCGAGCGCTGCATGCTCAGGTGGTCGGACACATCCTCGCAACTGATCACCAGGCCGCCGTCATCAAGGGCGCCGAAGCGTCGTTTCAGGGTGCGTCCGTCCGGCAGATGCAGCTCGTCCTCTTCGACCCGGTCCAGTCCGCCGAAACGCGACAGCTCGGTGCGGCGGAAGTCGGCAAAGTCGGCAACTTCCGGCAGACGGCGTAATTCCCGGAGCCGGTTCAGCAGGTCGCTCATGCCGGGCCGGGTATCCAGCCAGTCGTGATCGAGCCGCCACAGATCGGCAAAGGCGGTATTGGCGGCGATGAGCGTGGTATCGCCGTCAAACACGGCGACGCCGATTTCCAGTGGCCGCAACAAGTCGACCGGTGGGGCGGCAACCGGGACCGGGGCTGGAGCAGAGGGACTGGGCGCTATGGCGTCGGCATCAATGGCGAAACCGAGCGTGCCGCTTTTGACGCCATTGCCGGGGGCCAGCGGCGTTTCGGTGACGCGGACCCGACGGCCCTTGCCCTGCTCGGTGATCTCGGTGATGGCGTGGACGGGCTTGTCCGAGGCGCGGGCTTCGGCACCGACGCCGGCATCGAGACCGAAAATCCCCTCAGCGGCACGGTTCTGAAAGGCCAGATTGAGATCGGCATCCCGGAGCCAGAGCGGGATCGGCAGGGTATCGAGCAGCGCCGTCAGATGCTTGTCATCTAAACCCGACGTGTTGCGCGGGCCTTCCTTGATGGCCTGGGTCGACTGCGCGGCCTGAGTGATATCGCGCATCCAGACGATGTCGGCGACGGCTTCGTTGTTCGGGCCCTGCGCCCTGGAGCCGAGCGCCTGCAGAATCTGCTCGCCCCGGGCAAGCACGATGCTGAAGGGCGTTCCCTTGGCGCGGAGCAGGCTGACGCTTTGCTCCAGCTTTTGAAGATCGTCGCCTGCAAAACACGAACGGATATCATCGTAGCGCGACAGGGTGCCGCCGCTCAGGCTCAGCATATCGGCGAGGCGGCTGGAACAGCTGATGCCGCCACTGGCATTGTCCCACATGAAAATACCGTCGGGCGAGGCGGACAGCACGCCACGGGTCCGGTTGGCGACGGCTTCGATGCGCCTGCGTTCGGCCGAGGCATCGCGGGCGCGGGCGCGGTAAACCAGCGCGAACGGCATCACGATCAGGGCACCGATGACGGTGCCGATGACAAAAGGCGTCAGAGATGAGAACTGTTCAAGCACGGCGGGAGTTTACGCTGCTTAAGTGCCGGGGCCAAGAAAAGCGTTGTCCCTTCGGCCAGATTGGGCGGGATTTATGGCAGATGATAATCAGGCCTCGCGACCGCTCTGCATATTGTCGGCGATCCGCATCAGATGATCGAGGGTCGTCTGCCAGCGCGACAACTGGCTGAATGTCGTGATGATCGGCTCAGACCACGGATCGGCCTTGACCGCATGGGCGGCAGGCAGGAATGGATAGTCTGGCAAAAGGGCTCTCAGCGCATCGCCCTGCACCGGCACTGCACCGGCATGGCTGCCGTGTGCAATCAGCGGTTTGCGGGCACCGGAGCTGTCGATGATCAGCCAGCGCCCGGCGGCGTCTATATGGTGCGGCAGATTATCCAGTGATGCGGCGAAGCTACGCTCCAGCAGTGCATCGTCAACGTCATCGCCGCCCCTGGCGATGCGAGCGCGGATCCGTTCGCGGCACAACTGGATTTTCGGCAACGCCAGATAAATCAGCGTCACGCCCCAGCCGCGGCGGCGCAATCGTACCGCTGCGGACAATGGCTTGCGGCTGATCAGGCGGCTTTCGACGACAAAGCTGCGGTTGCCGGTTTCGGCGATCTCGAGGCGTTTGGAAACCGGGATGACTTGTTTGTGCAGCCCCGCCGGCAGGTCGTCGGCGGCAGCGAAGCCCCGGGTATCATCAGCGTCAATATGTCTGGATGTACCGATCTCGGCCGGAAACAGCCTGGCGGCGAGCGCACTTTTGCCGGCCCCCGGCGGTCCGGCGATAATCCACATGGTTTTGTCGGCGCTCATGGGTGGGGTTATACGCGATCAGGACCAGAATGGACGATGGTTTTCTGTCAAAGTCTTCGCATAAAAACACGTCATCCCCGCACCCGCCTTCGCGGGCACAGGCTGCGGCGGGGACCCAGCCGTTCATTCGTTTATTCTGGGTTCCCGCTTTCGCGGGAATGACGAACATTTACATATACCCCGTCACCCCAGACTTGATTCACTGCTGTCCGGTTTAGATTTCTGGACAAAGCGCACAGCATTGATTCTA
>JBBDOA010000181.1:0-10264 GCA_040877275.1 Rhodospirillales bacterium | reverse complement strand
TGTCGATGGCGTCCAAATTCCTCTGGCACCTGGTGCGGCTGCCAATGGGGTTCTTTCAGCAGCGCCATGTCGGCGACCTTAGTGACCGGATGTCGGCAAACGACCGGGTCGCGGCGCTGGTCTCGGGCCAGTTTGCGACCAATGTCATGAACCTGACGACGGTCATCTTCTATGCCGCTGCCATTGCTGCTTTCGACGGGTTGCTGGGAGGGATCGCTGTTGGCATGGCTTTAGTCAACGTCCTCGCACTGATGGTTGTGAACCGCAGTCGCGAAGACAACAGCCGGGCGCTGTTGAGCGAGGGCGGCAAGCTGATGGGCGCCACGGTGGCGAGCATCCGTTCGGCGGAAACCCTCAAGGCGTCCGGTATGGACGACGACAGCTTTACCAAGTGGGCCGGATACCAGGCGAAGATGCTCGAGCGACAACGCAGGCTGGGTCTTTCGACCGCCATACTGACCGCGTTCCCGACACTGATGTCGTCACTGACGATGGCCGCGATCCTTGGTGTCGGCGGATTCCGCGTGATGGAAGGCGCGCTTTCGATCGGCGCCATTGTCGCCATTCAGTCCCTGATGTTGAAGTTCAACAAGCCGATTGCGGCGCTGGTTGATCTGGGCGGGCAGATCCAGCGGATCAAGGGCGATTTCGCGCGCCTGGACGATATCGGTGCCTATCCGCTTGAGCCGCCGCGTGGACCGAAGGAAGGCGAGATTTGGACCGGTCCGGCGGTTCTGAGCGGAAAACTGCAAATCCGCGACGTCAGTTTCGGCTACAGCGCCCTGGAAGCGCCCTTGCTGGACGGCATATCGATGGACCTCATCCCCGGTGCCCGTGTCGCCCTGGTCGGTGGCTCGGGCAGCGGCAAATCGACGCTGGGCCGCCTCATCGTCGGAACGCTTACCCCGTGGCGCGGCGATATCCTGTTCGACGGTATTCCGGCGGCAGATATTCCGCCCGAACTGTTCGCCGACACCGTCAGTTATGTCGACCAGGATATCTTTCTGTTTGCCGGAACCGTTCGCGACAACCTGACACTCTGGACCGATACGATCCCGGAAAAGTCGCTCACGCGGGCCTTGAAAGACGCTTTGGTGCACGATGAGGTGATGGTACGCAACGGTCGCCTGGACAGCCGGGTCGAGGAGGGCGGCGTCAACTTTTCCGGCGGTCAGCGACAACGCCTTGAAATCTCCAGAGCTCTGGTCGGCGAACCGCGTATCGTCGTCCTCGACGAAGCGACGGCAGCGCTTGACCCGGTGATGGAGAAGCAGATCGACGACAATCTGCGCCGCCGCGGCTGTACGTGCGTTATCATCGCGCACCGTCTTTCGACCATCCGCGATTGTGACGAGATCATCGTGTTGAAACGCGGCCGCATTGTTGAGCGCGGCACGCACGACGCTCTGATGGCTGCCGACGGCGAGTACCGCCGGCTTATTGGTTCGGAAGGGTAGCTAAAGAATGCAACGCCGCGCCCTTGAAAACATGGTCTCGTCGGTGGATCTGAGCAGCACGACTGAACGCCGCATCCGTCTCTCCGCGAACGCGCCGTTGCTGTTGTCGGGCCGCGACGACACGATCCTCGTTCTTTCAGGGCATGTCGATGTCTTCGCTGTGAGGCCCGTCGACGGCGAGGTTGTTGGCCCGCGACACCCGCTCTTCAGGGCTGCGGCGGGCGAGGTTGTTTTCGGACCTGATGCCGGCTCGACGTACAAGTTCCTCGCGGTCGGCGTCGACGGCACCGAAATCATCAACGCGTTGAAGGACTCCGACTTCTCCCGTTTTGACGCGGACCACCTGGGCGCCATTATGGATCGCTACGTCGGCGGGCTATCCGCATGGTATCCGTTCGAGGCGCCGGAAAGCGCAACCACCGTGCTCGACGCCGGTGCCGAACTGGAAGCCTATCGCAACATACCTGTTTTCGCATCCTCCAGGCGTGTGGTCTGGATACGTCCGAAATCGGCATCAGATACGGCGGCTCTGTTCGGCGATGCCGAACTGCGTGCCGGGACGTTGCCGGTGACCTCGCTCATGTGGGCCACGCTCGATGACACAATGGTCATCTCCGGTGTCGCGTCGAACGACCTTGTTGCGGGTGGACAATGGCGCCAGAGTATCGATGCCTATATTGCCGTGTTCGGACGCTTTCTGATCGGTGCGCTGGAGCGCATGGAGGCGGATGCCGTTACGCGGCGGGCAGCTCGGTTATCGGTCGACGGAAGCGCCCTGGATGCTGCGCTTCGCGATCTCTCGGCAGTGGTGCGGCAGGAAGAAGCAGAGCCCGCGGCACTGGCGGCGGATAGTGCGTTACACGTGGCGTTCCTCGCCGTGGCGCGGGAGATGAAGATCGAAAGCGCACAACAGGTCCGACGTGTCCCCAGAAACAAGAATACGCCGCTGATCGAGGCGTTGGCCTCGGCATATCGGATCCGCGTCAGACGGGTCATGCTGCGTGACGACTGGTGGCGCACCGATGCCGGCCCGCTCCTTGCGTTCACCGAGACCGGTGAGCCCGTCGCACTTGTCAGGCGCGGTGGACGCGGGTACGCGCTCTACGATCCTGCCAGCGGAATCCATAGTAAGCTCACCGGTGATATTGCCGAAGGACTACAGGGCGAAGCGGTCATGCTCTATCCGCCATTGCCGGCAGCGTGCCGAACCCTGGGTGATTTGTTGCGAAACGTGTTCCCCCAGATCCGTGCCGATCTGAAATTGGTTGGTGTTATGGGGTTGGCCGGGGGGATGGTCGCCGCGCTTATGCCAATCATGACATCTGTCTTGATTGAAGACGTCCTGCCGAGCGCCGATGTTGAGCAACATATTCATATCATTCTCGGCCTCGTTTGCGCCGCCCTTGGTGCTGCCAGTTTTGAAGTCGTGAAGGCCGTCGCTCTCTTGCGGGTGGAAGGGCGCGCCGACCTTCGCCTGCAGGCGGCGGTGTTTGACCGGCTTTTGCGGTTGCCGGCAGGCTTCTTCCGCCGTTTCACGGTCGGTGATCTGGCAGACAGGGTGCTCGGCATTCAGGCGGTCCGGCAGATCGTTTCGGGTACCACGATTCAAGGGCTGCTCGGCGTGACATTCGCCACCGTCAGTCTTGCATTGTTGCTATTCTTCAACTGGAAACTGGCGCTTATTGCGTTCGGGCTCGTTCTTATCGCCATTGTCGCAACGGTCTATTGGGGCCGGCGGCAACTTGGCGAAGAGCGGCAGCGGATCGCGCATCAGGGCGAGGTTGAAGGGTTCGTCATCCAGACCCTGACCGGCCTCGGAAAATTGCGGATATCCGCCGCTGAGGGTCGTGCATATGCCCGCTGGGCCCGTACTTTCGCGAAGCAGAAGCGCCGGTTTTTCAGTGCCCAGTTATTTGCCAACATGCAGGATATTTTTCACGCAACCTTCCCGGTGCTGGCGACCGCTGTAATTTTTGCGGCTGCGGCCACTTTTCTGAAAAGCGACGCGATAGACCTGCAACTGCAGGCCCTCGTCAACACCGACCAGGACGGTAAACTGCTGCCGATGTCGACCGGCGATTTCGTCGCTTTCAATACCGCATTCGGACAGTTCCTTGCGGCGATGACAGCGCTTGCTATGGCGTTGACACAGAGTCTCGCGGCGGTCCCGATTTTCCAACGTCTCCAGCCGATCATTGAGGAGCCACTGGAAGTCGCCAGCACCGACAAGTCGGCGCAGCGACTGCGCGGCGGTATCGAGTTCTCTCATATGTCTTTTCGCTACGATGCAGACGGGCCGCTTATCCTCGATGACTTTTCCCTGACGATCGAACCGAACGAGTTCGTCGCCATTGTCGGTCCATCCGGCAGCGGCAAATCGACATTGATCCGTCTGTTGCTCGGGTTCGAGCGTTGCGAAGCGGGCGAGATCTATTTCGACCAAACGCCGGCAAGTACACTCGACATGACCTCGGTGCGCCAGCAGGTGCGTGTCGTGCTGCAACACGGTCAACTGGTTTCGGGCAGCATCTTCAGCAATATTGTCGGAGTTTCGTCGACCCTGACTCAGGAGGACGCCTGGCGCGCCGCAAAACAGGCAGGTCTTGACGAGGACATCGAGGCAATGCCGATGGGCATGCATACGATAGTGACAGAAGGTGTGAACACCATTTCCGGTGGACAGCGACAGCGGTTGATGATTGCCCGTGCCCTTGTGCACCGGCCGCGCATCCTGCTGCTCGATGAGCCGACGAGCGCACTCGATAACCGCACACAGGATATCGTGATGGAGACACTCATGCATTTGACGGCGACACGGATTGTCATCGCCCATCGACTTTCGACAGTGCGCGCGGCCGACCGGATTGTGGTCGTGGACAAGGGAAAAATCCTTCAATCAGGAACGTTCGAGGAACTCATGGCGGAAGAGGGCCCGTTTAAGGAAATGGCCCGGCGACAACTCGTATGAAGAGATCGGAAAGGAAACGCTATGCGCAAGGTATTGGTGATACTCGGACAGTTACGGGATACGGATGCGGAATGGATGGCCAGGGCCGGTGTGAAGCGGGCTGCCGGCGACGGCACGCCTATCATTACCGAAGGTGTGAAAAGCGGATATCTGTATATTCTCCTCGAAGGGCAGCTCAGGATTGAGGATTCCAGGATCGGTACCATCGCGACGCTCGGCACCGGAGAGATCGTCGGCGAAATGTCCTATGTCGATGATGCCCCGCCATCGGCCAGCGTTGTCGCCGACGGCGACTGCGTCCTGCTGGAACTTTCGCACGACGACCTCAATGGCCGGATGGAAAAGGATCCGGAATTCGGCATGCGGTTCTTTCGGGCATTGAGTTTTTTTCTTGCCGACCGGCTGCGCGGCACCGTGCAGCGTTTCGGGTACGGGCAGGCAGGGGGCCTGGATACGGACGACGTGCTGGAGGACGAGCTGGACGACCGCGTGCTCGATTCCATATCACTGGCCGGTGACCGCTTTGACCGGATGTTGAAGTTGCTGGCCGGCGCGCGGGCGGAATAAGGCGTCAGGGCGGCCACGACGATGGACACGTATTCGAGCGGTTATGGTACTATCGTTGATGCCATCTCGCGGCATGCCCGTGAACGTCCCGATGAGACGGCGATCACGTTTCTCACCGACGGCGCCGCTGTAGAAACCTCGCTGACATTCGCAGACGTCGAGAAACGGTCCCGCGCCATTGCGTCGGAAATCCTGAAAAAGGTACCGGAAGCCGAACGTGTTATGGTCCTGCAGGCACCGGGCCTCGATTTTGTCCTCAGTCTCTGCGCCTGTTTCGTGGCCGGCGTCGCGGCCGTGCCGACACCGGTTCCGGTAGCCCGCGCCAGCAGCAACGCGTCGCAACGGTTTGCACGCCTTTTTGCAGATGCGGCACCGGACGCAATCGTGACGCACAGCGAGCTGTTGGCGCGTTCGCGCTGGCTTGTCGAAGGACAGATCGGACTGGCCACTCAGAACTGGATACTTTCCGACACGTGCGGCAATGCTCATGGTCAACCGGCCCTGCCCGAGGTCTTGCGGGATGATCTGGCTTTGCTTCAATACACGTCCGGCTCGACGGCCGAGCCAAAAGGTGTGCTGATCGATCATGCCAATCTCGCCGCGAATCTGGCCGCCATTCAGGCGAAGTTTGAACTGAACGCGAAGAGCATCGTCGTGAGTTGGCTCCCACCTTACCACGACATGGGCCTGATCGGCGGCGTCATCTCCGCGTTGTGGTGCGGCTATCACGTCGTCCTGATGGACCCGGCGCATTTCATCAAGCGCCCGTTGAACTGGCTGGAAGCCATTGACAGGCATAAGGCCGACGTTAGCGGTGGCGCGAACTTCGCCTACGATCTTTGTGTGGATGCGCTTGCGCGTGCCGACAAGCCCGCGTTCGACCTATCGCGCTGGCGTCTCGCATTCAGCGGCGCGGAGCCGGTACGCGCGTCGACGATCAAACGCTTTTCTGACGCATTTGCGGATCATGGCTTCCACCGCGAGGCGTTCTATCCCTGTTATGGCCTGGCGGAAGCAACGTTGATGGTAACCGGTCCGGATACTGGTGCGCTGCGTCCGCGTATTATCGGTACCGATGACGCGCGTCAGTTCGTATCCTGCGGCACGCCGTGCGCCGGTATCTCTATCGAGATCACAGATCCCGAAACGGGCGCTACCCTCGCGGACGGGACAGAGGGCGAAATAAGGATCACAGGATCGTCTGTTTCGCGCGGGTATTGGCGTCGGGACGGCGGCACGGGTTCCGGCTCGTTGGCGACCGGAGATTTCGGTTTTATGCAGGCAGGTGAGCTGTTCGTTACCGGACGGCTGAAGGATCTCATCATCATTCGGGGACGAAATGTTGCTCCCAGTGATATTGAGGACGCCGTCGCCATGTGCCATCCCGCCCTCGCACCGGCGGCTGCAGCGGCGTTCCCGGTCGAAACCGGCGATGGAGAGTCCTTTGTCCTGGCGGCAGAGATCCGGCGCGAACATCGCCGCAATGCGGACTGGCCCCGGGTATTTACCACCATGCGTGGTCGTATTGCCGAACAGACAGGCCTGACACCCACTGATATCGTTCTGCTGCGGCCGGGCACGTTGGCGCGTACGACGAGCGGCAAGATACGCCGCCAAGCCTGCCGGGACGCTTATCTTGGCGGTGAATGGGACCCGTTGGCACGGTCAGCCGAGCAGGCCGAGGTTGCTGTACAAGACGAAACCGTTGCATCGCGGCGCATGGCCACAGCCAGCCAGGGTGAACGCTGGGCGTCGATCTCCGACTATCTTGTCTGGCGCTTGGCGCAACTGACTTCAACACCCGAGGCTTTTCTCACGCCAGATACGGCTCTCGATACCGTCGGGCTCGACTCCCTGAAGCAAGTGGAGCTTGCACTGCTTGTTGAGCGCGATCTCGAAGTGACGCTGCCTTTCGACTGGTTCGATCGGGCGCCGACAGTTTCGGCGCTCGCCAGCGAATTGCAGGCGTTGCGGGGGCACTCCCAAAGGCTGGAATACGAAAGCGACGGGCCTGCAGCATCTGAAACCGGGGCCAGCGTTCCGATGACGCCTCGGCAGTTGGACTTTTTCGAAAGCGCACCGACGCATCCGGAACAGTTCGCCGAGATACTGTATTTTCGTACGCCGAAGGGCGCATCCGCCGATAACTTGAAACGGGCAATCAAGGAAACCGTTGGCGTGCATGACGCGTTTTCGCTTCGATTCCAGCGCGGCGACACCGGGTGGCGGGCCCGAATAGAAAACGGTCGTCCGTCGTCCGCGTTCCGGCGTATCGACGTCTCAATGTTGGGCAAAAGCGCCTACGCCGAAACTCGATCAGAAGTGCTGAAGGGTATCCTGGACGGTTTTTCGCTTAATGACGGGATCCATGTTTCCGCCGTCCTGTTGGACCGGGGTGTTGTGCAGCACGGCTTGTTGGCTGTCGGTTTTCATCATCTGGTGATCGATGCCGTTTCATTATCGGCGTGGGCTGTCCGGTTTCAGCATGCCTTTGACGATATCGTCAATGAGCGGCAGCCGCATACCAGCGTATCGGTAAACGGATATTTGCCGTGGCTTCGAGCGCTTGAGGACTATGGACAATCGTCCGAGCTGGCAGACGAACTTGACTACTGGCGGAGGACCTGCGGCATCGCCGACGAGCCCTCATCCGCAGTGATGACGATGGAGGATGCGGCTTGGCGTTCGACAGGCAAAACCACCTTGCCTGCGGCGGATAATCAACGGCTGCTTGAGCTTTTTCAAACACCGCTCGCACGTAACGGTCTGGTTCTTGCCGCGCTTTGCCGGGCCTGGACGGAGGTGAAAGGCGGTGCTGCGCCACTGATTATGACCGAGAGCCACGGCCGCTATCCGTTTCCGGGCACCGACCCGTCGAGGGCTGTCGGCTGGTTTGCTGTACGACATCCGGTCACAGTACCATTTGTGGTCGACGCCAACGCCACAGACATGGTTCGCGACGCCGCAGCGCAGCTTTGCTCTGTGCCGAAACTCGGCCACGGTTACGGGCTGCTCAGGCAGCGCCCGAAGGGTGATCCGCTGCGTGTCGAAATGGAGCGGCTGCGCAGACCGGTCGTTCTCCTGCAGTATCGTGGAAATGTCGACGACACGTTTCGCGCGGAGGCAACGTTGCCCGTTATCGCCGTTCATCACGAGGCACGGGCACACAGCGAATCCTGCCGTAATCTGGGTGACGTCCTGCCGATGGCAGTCATGGCGGGCCTGAGCGACGGGGTTCTTTACTGGTCGGTGTTCTTCGATAATCCGGATCTGGATGATAAGGCGCAGAAAATATCCGACGGCATGCGCGGATTCTTTGCGGAGCTGGTTTCACATTGAACGTCCGACAGCACCGGTTTAATCCCGCTCGCACCACCATTGCCAGGCGCGAATAGTCCAGGCCCGCCGGTCGGGCGTCTGCTGTCGCTGTCGATTGCCGGGTCAGCCCGCCCGGCCGGCCAAGTTGAATCCGGTGCCCGATGCCGGTACCCGGTCCATCTGATCGTAGATATAGCGAACCTGGGCGTAGAGCATCAGCATCGGCTGGATTGTACCGAGTGCCTCCGGGTTGGTCTCGATGGTGGCCTTGATAAGCCTTTTCGCCATTTTCGATTCCGCTGGACCCCGCCGCACCAGCATTCTGATGATCTCCACCCCGTCGCGTGCCAGATGCTTGCGGTTGGCGGGCACGGTTCTGACCCGGGGGGCCAGATTGGGGCCGATCCGCGCGATCAATGATTAGGCGCGTTCGGCGAAGGCCTCCGGGCAGTAGACGTCCCGCGACAACTGCCGGACGCCCGCGATCAAGGACTCCCGGGACATCTGTTTCGGCACGATGTTGGTGTGCCACGGCGTTGTTGTATACGAGCTTTCATTGGCCAGCAATCGACCCTCCGCCGCGAGACGCGTATAGAGCGGCGTCTGCGCCGGCGCGATCAGCGTGCCGATGCTGAAAATGGGGATCGGCGCTGACTGGAAGAACGGCTGTGAATTTCTGCAGACTTCGTTCGAGCCGGTACCTGGAGATGGCACGCTCTCGTCGTCGAAACGGTAGATGAGAATTCTCAACTCGATTATCTTTCCAAAGTCCGACATCTTGCCTCGAATGATTTCCAATGCCCTTCATCGCAGCCCGATATGACTTTAGTCGATCCGAAACGATCACCTTTGGGATGTTGTATCGTTTCATCGTTTTCTTCAGAAAAGCTAATGCAGCTTTGCGGTCGCGACGCTTGGTGACAAAGGATTCGAGGACTTCACCTTCATGATCAACGGCACGCCAAAGATAGTGGGTTTAGCCATTGATCTTCACGAAGACTTCATCCAGATGCCACCGCCAGTTCGAATATGCGGGGTGATGAACCCGACGCTTCCGTATCTCGGGTGACGTTTTGAAATAGCGGAAGGGGTTCAAATTTGACATTCAATAAGGGTAGGGGCGGTAAAAGCTGGCTCAACCCATTTTCTTCTGACAACTCCGTTCAGCTCGCTGGAACTGATCGTAAAGGTCCTTGGGCACAGCGCGGCGAAAGTAATAAATGCCCCCGCGTTGAGTGAGGTGGGGAAGCCTTGGAATACCCATGAAAACACCCGCTGTAGCAGTTTACTGTTACAGCACGGGAAGACGGTCATTTTCTGGTGAAGCTAACTCGTTGATACCGTTCGAAATAGGTATCGAGTTGGCGTCCCCTACGGGACTCGAACCCGTGTTTCCGCCGTGAAAGGGCAGCGTCCTAGACCGCTAGACGAAGGGGACGCGGTCGGGTGTGGTGGTAGCCACTCGGCAGGTGGAAATCAAGTGAGAAAAGCGCCACTGTGCCGAAAATCGTAAAAAAAGCCGCTTAAGCCGCAGGGATGGCCCCGGGCGCTGTCAATTCTCGTCGCGAACCTGATTGATCAGCGCATCAAGCCCGCTCTGGGTCTGTTTTGGCGTCGTGTGCTTTTCCAGATAATACGTATAAATCTGGATGAATTCTTCGGCAAAGAAGGCCGGATCAATCTCGTCAGGATGTTCCGAATTGGCGACGGCAAATGCCGAGAAATTGGCCGCTGCATGCCGTAACCCGGCGGCGATATCGACCGGATCAACCCCATCCTGCAGGCGATTGTTGGCCATGTTGATGATCTGGTTGGCCAACTGGATGCTCAGCGTGTGTCGATCTTCTTGTTCGTTCATGGGGCAAATACCTATTCGGTGGACGGGCGCGGAGGCGTTAATCCGGGCGCTTGACGGCGGCGGCGAACATGTAACCGGTGCCGCGTACGGTCTTGA
>JBBDOA010000180.1:0-10300 GCA_040877275.1 Rhodospirillales bacterium | reverse complement strand
CGACGAAAACGGCTTCATTCAGTCCGTGGTCGAAACCGAAGCGGGTCGTTGCATCCTGCTGGATACGGCTCTGCTTGCGCCCGAGGCGGGTGAGCACTGGGGCGAGTTCTGTGAGCTTCGGGCCAGATGGCTGCAAGCGCGCCTGGCTGAGACTGGCGACAAGCCGGTTTATCTGTTCATGCACCATCCGGCTTTCGATATTTCTCTCCCATCCCTCGACAACATCCGTCTGCGTGACGAGCGGCCTTTGGCTGGTGTGATTGCCGGTGCAAAAAATATTCGCCACATGTTCTTTGGTCATGTGCACCGGCCCGTGTTCGGAAGCTGGCTCGGGGTGCCGTTCTCGATCCTGAAGGGAACGAATCATCAGGTTGCGTTTGATCTGGAAACCGTCGTACCGGTTCCGAAAAGCCATGAGCCGCCCGCTTACGGGGTCGTTTATTTGAGCGACAGCGCCGTAGTCGTGCATTCGCACGACTATCTTGACCGCTCAGCCCTGCCCGTGCCGGCGAACGCCCGCAAGATTGCATGAACGGCATTGTGAAAACTGAAACAGGAATATGACGATGACGGCTACCCCGAAGTTTCTGATCGTCGTCTGTGACGGGTTGCGACTGGACATGGTGACAGCGGCATCGATGCCGAACCTGCACCGGTTCATGGCCGAGAACTCATCTTTTCCGCATGCCCGCTCGGTTTTTCCATCCTCGACACGCACCAACGCCGCGGCACTGGCAACCGGAGCCACACCCCGGCGTAACGGCATCATGCATAACAAGTACTTTGATCCGAACGTTTTTGCGGACCGGATGTTCCAGCCCAACAGTGCAAAGGATATCGCGGCTGCGATGGCGGCTTATGACGGGGCGCTCCTGGACACGCCCGGCATGGGTGATGTGATTGGCAAAGCCGGCATGACGATGGCGACGGTGTTCGGCGGGTCCTGCGGTACGGCACGGCTGATGGACCCCCGTGCAGAGGAGCGGGGCAGTATCAATCTGGGGTTCATCGGCTGGAACGATGCCTGCCCGAAGCCCATCGCCGAAGAACTGATCCGCGAACACGGGCCGCTGCCGAAATCGACCCGTCCCGACGTCGACGTTGCCCGGGTGCAGACGGATATGGTCATCGAGACGATCCTGCCCAGCTATCAACCTGACGTCACGGTCCTGTGGTACGCTGATCCGGATCAGACCCACCACTATCTCGGCGCAGCAGGGTCGGATATGGCGCGGGCGCTCAAAAGCGTCGATGAGCAGTTTGGCCGGCTCCTCGACTGGCGCACGCAGACGGGGCTGGACGACCAGTTGCAGATCATCGTGACCTCCGATCATGGTCATCTGAATACAAAGCAACGGATTGACGTCAATGCAGCGGCCGCCGACGCCGGCTTTAAAATTGGCGATCATTTCGGCGACACCTTTGATTATGCCGGATACACGTCCTATTGCGGGGCGGTGATGGTTCGTGACCATGACCCGTCCAGGATGAAGGCGATGGTCGACTGGCTTGATCAGCAGCCCTGGTGCGGCATGATCTTCACGCCGCATGGCGATGGTGTAAACGGCGGCGTGCCGGGGACGTTCGATCACGCGGCGGTGCTGATCGATCACCCTCGCGCTCCGGACATCTATTTTGTCATGCAGAACGACGATGCCATGTATGGCGATGGCATCGTCGGCAGTTGCTATTACAACGGCAGCTATCCCGAAGGGCGCGGCGGCACACACGGCGGCCTGCACCGCAAGGAACTGCAAAACGTCATGGCCGCAGGCGGGGCGTTGTTCCGCAGGGAATGGCAGTCACCCTATCCGTCGGGCATTATCGATATCGCACCGACGGTGTTGCATCTTCTGGGCCTGGTCAAACCCGAACGGGCGGATGGCCGGGTCCTCGCAGAGGCCATCACCGGTATGGACGGCACCCCGCCGAAACCGGAAACAGAATTGTTGACGGTGCGCCGTTCAGGCGGCATCCAGCGCTTACAGGTCTCCAGGGTCGGCGCGACAACCTATCTGGACCGGGGTTGGATGGAATAAAGGTCTTGTCAGAGGAAACTTTGATTTGATTACGGTGACCTATAAAATCAGTGAATGAAGAACCCATTCCTGTCCTCACCTGGGGCGGTGTGCGCGGCGGCATCTCCGTGGCGCTGGCGCTCTCGCTGCCGGAGGGAAGTTATCGGCCCTTCATACTCGCTGCGACATACAGCGTCGTAATCTTTTCCGTGGTCGTGCAGGGTCTGACCCTCGGTTACGTCATCCGCAAGACCGCGTTTCCCGACCACGGCAAGTGACCATCCAGATGGCAGCCGCAACCGTTTGCCGTCCCTCGGAACAACGACCGCATCGTTCCTTCGCCGGAACGATGCGGTGCCTTCGACGTTGTATTTACATCCCCGGCCGGTCGCCCCGACCAAGGGGCTCTTGCACGTGGGCGAGCGGAAGCAGTTTCGCGAATATTGTAGTTAAACGGTGAGGAGAGGGAGCGTGAGAGATATACGGGAAAATATCTGGCCAGCGACGCTGACGGCAGCGGCGCTATGCGGAATCGGAATTTCAGCTTTCAACTACTCCGCGCCGATGACCGGTGTGACAGGAACCGCTGGCGCCCTTATGGTGGTGTGTTCGTCGATCCTGCTGGCAGGGGCGGGCGTCTTCCTACTGTTCAAGCACTCCGGCGGATCGGCGACGTTCGTCCGCGTCCTCGCCCTGCTCGGGGCGCTCGGAACCATACTCGCCGCATGGTTCCTGCATGAATATTGGCTCGTGGCCATCATGGTTGCCGCGACTGTCGCCGCGATCATGAGTTTCGTCCCGACACGGACGGCAGCCCAATGATGAAAACACTTGCCTACGCCACCTTCGCCTCGGCACTGACTTTGTCTGGCGCGGCCTTCGCCCAGGGAGAGACCCTCCCACCCGCAACTGCCGACGAAGCGCCGGCCGCGCCGAGCCTCGCCACAGAGGCCGCGCCAATTCCACTGGTGCCGGAAGGGCCGGTCTGGGACGGATTCCACGGCCAGTTAAACGCGCAGAAATACTCTCCCCTGACGCAGATCAATACTTCGAACGTCGGGTCGCTCGAGCTTGCCTGGGATTATCACACCGGAGACGTATCGGACGGCAGCGGCGATCTTCCGGCGACGGTCTGGTCGGCAACGCCGATCTACGCCAACGAAACCCTCTACATCGGCACACCATTCTATCGCATCATCGCGCTCGATCCGGCCACAGGCGAAGAGCGGTGGATCTTTGACAGTCAGTCCACGCTCGAGGCGCTGACCCAGCCGGCCCTGAAGAACCGCGGCGTGTCCTATTGGGAGGCCGAAACCCCCGTCGCCGGAGAGATCTGCCAAAAGATCGTCTATCTCGGCACCATGGATGCGCAACTCTTTGCTGTGGATGCCGATACCGGCACCCTTTGCCCGGATTTCGCGGATGGGGGTGTGCTCGACGTCAACCAGTGGAACGATACCAACGACCGCTGGCCGTTGTCGTTGTTGCAGCCTCCGACCGTCACCGGCGACCATCTCATCCTCGGGTGGGCGGGCAACGACTGGGCCTTCGCCGAAGCGCCCCCAGGTACGGTTTTCTCGATCAATGCCCGGACGGGTGAGCGGGAGTGGAGCCTGGACATTCTCCCCGATGACGTGCGCGAGCACTCCGGCACCGCTAACGTCTGGACCGCCATGTCTGTCGACGAGGAACTGGGCCTCGTCTACCTGCCGGTCTCGTCGCCGTCGCCCAACTACTGGGGCGGCAACCGTACAGAAGAGATCCCGCTGGCGACCTCGACCACCGCCGTCGACATCGAAACCGGCGCGGTCGTCTGGTCGCGGCAATGGGTGCATCACGACATCTGGGATTACGACACGAATTCCGCGCCAACGCTGATGGACATCACCGTCAATGGCGAGGAAATCCCCGCGCTGATGCAGGCCACCAAGATGGGTTTTCTGTTCGTCGTCAATCGCGAGACGGGAGAGGACGTCTGGCCGATCGAGGAACGTCCCGTTCCGGCCGGCATCATCGAAAGCGAATATTACGCACCGACCCAGCCGTTCCCGACACTGCCCGCGCCGCTTCTGGACCAGGCCGAAAAGCCCGAGATCTGGTGGGCCGCCGACCTTGCTGGTCTGGGCGAATGTTCGCGCCTGTTCGACGATCTGGAATATGCGGGCATGTATTCTCCCCCCACAACCGAGGGATCCGGGGTTCTGAGCTATCCCGACAGCGCCGGCGGCGTACAGTGGGGCGGCGTTGCCTTCGATCCCGAAAGCCAGATGGCGATCGTCAACACCTCCCACATCACCCAGTACATCAGGCTGATACCGCGCGATGAATACGAACGCATCAACGGCGGGTCCGGCAACGAACAGGGGTATTACCCCCAGACGGGCGCACCTTACGGCATGTACCTGAACAACGCGGTGAACTGGCTTGGCATGCCTTGCTGGGAGCCGCCCTACGGTGAATTGGTGGCGATCGACATGCGCACCGGCAAGGTGGCATGGCGCAGGCCGGTCGGGGTCTCGCAGCAATACGGGTTCTATATGCCGGAGAGTCTCGGCTCGCCGACCATCGGCGGCCCTGCAGTAACGGCTGGGGGCCTCGTTTTCATCGGCGCCTCAATGGACGCTAAGGTGCGCGCCTATTCCCTGGCTACCGGCGAAGAACTCTGGTCCGATCTTGTCGAAGCGCCGGTCGTTGCCAATCCGGCGGTCTACGAACACGACGGAACGCAATTCGTCGCGTTCATCGCCGGTGGCAACTCGATCATCAAGGATCAGGTCGGCGATCAGGTGGCGGTCTATTCAATCGGAGACTGACCCGTCATGCGCAGAACCAAGGGTGCCGAGCGAGGTCGGTGGCAGCCCATACAGAAAAGCGCACAGATCAGCGTTCTGCTATTTCTGTATTTAGGCGTGTCGGTGGTGTCAGACGAATGCGAATTCGTCTCAGTTTAGCCCAGATTGACCGAAATTATACAGCACAAAGCTGCTGCCATTCGGCAAGTGCAGGGTTGCGTTGAATTTTAAATTCGTCTCTGGTGATGAGGTGTCTTTGAATGTTGAAGTGGTTGCAGACGGAAGAGTGAACGGCTGAGAATTTCTGCAGAGTTTGTTCAAGCCTGAACCTGGACATGGCGCGCTCTCGTCGCCTGAATGGTAGATGAGCGTTTTCAGCGCGATTGTTTTTCCAACGACCGACGACTTGAAGCGCTTGATTGCCAATGACGTTTATCGCCGACCGATATGACAAGACCAACGGGAATATTGCGAGACCGAAGGTCTGCCGCTACGGCACGACACCGGCTATAGAATCATAAAGGTAGTGAATTGCCTCTGGGGCAATATTTGTCTTCTATATAAAACAAATATTTTCATTGGAAATCACTCACGCCTCATGTAGACCAATACCACATGTGTTTTCATGATCAGCCAATCGAGGCGTGTTGTGGCGGCCAATCATAAACAACCCGTTGGGGCAGACCCTGCAATAGAGTATGGATCTGTCCTTGGGCGTCAGAAAATATGTATTGTCACGGGCGGTGCATCGGGGCTGGGCCGTGCGATTGCGTGCGCTCTGGCTCAACAGGGCGCGGCGGTCGCGATTGGTGATTTGCAGCACGATGCCGGCGCATTGCTGGTCGATGAAATAGAAAGTTCCGGCGGCACTGCGGTCTATTGGCCGCTTGACGTTACAGACAGCCCGACGGTCGCGAATTTCATCGAACAGACCATGGATCGGTTCGGTCGTATTGACTGTGCCGTCAATAATGCCGGTATTGAGGGCGCGAGGAATTCCCTGGGTGACTATGGCGAACGCGAATGGCTGCGGGTCATTGATGTCAACCTGACCGGCGTCTTCTACTGCATGAAGCATGAAATTGCGGCGATGCGCCAAACCGGATCCGGGTCTATTGTCAACATCGGGTCGACGGCATCGCTGCGCGGCACGCCGTCGATGGGGGCTTATTCGGCAGCCAAGCACGGCATCATCGGCCTGACGAAGACCGCGGCGCTTGAATACGCCGGCGAAAATATCCGCGTTAATGCCCTGTGCCCGGGTTCCTTTCGCACACCCATGAGTGAAAGGCTCAATAACGGTGACTTTACCGCGGTCGAAAACCGCACGCCGATGCAAAGGGTTGCATCGGCCATGGAAATAGCAACGACGGTCGTCTGGCTCTGCCTCGGCGACTCGACGTTTATCACCGGTGCTGCCATACCGGTCGACGGGGGAAAGCTTGCCGGATCACCGCAATAAATTCCCGGATCGGGCGTGGTCGTCGGCTGCGGCGATGCCCTGCTATCAGGTGACGGGATGAAAGTACTGATCACAGGCGGCGGCGGGTTTATCGGCGCGTGGGTTGCCAGACAATTGTTGCTCGAAGGTGTGCGGCCCCGCGTCATGGAGCTTGGCGAAGACAGGTCGCTTCTTGAAGATGTGCTGGGCAGGGGGGCTTCGGGAATAGACTGGATCTCGGGCGATGTCAGCAGATGCGCCGATCTGGAGAGTGCCCTGTCGGGGTGTGACCGCGTCATCCATCTGGCCGGTGCCCTGGGGCCGATATGCCAGACCGATCCGGCTCGGGCCGCTGAAATAAATTATATCGGCACCCTGCATCTGTTGGCGTTGGCAAGCGAGAGGGCAATGCCGGTCGTCTATGCCAGCACGGCGCTCGTGCACGCAGAGGACGGCGGCGAGACGGTCACTCCGGGCGGCCATTACGGCATCTTCAAACTTGCATCCGAACTATCGGCGCACGTCTATGCCAAGTCGCATGGATTGTCTTCAATGGGGATTCGACCGCCGGTCGTCTACGGCTATGGCCGTACGGCTGGAAACAGCGCCGGGTTAAGCCTGGCCTGTCGCGCTGCGGCCCGCGGCGAGGCCTATACAATACCCATGTCCGGTATGATCGAAGCGATTTTCGTGGACGATGTCGCATCCGCATTTGTCAGGGCTGTGCTAGAACCCTGTGCCGGGGCGCACGTTGCCAATCTGATCGGCGACAGAATTTCACTGGATGATTTCCGGGACACTATCCGCACGGTCGTGCCTGAGGCGCGCATTCAGTGCCGCGGCCAGATGCACAGCATTGCATCCGTTCGCCCGGGGCGGGATATCCGCGAGCTGTTTCCGGGCATGCCGAAAACAACCCTGTCTGATGGTATTGCGGCGACGATCCGGCTACACCGGAACGGCGTTCCGGATGTCACCGGAAAGGGTGCTGAAGCAACCTGATCGCCGCCTGGTCAGTTGAGATGCAATCTCGTCAGCTGCGACGAGATACGGTCAGCGTATGTCAGTGCGGCATTGGCGGTGGCATCCAGCTTTTCCTCGGTAAATGCGTTCTTGTAGTCGATGCAGGTAATGATGAGTGACAGGTTCCCGGTGGAATTTGAAAACACCGGTATGGCAATCTGGGTCAGGCCGCTGCGCCGGTTGCCACGGTCGATCGAATACCCATCACGTTTTGCCGCTTCCATCCTTTCGACAAATTCTTCGAACGGTGGCCGCTGGAACCATTCTGTCAGGTGATAATGTTCCCTGATGTACTCGACATCGAGTGCCGAGAATGCCGCCATCAGCACCCCTGGTGCGCCCGAAAACGGTGGCGAGCGGCGGCCGACACTGAAATAGGAATCGATCCTGAAGCCGCCGCCGACAAAATCGAGGACCATCAGTTCGAAGTTATCCGTGACCTTCGCCAGAAAGACCGTCACGCCGCAACTTTCCGCAAGCGCAAACAGCTCCGGGCGAACGATATCAAGCAAACCGCTTTTGCGGAGAACCCCGTGCGCCAGTTCGAATATCTGGGTGCTGAGGTGGTACGATTTCGTTACCGTATCATATCCCAGCACACCCTCGTTAAGCAGCGTTTGAAGAATGTTGTAGGCCGTGCCGCGATAAAGACCCGCAGCACGCGCAACCTCGCTGGCATTTAGCGGATTCGGAGCCGCATGTATGGCACGGATCACGGCCATCGCCGAAATAACCGCACCGACGGGCTTGCCAGGGGAATTCCAGGTCCTGGCGTCAGAGCTGCCGTCAGACCTGCCGTCTGGCGGTACAGCCAGCGCATTGTTGTCCTTGGTTTTCTTGCTGCGCATGGATGTTCCTTATGCTTTTCAGCCAATAGCGTACAGTAAACGCGGGGTGATGGCTTGTCTACATATTGATTTCTATAGAAGACGTATGATTTCTACTTGATCTTTTTAGAGTGGAGTGCTAACTCAAATATGGACTGTGAAATTTACATGGGGCGCCCATACTGGTGATAAAAACATCTGCAATCTTAATGCAGAATACCGGATCGAACATAAAATTATTCAACATTTATCTGCCTGATTTCATTACCGGAAATCTGGAATTTTTTCACGGTTTGCACGACAGGTCGACCGCCCGGCCATCGCATCAGGGATGCGCCCCGACCGGGAGCATCCGCAGGGAAACGGCGCAGTTGTCCAGATGATTGAGCGAGGATGTACGGAATGAACTCTATTACGTCAGTCGATGCCGATTGTGTCGCGATTTGGCTATCTCGCTTCGAATCGGCGCTTGGTGCCCGGAACCGGGCGGGCCTGGAGGCGATGTTCGTATCTGATTGCCATTGGCGTGACGCGCTTGCCTTCACCTGGGCGATAACGCCCCACGAAGGGCGTGTTGCCGTGCTTGACGGTCTGCTCCGTGCCCAGCAACAGGTGAATGCTCGAAACTTTGAAATTGCAGACGGACGCAAACCGCCCCGGCGCCTGCGACGTCTGGGAAATGACGTGATTGAGGCGATCTTTGCTTTCGAAACCGACGCCGGCCGTTGCCATGGCGTGCTCCGACTTATGGCTGATGAGCCTGCCAGGGCGTGGGTGTTTTCCAGTTCATTGACTGAAATCAAGGGGCATGAAGAACCCGTTCATGAAAACCGTCCGGCCGGTTCAGCCTATTCAAGAAATTTTGGCGGCGACAACTGGAGCGATCTGAGAGCAAAAGAGCAGGCTTTCGAAGATCGGGAGCCGGTCGTCGTGATCCTTGGCGGCAGCCAGTTCGGACTGACCCTGGCGGGCCGACTCAAGCTGCTCGGTGTCGACACGCTCGTCATTGAGAAGACAGCGCGTATCGGTGATGTGTGGCGTAACCGTTATCACTCGCTGGCGCTGCACAATCAGGTCGACAAGAACCACTTTCCCTATATTCCGTTCCCGCCGAATTGGCCGCGCTACATTTCAAAGGATATGCTGGCAAACTTCATCGAGTTTTATGCGATGGCGATGGAGTGCAATGTCTGGACCAGCAGTGAAGTCGTCGGTGGTGGTTTCGATAACGCGACCGACGTCTGGAACGTAAGTGTGCGCCGTGCAGATGGCACGGAAAGGGTCCTTCATCCGAAGCATCTGGTGTTTGCCAACGGGGTGTCGGGGAATAAAAAGAAGCCGCAGGTTCCCGGTCTTGATGACTTCAAGGGCGAAGTGCTGCATACGTCGGACTACCAATCCGGTGAACAATACAAGGGACAGCGGGCGATTGTTCTCGGCACCGGCACCAGTGGGCATGATTGTGCGCAAGACCTGCATCTGCACGGTGCCCGTGTGAAGATGGTCCAGCGCGGGCCGACCACGATCATCGGCCTTGAAGCGGCGAAATTTGGCGACGCGCCTTATCTGAGCGGGGATCTCTCAACCGATGATGCCGATCTGTTTGCCATGGTGCCGACATTCAGCCTGCTCAAGAAGGGATTGCAGGAAAATACCGAGCGGAGCGCGGCGCATGACAAAAAGCTGCTCGACGGCCTGAAGGCGCGTGGCTTCAAGATAGACTTTGGTCCGTTCAATGGCGGTCACAATATGCAATTGCGCGTACGCCATGGCGGGTACTACCTGAACTGCGGCTGTTCCGACCTGATCGTCGACGGCGAAATCGGCGTCCTGCAATGGGACGATGCGGAACGCTTCGTTGCGGACGGATTGTTGATGCGGGATGGTCGTGTCGAGAAGGCGGACCTTGTCGTTACCGCGACCGGATTTCAGAAGCAGGAAGAATTTGTGGCACAGGTTCTCGGCAAGGAGATCGCTGATCGGGTTGGTCCGATCTGGGGCCTGAACGAGCAGGGAGAGCTGCGCAATATGTTCGTGCCGACCCCGCAAAAGGGACTGTGGTTTCTGGGCGGCGGACTTTCGCAGAACCGGGTTTATTCGAAATATGTGGCCTTGCAGATCAAGGCGCTGGAACTGGGTCTGATGCAGTAAGCCGCGCCGTTTAATCCGGTGCCGGCTGCGGAATGTCGGAACATTTCC
>JBBDOA010000179.1:0-10417 GCA_040877275.1 Rhodospirillales bacterium | reverse complement strand
GGTCTACTGGGGGCGGCGCAAATACACTGTCAAGCCGGGCACGATTACGCTGGAAGTTCTGGACCCGATCCGGCCCGGTTTGCCGCGCCGCGAATTCATGCAGAAACTGGAAGGCGGCATCGAGGCCGCTTCTGCGCGTCTGCTGCAGAACCCCTGAAACAGTCCCGCCGGCCAATCCGGGAAAAAACCGCCCCATCACCCCGTGAAACCCGGGGAAAACCGGCTTATATATTGATTATAATGATATTTTGCTGATTGCGCCGGGGGATAAATCTGGTAAAATCAGTGGAAACATTTCAAGAACATCTGCTTGCTGGCAGGCCATGCTGTGCCTATGGTTCGGACTCTGAAATGAAGCTCATTTGCCCATTTGCCATTTGAAAGACGCACCATGATCGACGTCGCACCGATTTCCCAGCAGATATGGGACATGAAATATCGACTGAAGGACGCCGAGGGGCGGCCCGTCGACAAGACGGTCACGGATTCCTGGCGTCGGGTGGCGAAAGCGCTTGCCGCCGTTGAGGCCGATGCCAATCACTGGGAGGAGCGCTTCTTCCAGGCGATGGAAGATTTCAAGTTCCTGCCGGCCGGACGCATATTGTCCGGTGCCGGTACCGAGCGTCGTGTCACGCTGTTCAACTGTTTCGTCATGGGCGATATCCCCGACGACATGGCCGGCATCTTCGAGCAGCTGAAAGAAGCCGCGCTGACCATGCAGCAGGGCGGCGGTATCGGCTACGATTTTTCGACGCTGCGGCCCAAGGGTGCCAGGGTCAAGGGTGTCGGTGCCGATGCGTCGGGCCCGCTGTCGTTCATGGATGTCTGGGATGCCATGTGCCGGACCATCATGTCGGCGGGCTCCAGGCGCGGTGCCATGATGGCGACGCTGCGCTGCGATCATCCGGATATCGAGGCCTTTGTTGATGCCAAGCAGGAGCCGGGCCGGCTCCGCATGTTCAACCTGTCGGTGCTGGTCACCGATCCCTTCATGCAGGCGGTCAAGGATGACGCGTCGTGGGACCTGGTGTTTGACGGCATGGTCTACCGGACGCTCAAGGCGCGCGCGCTCTGGGACAAGATCATGCACGCGACCTATGCCTATGCCGAGCCGGGCGTGATCTTTATCGACCGCATCAACAACCGCAACAATCTGCATTACTGCGAGACCATTCACGCCACCAACCCGTGCGGCGAACAGCCGCTGCCGCCGTATGGCGCGTGCCTGCTGGGCTCGATCAATCTGGCCCGGCTGGTCAGGGACCCGTTTGATGCGGCGGCCGAACTTGATGTGGCAGCCCTCGACGATCTGACGCGGACTGCGGTCCGCATGATGGACAACGTGGTTGATGTGTCCGGGTTTCCCCTCGACCAGCAGGCGCATGAGGCGAAGGCCAAGCGGCGCATCGGTCTCGGCATCACTGGTCTGGCCGACGCGCTGATCATGTGCGGGGCGCGCTACGGATCACGCGAAGCGGTGCGGCTGACGGAAATCTGGCTGAAGGCGCTGCAGCGTTCGGCCTATCTGGCGTCGGTTGATCTGGCGAAAGAAAAGGGTGCGTTTGCGCTGTTCGACCGGGACCGATATCTGGCCGGTGAAACCATCCGTGAAATGGATCAGGACGTGCAGGACGCCATCGCCGAACACGGCATCCGCAACGCGCTGCTGACGTCGGTGGCGCCGACCGGGACCATTTCGCTGTTCGCCGACAATATTTCGTCGGGGCTTGAGCCGGTGTTCAGTTTCACCTATCGCCGTCACGTGCTGATGCCGGACGGCACCCGGCGCGAAGAAGAAGTATCCGATTACGCCTTTCGCCTTTATCAGCGGCTGAAAGGTGCGGAAGCCGAGTTGACCAGCGCCTTTGTCGATGCCCAGTCACTGGCACCCGAAGATCATCTGGTGATGCAGGCGACCGTGCAGAAATACATCGACAGCTCGATCTCGAAAACCATCAACGTGCCGGAAGATGCCTCGTTTGAGGATTTCAAGGGCATCTATGCGCAGGCTTACGAGCTTGGCTGCAAGGGCTGCACCACGTACCGGCCGAACGATGTCACCGGGGCTGTGCTTGAGCTTGTCGATAAAAAGAAAAAGCCCGTCGCCGAGCCGGAACTGCCGTTCGAGACGCCGGCCAAAAAGACCTTGCCCAAGGACGAGGGCGACAGCGGCTCGGTGGTGCGGATGTTCCAGCCGCTGGACCGGCCGGGTGAGCTGCCCGGCAAGACCTACAAGGTGCGCTGGCCGGAAAGCGATCATGCGATCTATATCACCTTGAACGACATCATCGACGATCAGGGCCGCCGCCGCCCGTTCGAGATTTTCATCAATTCCAAGAATACCGAGCATTATGCCTGGACGGTGGCGCTGACGCGGATGATCTCGGCGGTGTTCCGGCGCGGCGGCGATGTGTCGTTCGTGGTCGAGGAATTGAAGGCGGTGTTTGATCCGCGTGGCGGTTACTGGGTCGGCGGCAAGTACGTCCCCTCGCTGCTGGCGGCCATCGGCAGCGTCATCGAAAACCACATGATCGATACCGGCTTCATGGCCAATCCGGCGGCAAAGATCGACCCGGCGCTGGAAGCCCAGCGAATGCCTGTCGCGGTCGCCGCAGGGGCCGGAACCGGCCGGGGCAGCGCCAGCGAAGACGCGCCGGCTCGCTCCAGCATGTTCAAGCAATGCCCGAAATGCGGCCAACCGTCACTGATCCGCCAGGAAGGCTGCGACACCTGCACGTCGTGCGGTCACTCCAAGTGCGGCTAGGATCATGGAGCAGCGCCTCAGCCTTGTGACCCTCGGTGTTGCCGACATGACGAGAGCCCGCGCGTTTTATGAGGCGCTCGGCTGGCAGGCGTCCGGGCAATCGAACGATGACGTTACGTTCTTTCAGGCCGGCGGCATGATCGTTGGTCTGTACGGGCGTGCCGCTCTGGCTGCGGACGCTGGTGTCGATGACAGCACGCACGGCTTTTCCGGTATCGCGCTGGCCTATAACGGGCGCGACAAGGCCGAGGTCGATGCGGTTCTTGATGAAGCCGTCGCCGCCGGCGGCACGCTGATCAAAGCTGCCGAAGACGTGTTCTGGGGCGGCTATTCCGGTTACTTCGCTGATCCTGACGGGCATCTCTGGGAGGTCGCCTGGAATCCGTTTTTCCCGATTGCGGCAGACGGCGCGATCTCGCTTGGCGACTGAGGCTGTTTATTCCATTCTCCGTTCGACATCCCCACCTTACCACGTCATCCCGAACGTTAGCCGAGCCCGGAACCGTCAGGTTTCGGGGGCGAGGGTTACGATCCGGGACCCATCGTCGGGCATGGCGTGATCCGGGAATGGGTCCCGGATCGCTGGTCTTCCTTGCCTCGCTGCGCTCGGAAGAATCCCGCGTCCGGGAAGACGCTCAATACTTCGTCATCAACTCTGTTTATAGATCTGGTCTCTGATCCTTGCGTTGAGGATGCGGTGTTACGCGCGCAACCGCTTCGCCAGCCGCTCCAGTGCCCGGTCGCGGATGCCGCATTCGGCCAGATGATCGGCGGTATTCAGCACATAGTCGGTGCAGGGTCCGGCCTTGCCGTGTCCGGCCTGAATGAGGCGACGTTGCGCCTCGTCGGACAGTTTGCCGGCATACTGTTTGTTCGCTTCATTGGCAACGAAGGCGAGGCCGGTGACGGTTTCCGTTTTTCCGCCGCCCAGTCGAAGCTTGAGCCAGCGCGGGCAGTAGACATCGGTGACCATCTCGCGCTCATGCAGTTGCTGATAGACGGCTTTGCCGTGCCTCCCGGCTATGCGGTAGGCAACGCCGCTGACGGCACCGCCACGGTCAAGGCCGAAAACCAGCCCCGGACACTGCTGCGTGCCCCGGTAAACCCATGAATAGACGCAGAGCGCGCGGTGATAGCCGTACAGCATGGCCGGGCGCCTTTCGGCAAAGGGAAAATCCGCATGCCACATCAGCGATCCATAGGCGAAAACCCAGAACGCGCCGGTGGGCGGGGTGAAGGGTTTGCGTGAAGATTTGCGTACAGGCATGGCACTAGCCCCGTGTCACCAGGGCAACGCCGATCACGGTGATGCCCATGCCGAGCAATGCCATCGGGCTGAGGATTTCGTCGAACAGCAGATAGCCCTCGACGGCGACCACCGGCGGCACCAGATAGAACAGGCTGGCGACTTTTGATGCCGCACCCTGGCGGATCAGGATATAGAGAAGCGTGATCGCGCCGATCGAAAGGACGACCACCAGCCAGGCCATGGCGAAAATCGATTCCCCGTTCCAGTCGATGACCATGGTCTCGCCGAAGGCCAGAGCCATGACCCCCATCAGGGCGGCGGCGGCGGCAAACTGGATCGCCGATCCGACGCGAAGATCAATGCCGGTGGCATAGCGCTTCTGATACAGCGTGGCGGCGGTGATGCCGATCAGGCTGGCGACACAGGCGATGATTCCGTGCCAGCCGCCGGTGTCACCGGCTTGTCGCCACAGCACAAGAACAATACCGACGAAGCCGAGCACAAGGCCGAACCACGCCTTGCCACTCAGCCGTTCGCTGAGCAAAAGTCCGGCGAAGATGGCGGTCAGCACCGGCTGCACACCGACGATCAGCGCCGAAATGCCGGCCGAGGTACCGTGATAGACGGCATAGAAAACACCCCCCAGATAAATCCCCTGCATCAGGATGCCGACCAGCGACGCATGCAGCCATACGGCCGGTGATCTCGGCCACGGCACCCGCATCACGATCAGGATAAGAATGAACAAAACCGCTGCCAGCATGAAACGGATTGCCAGAAATGTGAAAGGCTCGGCGTGCGGCATACCCATCTTGGCACCGATAAAACCGGTCGACCACAGCAGGACGAAAATGATCGGGGCGGCTGCGGCGAGGATTTTTTTATGGGCTGGGGAGAGGGTCATGGGGCAACCGGGACAGATGATGAACAGGTGAATTCAAGCTATGCCCTTCCGAAAGCCGGGGCAACGGTCTAGATTGTCGGTAATGACTGCACACAAAAATTCCGAACCGGAACTGTTGATTGTTGAAACCCCGTTCGCCGACAGACGGCGGCGCCGGGTGACGCTATTCGTCGTGCTGATCGGGGCGATGGCGCTCTATACGGGTTGGTGGTTCTGGCTTGCAGGTGCGGTCAGGGACCACATCGACGGCTGGATCGCAGCAGAGAAATCCGAGGGCCGCAGCGTCAGTTATGGCGCGCTCGCGATATCGGGGTATCCGGGCCGGTTGATCATCGAGGTCACTGATGCCAAGGGCGTAGACCCGCTGGGCGGCTGGCATCTCAATGTGCCATCCCTGCAGGCCGCTCTGGCACCCTGGAACATCGGCAGTCTTGACGGAAACCTGAAGGCGCCGGTTACGCTCAATCTTGGCAAGGGGGCTTTTTCCGGGCGTTACACCTTCAGCGCCGGGCGCAATGCGCTGTATCTGGACCGATCCGGCGGTGGCAAGCTGACGTTGACCCTTGAAGCGGCGCAGGTGATCGACGAGGCGAACGGCGAGGCAATGGCCCTGGCATCCTTGTCGGCGGTATTAACCCGGGGATCGGTCCCGGTTTATGCCGACCTTGATCTGGACATCCGCACTATCGATCTGCCGCCCCGCTTCAACTCACCGTTCGGCCCGAACATCGCGCACCTCAAGACCCGGCTGCAACTGACCGGTGCCGAGCCGCCGGCCGGTCCCGATGCCGATGCCTTGCGTGGCTGGACCCGGGACGGTGGCGCGCTTGATATCAAAAGACTTGATCTGGCGCACGGTGTGCTTGGACTTGCCGGTGAAGGCACGTTGGCACTGGATGCCGACCTGCAGCCGATCGGTGCGTTCACGGCGCGGATTACCGGGTTTGAGCCGGCCATCGAACAACTGGTTCGGGCGGGCATGGTGCGCCCTGAAGACGGGGCGCTGGCCAGGGTTGTGCTGGGCGTGCTGGCCAGGGTGCCGAACGGTGGCGGGCCGAAACAGCTGTCCCTGCCGCTCGGTCTGCAGGACCGGCAGCTTACCGTCGGCCCGCTCAAGCTGATCCGCTTGCCACTGATTGTCTGGGAGTAGCAGCAGATAGTACCGGCATGCTTCGAGACGGACGCGATGCGTCCTCCTCAGCATGAGGGTGTGGAAAATATCCCCTCATCCTGAGGAGACCCCGCTTGGGGGTCGTCTCGAAGGATGATGGAACGGGAAATTCCTTTGTCTATTTAATCATGTCCTGACGGGCCGCATCATACTCGGCCTTGAGTTGAGCGATGTATTCGGCTGCGGGTTGTATCGCTGTGATCGGACCGACGCCCTGTCCGGCGCTCCACACATCTTTCCAGGCTTTAGCCTTGGATGATCCGCTGGCGAATTCCATCTTTCTCGGCTGTGCGGTTGCGGCTTCCTCGGGATCAACGCCGGCGGCCGTGATCGAGGGGATCAGGTAGTTGCCGGGGGTACCGGAAAAATAGGGCGTGTAAAGAATGTCGGCGGCGCGGCTCGCGACGATCATCTGTTTATGGCCCTGGGTGGCGATGCTTTCGTCACACGCGATGAAGGCCGAGCCGATATAGGCGAAATCGGCGCCGAGTGCTTCGGCGGCAAGGATCGCGCGGCCGTTGGCAATGGCGCCGGAAAGGATGATCGCACCCTGATAGAACGCTCTGACCTCGGCAATCAGGGCAAACGGGTTAAGACGACCGGCATGGCCACCGGCCCCGGCAGCGACCAGAATCAGGCCGTCGACACCGGCGGCTGCCGCCTTTTCCGCATGCCGGACGGTTGTGATGTCATGAAAGACCAGCCCGCCATAACCATGTACGGCGTCGATCACCTTGTCCGGGACCGAAAGCGAGGTAATCACCAGCGGCACCTTGTGGCGGACGACGGTGGCCAGGTCCTGATCAAGCCGGTCGTTCGATCCGTGCACGATCAGGTTGACGGCAAAGGGCGCGGCGGTCCTGCCGGTCTCGCCCTCGAAGGCCGCAAGTCGGCTCCTGATCTCGCTCAGCCATGTGTCGAGCGCCTCGGCCGGGCGGGCATTCAGGGCCGGGAACGCGCCGATCACACCGCTTGTACACTGGGTGACGACAAGATCGACACCGGAAACGAGAAACATCGGCGCACCGATAACCGGCAAGATCAGATTTTGTTTTAACGTGTTTACCGACATGCCGTGCTCTCCCCTGCAGTCGTGAACACCGAGCATAGCCGGTGAAAAGAACGGCACAACCGGCAAGCGTGCCGCCGGCCCTTAACGGAAGCGTGCCGCCGGCGCTCAACGGACACGGCACAGAACCTTGGCGATGCGCAGCGATGTCAGCAATTCGCGCGCGATTTTTGGATAGCTGTCGCTGCTCAACTTGTCGGCAGGGCGCGTTTGCGGGGCGGGTCCGGCCTGGTTGATCATCTGCCCGAGGGTTGCGACCTCGGCCGTCAGCACGCGGCCGCGCCGGGGTTCTTCGGCCAGCACGACCCCGGCAAGCCGCCCGTCGGCACTGAAGGTGGGGCCGCCCGAGAGGCCGCCGAGAGAGCCGAACTGGCCGGGAATACGGCTTCGTTCCGACCATACGGATGCGCGTTCGCGGGTCTGATAGCGTCCGCCCTCGCGCAAGGTCGTGGTGCCGATCATCGATACATGCACGGCACCGGGCTTGCCCTTGGGAAAGCCGATCAGGTAGCCGTCGTCACCGCGGGCCGCATCGGTGCCGAGCGGAAACGGTATCGGGCCGCTCCGGGTTGTCAGCAGGGCGACGTCGGCGTTCGGATGATTGACCGCGCTGCTGACGCGGATGCCCTTGCCGGGTGCGGTCTGCAGGGCAATTTCACTGCAGCCGTCGGTGACATGACGCGCCGTCAGCCACTTGCCGTCGCCGACGGCGAACGCGGTGCCGGTGCCGGACCCCCGGCGCTTGGGCAGGTCGACGTAGGCATTCCGCTCAGGCGCGATCCAGTCGGCTGATTTTCTGGGCCCGGCACTCGGTCGGCTTTCCAGCCATGCCCGTGTTTCCGCATCCCACGGCTGGTCGGTGAAAGCCTGTGGAGCCGGGCGGCGCGGGTTGTCTGCCTGTGGCGGTGGGATCGGGGTGTCTGGGTCGCTTCGTAAAAGCTGACCACCGAGCGCAACAGCGATCAGAAGGATCAGCGCCACGATGTCGCGGAACTGCATTGTTCACTAGCCCGCGACGGCGGCGGCGTTGATGGTGGCGGCGGCGATCTTGATCGATACCAGCAGCACGGCGGCGCCCATCTCGCCCACTTCGATGCGTTTCGGCAGATCGCGCAGCAGCACATCGGCGATGCGGTACGCGGCAATCTGCAAGACCAAAGTCACCGGCCCCCAGATCAGGATTTCATAAACACTGACGCTGCCGGCCATGGCAAAGGCAAGCGGCAGGGCAAGGCCGATCACGGCACCGCCCATGGACACGGCGGCAGCGGTATTGCCGTCGCGGATCAGCTTGATTTCGTCCCAGGGCGTGATCCACATATAGACCAGTACGCCGACCACCAGCAGGGCGATGGTGACAGCCGAATGCAGCATCAGGACGGGGAACCCCGCAAGGAAAGCATCGATGGCAGGCTGCATGAACGGCTCCTCAGTCGTTGTCGTTGCGATAGGGCGCGGGGATGGGCCCCAGGAGCGGTGCCGGCAGGTCGTCCTGACGGGCATCGACGACGCCCCGGCGGATGGCGCGGGTGCGGGTGAACTGTTCGAACAGCTTGTCGCCGTCACCCTTGCGGATGGCGCGCTTCAGTTCCGTCAGATCCTCGTCGAACCGGCTCAGCACTTCCAGCACGGCGTCCTTGTTGGTCAGGAACACGTCGCGCCACATGGTCGGGTCGGAAGCGGCGATGCGGGTGAAATCGCGAAACCCCGAGGCCGAGAACTTGATCACTTCCTGTTTCAGATCGTCACCAAGATCGGTCGCCGTGCCGACGATGGTGTAGGCGATCAGGTGCGGCAGGTGCGAGGTGATCGCCAGCACCTGGTCGTGGTGGTGGGCTTCCATGATCTCGACCATGGCGCCGGCCCGTGTCCAGAACTGCACGACCAGGTCGACGGCTTCAGGGGCGGTGTCCGGGGTCGGAGTCAGCAGGGTCCAGCGGTTCGTGAACAAACTGGCAAAACCGGCGTCGGGGCCGGAATGCTCGGTTCCTGCAATCGGATGGCCCGGCACCAGATGCACGGTATCCGGCAAAGCAGCGCCGAGGGTCGCAAACACCGGCTCCTTGACCGAGCCGACATCGCTGACGATGGCGCCCGGCTTCAAGTGTCCGGCGATGGCATTGCCGACGTCGGCGTAACTGCCCATCGGCGTGCAGACAATGACCAGATCGGCCCCTTCGACGGCGGCGCCCATGTCCAGCGTGCCGCGATTGCAGAGGCCAAGCTCAATAGCGCGATCCAGGGTTTGCTTGCTGCGGGTCGCGACAATGATCTCACCGGCGATATTCTGTTCGCGCATGACATGGGCCAGCGACGAGCCGATCAGGCCGATGCCGATCAGGGTGACGCGCTTGAACAACTGTTTTTTCTGCGGCGCTTTGCTCATGCGCCCGGCTCCTGATCGTTGCGGCCGAGATAGGTGGCCAGCGCATCGACCACGGCCCGCATCTCGTCCTCGAGACCGATGGTGATCCTGAGACAATTCGGAAATCCGTAGCCGCCCATGCGGCGCACGACGATGCCGCGCGATTTCAGAAATTGGTCAGCGCCTTCGGCGCTGCGGGACAATGAGACGCCTTCGGCGCTGCGGGAGGGTGTCGCCTCACCAAAGCAGACCAGCACGAAATTGCCGATGCTGGGCGTCACATCGAGACCCAGCCTGGTCAACTGTTCAGTCGTCCAGGCCAGCCATTTTGTGTTGTGCGTGCGGCTCATATCCTCGAACGCAGTGTCGCCGATGGCCGCAACCCCTGCTGCCATGGCCGCAGCGCCGACATTGAACGGGCCGCGCACTCGGTTCAGGACATCGACGATGTGCGCCGGCGCATAGGCCCAGCCGAGACGGACGCCGCCCAGCGCATAGATCTTGGAAAAGGTCCGCGTCATGACGGTGTTATCGCCGGCGTCGACCAGCGCGATACCGGGTTCGTAGTCGTCGACAGAGACGTATTCGGCATAGGCCGCATCGATCACCAGCAGGATATCCTTGCGGAGTGCATCGCGCAGCCGTTTGACTTCCGATGCCGGCAGATAGGTGCCGGTCGGATTGTTCGGATTGGCAAGGAAGAGGATCCGCGTCCTGTCGGTGACCGCGGCCAGCAGGTTGTCGACGCTGGCGGTTCTGTCGATCTCTTCGGCGGTGACCGGCGTGGCCCCGACGGTGCGGGCCGAGATCGGATACATCAGAAAGCCGTGCCGGGAATACAGCACCTCGTCGCCGGGTCCGGCATAGGCCTTGCAGAGCAGGGCAATCAGCTCGT
>JBBDOA010000178.1:0-50801 GCA_040877275.1 Rhodospirillales bacterium | reverse complement strand
CACAAATACGGCTGTTAGGGAATCATGAATCCGATTGGTCGCAACGCGCTCTAAGCCCTCACCCGGCTCTCTGCGCTCGCCACCCTCTCCCTCGGGGAGAGGGGCCCCCTAAATAACCTCGTCCGAGCGGTCGTCGGTTTCGCCATAGCGGTGCAGCGCCGGGGATTTGGTACCTTCGTACATCTTGTCGATGCCGGGTTTGATTTTGGCGTTTTCGCGTTCAAACAGGGAATTGCCGGCCAGATCGCTGTCGGCGATGAACGGTCCGAAGTTTTCCACATCGACCATCCACATTGCCTGGGCCACGCCCAACTGGTCATACCAGTGAACGTCGCGGATACCCTTGATGCCGCGCCCCAGCAGCGCGCCGGTACCGTAGCCGACCGTGGTCAGATAGATCGCACCATGCGGCACAAAGTATTTCCTGTAATCAGCCGACGACATGCCGCCCTTGCCGATGATGATTTTGGCCCCTGATACGGCGAACCACTTGTCGAGCCACTTGGAAAAGCGGAACGATGCGGTGCCGGTCATGGCGGCAATGGTGAAACTGCCGTCCGGGTTTTGCCGTGCCGCCGGTGAGCAGTGAAAGTTGGCGTTGGAGATTTCCGCCAGATGCGCCGGCAACTGTTCGCCGTCGTTAATCACTTTCTGATAGACACCTTCGCGTGCCGTATAGACGACACCGTTCAGATACACCACGGTGCCGATTTCGATGTCTTTCAGATCATCGGTCGTGACCGGCAGGGTCAGACTGACTGTCTTAAGTTTTCCGTGTTCGAGTCCCATCCGACCGTTTCCCGTCTCATGTAAGGGGTGAACCAATTCGGGTCGGTACGAAACGCGACCCGGCTATCGGCATGCACGCGTGCGACAGCGCGCCTGGATGACAGGCAGAACGCATGCACACTCATCGGCATGCCGCCGGTGTGCGTGAATCCGCATTCGATATGGCAATCAATGACCATAGACTTGCCGACGAAACCCATGGCGCCCATGCCGATGGAATTGCCGAGTTCCATCAGTTCCAGTTCCAGCGCCGCAACCTTCGGGTCCGGATTGCGATCTCCGACGGTCCTGAGGCATGCCGCCTGCTTGCCGAGCGTCATGGTGATATCTTTCGATCCGCCAAGACCGACGCCGATGATTGCCGGCTGACAGGCCAGACCGCGTTTACCGAAGGCAACCAGACAGTCCAGGTAAAATCGCTTGATGCCTTCGATCCCGTCGCCCGGAAACAGCATCCGGTAATCGGTCCCGAACAGGCCGCCCTTGTGGACTGTGGTGATGTCGAGCCACGCGCCGTCCGGTTCGAACGAATATTCAATTTCCGGTGCGTTCAGGCCGACGTTGTTGTTGTGATCGGTGCGCCACAGCGGATGCACGCGATTGGGTCTGAGCGGCACGCCGTTGGTGGCTTCTGCGGTCGCACCCCTGAGCGCTTCCTCGAGCGCGACCGGGCCGCCTTCAAGCACCGCTTCGTTGCCCATCTTGACGTACCACCGGGGTACGCCGGTATCGGCGCACATGGCGCGACGGTCTTCCTTGGCGGCCTTGTAGTTCTCAAGCATGGCATGCAGCACGAACGACGACAGATCACCGTCTTCTTCACGGGAAGCCTTCTCGAGCCCGCTCAGATAGTCGTCGGGAATCTCGATAGCCGCTTTATCCATGAGGGTCAGCGCCGTCTGTTTGACGACGGACATCGGTATCATGAGTTTTCCTCCACGCGGGATGAAGCGCCACCATAGCGGCACAATACGTCAAACTATCAAGTGACTGCTATCCTGTCCATTCACGCAAGACTTAAAATTGTCTCGATAATCGCCCTGATGACGTCGCAAGGCCGATATTTCCTGTCGTGGCACCACTTGCGGGTGCCGGGGTTGGGACGTACCGTCGCAGGGCTGAAATGGGGTTCACATGTTTCTGAGCGTGTTTGATCTTTTTAAAATCGGAATTGGCCCGTCCAGTTCGCATACGGTCGGCCCGATGGTTGCGCTCGGGCGTTTTATGCAGGCACTTGCAGAAACCGCTAGAACGGCAGAGGTGGCGCGCATCGTCGTTACGCTCTATGGCTCGCTCGCCTATACCGGCAAGGGGCACGGCACCGACCGGGCGATTGTGCTCGGCCTGCTCGGCCAGAAACCGGACAGCATTGACCCCGCAGCAGTGAACAGCCTGGTCGATACGGTGATCGCCGATAAAACGATCCCGCTTGCGGAAGGGGTGTTACTGCCCTTTGATTTTTCAAAGGACATCATTTTCGATTTCGACGCGCCACTGCCCGAACACACCAACGGTTTGCTGGTCTCGGCCTATGACGGCACCGGACAGGTCATACTGAGCGAGACATATTTCTCCGTCGGTGGCGGCTTCGTCGTCAGCAAAGCGGAATTCGCAGATTTTGCCGAACAGGGCATCGCCTATCCGGATGTACCGTTTCCGTTTACAAATGCGGCAGAAATGCTGGAAATGGGCAGGGCGGCGAACAAGAGCATCGCCGAAATGAAGTGGGCCAACGAGATCACGTTGCGACCCGAAGCCGAAGTCCGCGCCGGGCTCGACAGGCTGTGGGCGGTCATGAAGGACTGCATGGACCGGGGCATCAATACCGATGGTCAGTTGCCGGGCGGGCTCAAGGTCAAACGCCGGGCCAGGCAGATCGCTGCAGCGCTTGAGGCAGACAAGACCCGAAACGTCAAATACGCACATACGGTGATGGACTGGATCAGCCTGTACGCCATCGCCGTCAACGAGGAAAATGCCGCCGGTGGCCGCGTCGTCACGGCACCGACCAATGGCGCCGCCGGGGTCATCCCGGCGACGATCCGCTATTATCTGGAATTCTGTCCGGGCGCTTCGGAAGACATCGTCGATGATTTCCTGCTGACGGCAGCGGCAATCGGCGGCATCATCAAGACCAGGGCATCGATTTCCGGGGCCGAGGTCGGTTGTCAGGGTGAGGTTGGCTCAGCAGCCGCGATGGCCGCGGCGGGCCTGTGCGCTGTGCTGGGCGGCAGCAACGCACAGATCGAGAATGCGGCGGAAATCGCTATCGAGCATCATCTGGGGATGACGTGTGATCCGGTCGGCGGGCTGGTGCAGGTGCCGTGTATCGAGCGCAATGCCATGGGCGCGGTCAAGGCGGTCAATGCGGCGTCGCTGGCGCTCAGGGGGGACGGCACGCATTTCGTGCCGCTGGACAGCGCCATCGAGACGATGCGCCAGACCGGTGTCGACATGCTGTCAAAATACAAGGAAACATCCCAGGGTGGGCTTGCCGTTAACGTGACGGAGTGCTGAGCAGGCTGCTACCGATAGCGAATTCGGTTAAAAAAAGCACGTCATCCCCGCGAAGGCGGGGACCCATACCTATGGGCAGTTTGGGTCCCCGCCTTCGCGGGGATGACAGAAAACAACAATTAATAAATTGATATTACAATAAAATTTTTGAGTCGGCCTCTTGGTCATTCCAGCGCATCCGATCAGCGTTATCATGCATACTGAATCACGTTCAGGACGACGAGATGGAGTGTTCAGGCCTTCTCAGGTTTCCGCACCGCCGTTGACCTGCAGCAACTGGCCGTTGATGAAGGCACCGTCGTCGGACGCCAGAAAAGCCACCATGGCACCGATTTCCTCGTTCCTGCCGATCCGGCCAAGCGGCACGCGACCGACCATGCCTTCAATATGCGCACGCATTTCGGGATCGGCCTCGTCGGGCTGGATCGGACCCGGCGAGATGATGTTCGTCGTCACACCCTGCTTGGCGAATTCCTTGGCCAGCGATTTGGTCAGCCCCCAGGACGCGTGTTTCGACACACTGACCGGGGCGCGCCCGTTATAGCCGTGAATGGCGTTCATCCCGGCGAAGTTGATGATTCGGCCCCAGCCGCCTTCGATCATGCCCGGCAGACACAGTCTGGCAAGGCGGCGTGCGGAATGAAAATCAATATTGAGAATACGCTCCCACTCGTCCTCGCCGGTTTCCAGAAACGGACTGGTTGGGCGCACGGCGGCGTTATTGGCGAGAATATCAATGCGGCCGAACGTCTTCAGACCCAGGGCGACGATGCTTTCCAGATCAGCCGGTTTGCCGACATCACCCATGCCAACCAGCGCATCGACACCCAGTGCGCGCACCTCGTCAGCAACGGCGTCACAAGCGGCGCGGTTGGCGGAACCGTTGACGATGATATTGATCCCGTTCCTGGCCAGCGCCAGCGCCGAGGCGCGGCCGATGTTGCGTCCGGATCCGGTAATCAGTGCGGTGCGGCGTGTCTCTCCCATATTTTTTTCTCCTTCAAGGTGCCATAGGTGGGGTGCTGAACGACTTACCAGACCATAGATGCCACATGCAGAAAATATCTACAAACAGGGGGTTTCAGTGATCGGGCGAAGCGGTTATCACACGACTTGAACACAAGGCAAAGGATCGTGTGGTATGACCGAATGTCGTAATATGGATGAACTTGAAACACTGGACCGGGCGCATTTTCTGCATGCCTCTTCGGATATAAAGGGGCATGCCAACGGCACCACGCCAACCCGTGTGATCGAATCCGGCGAGGGGGTCTACATCACCGACCGGGCCGGCATCAAGAGCCTCGATGCCTTTGCCGGGCTTTACTGCGTCAATATCGGTTACGGGCGCACGGAAGTTGCCGAGGCGATTGCCGCACAGGCGCACAAGCTTGCCTTCTATCATGCCTATGTCGGGCATGGCACCGAGGTATCAATCCGGCTGGCGGCGAAGATCATCGAGCATGCCCCGCAATCCATGCGCCGGGTTTATTTCGGACTTTCCGGATCGGACGCCAATGAAACCAATATCAAGCTGGTCTGGTACATCAACAATGTTCTGGGCCGCCCGGATAAGAAAAAGATCATTTCGCGGGATCGCGGCTACCACGGCTCGGGTCTGATGACCGGCAGCCTGACCGGCCTGCCGTTGTTCCACAAAGCCTTCGATCTGCCGCTTGCGCAGGTCCTGCACACCCAATGTCCGCACTACTGGAAATTTGCCGAACCGGGTATGAGCGAGATTGAGTTCAGCCATGACTGTGCCAGAAAACTTGAGGCCATGATCGTTGCCGAAGGCCCCGATACGGTAGCCGCATTCATCGGCGAGCCGTTCATGGGTACCGGCGGTCTGATCCCGCCGCCGGAAGGCTATTGGCCGGCCATCCAGAAGGTTCTCGACAAATATGACGTGATGCTGATCGCCGACGAGGTGGTGACCGGGTTCGGCCGTCTCGGCAGCTGGTTCGGTTCCGATCATTACGGCATGAAGCCCGACATCATCACCATCGCCAAGGGCCTGACCAGCGCCTACGCACCGTTGTCGGGATCAATCCTCAGCGAACGGGTGGTGGAAATCCTCGACCGGGGCTCCGATACGTTCGGCCCGATCGGCCACGGCTGGACCTATTCGGCGCATCCGGTCGGTGCTGCGGCCGGCCTCGCCAATCTGCAACTGATCGAAGACGAAAACTTAATTGAAAACGTGCGTGCGGTCGGCGCCTATTTTCAGAAAAGATTGCGGGAAGCGTTCTCTGATCACCCGATGGTCGGCGAAGTCCGGGGCGAGGGGCTGCTGGCGGCGATTGAATTTGTCGCCGACAGGGAAAACAGAACCTTCTTTGACCCGGCCCTCAAGGTCGGTCCGCAAATGTCCGCCGCTACCCTTGAAAACGGGGTCATTGCCCGCGCCATGCCGCACGGCGACATGCTGGGTTTCGCGCCCCCGTTCTGCATCACAACCGATGAGGTTGATGAAGTGATCGATGCTGTCGGCAAGGCGCTTGAGACGGTTTACACCAGGGTGAAGGTCTAGCACCTCTCGTCGCCCTGAACTCGATTGGGGTTCATCCTTCGAGACGGCCCTTTGGGCCTCCTCAGGATGAGGGATGAAATAATTCCTCATGCTGAGGAGCGAGCATAAGCGAGCGTCTCGAAGCATGTGGATAGGGGGCCTGAATCAGGTTCACGACGCCGAGAGAGGATTAATCCGCGTAAGGCCCGAACTTCGGCAGATCGCGTTTCCTGACCGGGTGCATGCCGGCGCCCCCGGGCTGGATCGCCAGGAATGTATTGTCCCGGGTGATGATGTGGATCGGCCGCTGCCAGCGTGAAAACACACGGCGCATGGTTGCTGAATAATCCTTGAAGACCTGAAACTCGTCCGGTTTCTGCTTGAACAGGTATGTGTAGGTCTCGAAGAATTCCCGGATGAATTCGCTGGTGACTTTGTTCATGTTGCTGATCACCCAGCACCGATCTTCAAACGTCCAATAGGTTGCCAGACCCAGAAATTCGCCGTGCTTGTCGATGTAGGGAAAGAACGGAAACGCGCGGCACGACAGCGAGCGGTTATCCCGTTCGCAGAACTGCGCCCCCTTGCATTCGGCAGCGACGCAGTCGCTGTGCAGCGAATTTGCCAGCGCCTTGCCCTGTTCGGTTTCTGGCCTGTACTTGCGCCAGAGATCGGAACGCTGGCGCAGCAGTTTGAATTCACTCTTGTCCATGATCGGAACCGCATTGTCGACATCGCAGCAGACAGGGCTCCCCCCGTTCAGATGACGGCATTTCTGGCCGCAGTCGAGCGGGACCACCGAGGCGGTGAATCCATCGAAGATATGTTCGTAGATTTTTTTCACTGTTCAACCTGCTGCGACACTCAAATTCATCCCATACCAGCACGCGGAGCCTGGAAATTTATTAATTTAATATGATATCAGGCCAAGGCCTGTCCGGACATCGGGAAGCGGATATGCCGCTGGCCTTCATTCGGGCTCTTGAGGGACTGGCTCCACTGCACGCCGGGCCAGCGATATTCGGCAAGGCCGCGCTTCGGCCAGTAGACGGCGGTATAGACCGTGCCGAAGCCGCGTCCGAAAGCTGTTGAATAGAGCGGCGGCTGCTGAAAGGCGCTGATGAAGCGTTCGGCGGGTTCATTGTGCAGGGTCAGGCGCTGCAACAGGAAGCGTTCGCGTTCGACCGTCGCCGTGGCACGGGCATGACGATGCCATTCCACATGTTCCTGATGGTTGGTGGCAACCCTGTGGTCGGTGACCTGGGCCTTGCGATCAGGCGTCAGATAGACGGTTGCGTATTTGCCGAATTTGTCGACGACGGTGACGTTATAGCTCATGTGACAGGGGATGCGCTTCAGCGCCTCGATGGCGTCGGCAGTGGTGTCGCAGAACTCCATGATGTATCTGAGAATGATCGGCACGCCGAAACCGATGCCGACGATGGTGCGGCCGCCGAACGTCAGTGATATGGCAAGCCCGCGATCATTGATGCCGTCGACCAGCCCGAACAAGCCATCCGACATGCCCATGACTTTACGGTCGTTCCAGCGTGTGTGCAGGATCATGCCGTCGCACAACGCCGGGGCGTAATCGTAGTTGCGCACCAGCATCGGCTCGTCACCCGTCCAGATCGCCTGTGAACAGCCGCTGAGATAGGCAGGCGGGCAATAGAAGCTCAGGAAACGGGCTGAAAGATCGTCGCCCCCGGCAAGCGCGCACAGGTGCTCATACGTCGGCAGCAGTTCCGGCATATACTTTTTGAAGGCACGGTAGCCCGCCAGATAGGTCTGGCGGGCTTCAATGCCGTCGGAAAGAAACCACTTCTGATAGGCCGGCCAAAGGGCCTGGAACAGTGACTGCCACTTGGCCCCGGCCCTGGTTTCGCTCACTGTTTCGAATACGAGATCCATTCGTCTTCGTTACGCCTTTACTCGGCGATGGTCAAAGTATCTTGAACGCAGGATCCGATATGGTTACTTCCTGAGCCTTCGGCAGTGGTGTTGCCGTGTAGTGACCCTTGATCCCGGCAATCCACTGTTTGGATCTTTTGGTCAGCCGGAATTTGTCATCCATGGCGCGGCCGCGGGTGATCAGGATACCGAGATCGGCCCCTTCGTAGCGATAATCACCCTTGTTCGATATCCTGAGGAAGAAGGCTTCCCGTTCGCTCTCAACGGCGCGGCGGTGATAATCGAAACGATCATAGGAAATGCTGCCGTCGTCATTCATTTTCCAGATACCGGATTCCGGTGCGCCAGTGATGAAATCGACGTTATCTTCGGTGTGCTTGATCACCATCTGGCACCAGCCGTCGATGTTGTCGGAATCCGCCCAGCGGTTGTTCAACTCGTTCACATCGATGTCGAACGGCACGCCCGAGAACTCGAGCAGGTGGAACAGGAACAGCGGCGCATCGGCATGGGCAAAGGCCGCGTGGTTGGTCATCGAACTGGCACCGGTAACCCGGGGATTGCACTCGCCCAGATAGATATTGCCGTCGTTCTGATCGATCAGGAAGTCCAACTCGAAATACCCGCGGTAGCCTTCCTTAGCCAACTGGTTGCCAAACTTGAAAGTGTACTCGCGGGCTTTCTTGCGAATTTTCACATCAAATGCTTCCGGGAAAATCTCGTTGCCGCACCAGCCGCCGCGATAAGGTGTCAGTTCCTTGAAGCCGACCAGTTCGGTCATCAGCGGGCCGACGATGGTGCCCTTAGACGTGGCGCAGGCTTCAATCGCCGAGCCCCGGCAATTGATGCGCTTCATCACCTTGATTTCGCCCTGACCGTTGATGTCGTGGGCGTGACGGCAGTAATCCTTTTCGTTCCTGATGAAGAACGTCGTGTGACCACTGTCGCCAAAGGCCGATTGCAGCACCAGATCCATGCCGAGCGGCTTTCCCATTTTCTGAAGATCGGCCCAACTGTCGATCTTGCCCAGTGCATTCGGCACACTCGGCACACCGGCCTTGTTGCCGATGCGCACGGTTTCGATCTTGTCATCAATGGCTTCACGCAGGGCTGCTTTCGGGAACCAGATTTCAAGACCCAGTTCCTTGCAGACTTTTTCAACGCGCTTGTCGAACATCAGGAATACGGCTTTCGGCTTTCCGCCCTTCGACTTCACATAGTCGATCACTTCCTTGTGCTCGAGCAGATAGGCGACGATGTCCTCAATGGATTCAAACTCCGGATGCGCGGCTTCATTCGGCACAAATACGTTCGGATGGCGTCCGTCATAGCAATCGATGTAATTGATATACTTGAAGTTGCGGCACCATTCATCAAGGCCGAGCAGGTTGAAGTTGGTGGCACTGATGAAAAAGATCGGATCTTCGTTGCGATGAAAGAAACGCCGGATTTCCGAGATATTCTTCAGCTTTTTATGACGTGTTCTTTTTGCAGCGGCTTTTTTCGGGGCTGCTTTTTTGACAGGTGCTTTTTTGACAGCGGTCTTTTTAGCAACAGCTTTTTTGACGGGCGCTTTCTTTACGGCAGTTTTCTTCGCCGGCGTTTTTTTGGCGACCTGTTTTTTGGCGGTGGTTTTTTTTGTGGTGGCTTTTGCCATTTTAATGACTCCCTGTTCAGATTTAATCGTGGATTATGGGTCCGTCCGGATTATTCAAAGACGTTCTTTCAGTGCGGCTTCGGTGAAGACCCGCAGTCCGAGGTCGGGGCGGTACCCGTGGATTTCCGTGACATCCAGTGCCCGGAAGAAACCGATGATTTCATCGCTGACGACCTGACCCGGCACGAGGATCGGGAAGCCGGGCGGATAGGGGATGATGAAGGTTGCGGAAACCACCTCGCGACCGGATTGCATGGCGCTGTTCAACGTACCGTCTTCCAGGCTGAGGTATTCGCATTGATTTTCATCATAGGCGAGGAAATAGGCATCGCGGATCACGCCTTCACGGGTATGCCCCTTTGGATCAGGTCTGAAGGCATTGTGGAAGCGTGAAAAATCAGGCAACGGCGGCAGTTCGTGCAGCAGTGAATGGACTTTCTTTTCATGCGCTGCCCGTTCCGGGGCATTCATGTCTTCAAGGTGTTCATCCTGTTCATGTGCGATCTTTACCAGCACCTCGATCAGATACGCGATCGAGCTTCTGGTCGTGCCGATGTTGGTCATGAACAGAACGGTGTTTCTGGACGTCTTGTTGATCTGAATGCCATACTTGTCCATCAACTCGGCGTTCTTGAAGGTGTCGCCGTCAAGGCCGGTCTGGCCGACCAGTAGGGTGATGCGGGTGGCATCAAGGGCAAACTCGTCTCCGGCCCAGGCTTCCCATATATCGTTCCAGCCCTTTTCGGGATCGTAGTAGCCTTCGATGCCTGACTGCCGGTAGATTTCCGGGATCATGTCGGCGACCGAGAGAATTTTAAAGTACTTCGACAGCAGCGGATGGGTGCGGACTTTTTGTCTAAGCACCATCGCCATTTCGACCTGTTTTTGCACCAGTTCGAACCCTTCCAGTTCGACCTGGCGTCGGCCGACATCCAGTGACGCCAAAATCTGGTAATTCGGTGATGTCGAGGTGTGGGTCATGAAGGCTTCGTGGAATGATGACTCGACCTTGGACGCGTAATCCTGATCGTGAATGTGAATCATCGATCCCTGGCGCAGCGCGGTCAGGGTTTTATGGGTCGATTGCGTCGCATAGACACGCACGCGCGCCTGATCAGGATCCGGCATCAGGCGCATGTTGAGCAGCGTTTCCATATCGCCATCCGCCGCGTCCAGTTCTTGCTTATGCGCCGCATACTGTTCGCGGTATTCTTCCGAGCGGAATTTTTCGCGCAGGTTTTTTGCCTGATACATGCCCGTGCGCTGGCGATATGTCGGGCCGAATCGGGCGAAGCCGAACCACGCTTCATCCCACAGGAAGACGAGATCAGGCTTGATCGCCAGGCATTCTTCCATGACCCGTTCGACATTGTAGACGAGGCCGTCAAAGGTGCAGTTGGTCAGAAGCAGCATGCGGACCTTGTCGAGCTTGCCGGCGGCTTTAAGCTCCAGCAGTTCTTTCTTGATCTCTCTGAGCGGGACGGCACCGTACATCGAATATTCGTTGAGCGGATAACTGTCGAGATAGACGACATGCGCCCCCCCCAGCACCATGCCGTAATGGTGCGATTTGTGGCAGTCGCGGTCGACAAGGACGATATCGCCCGGGCGGACAATTGCCTGCACAACGATCTTGTTGCAGGTTGATGTGCCGTTGGTCGAAAAGAACGACTTCTTCGAGCCGAATGCCCGTGCCGTCAGTTCCTGCGATTTTTTCAGGGGGCCGTGCGGCTCGAGCAGGGAATCCAGACCGCCCGACGTTGCCGACGTTTCCGCCAGAAAGATATTCATGCCATAGAAATCGCCCATGTCGCGGATCCAGTTCGACTTGGTGATCGATTTCCCACGCGAGATGGGCAGGGCATGAAAAACACCGGTCGGCTGCTTGGCATAGTTGCGCAGCGCTGTGAAGAACGGCGTCTGATAGCGCTGATCAACACCGCGAATGATGTTGAGATGAAGTTCCAGAAAGTCTTCCTGGTTGTAGAAAATACGGCGGCAGGATTCACCGATCCGACCGGCGACGTCTTCGACTTTCTGATCGGTCACCAGATACAGATCAAGCTCGGGTCTGATCCGGCCGATCACATCGGCAAGCACCACACCGTAATCCTGCGGCTCCAGTTCATCGACGTTGTCGCAATGCGCCATTTTCAGATAGCGGTCGAGTACATGCAGTTCATTGTGTGATTTGAACGGAAAGCCGAAGCGAATGACGACGGCCTGAATGTTATGATTGAAAAGGGTGGCGATGATACCGTCTTCGAAGCTGGGCACGAAAACCGGCTCATAGGTGAAGGAATCCTCCTCCCGGCGCATGGCGTTCAGGCCTTCACGCTGCTGGTGCTGTTGCGATGGTGATATCTGATCGACGAACAGGACTTCGAAGTACGGACGGCGACGGTTTTTTTCTTCGACGGTTTCGGCATCTTCGTCTTCCGAATATTCGTCTTCGCTGTGCAGGCCCAGATTGATGTGCTTGCGTCGATAGCTGCCGCTCATCATGGCACCGACGATGCGCGATACGGCCCGACCAAGGGTTCGGATATCCCGGGTTTCAAGCAGGGTATAGAGGACCTTGAAATCCTGATTGCCCGGAAAGGCCCAATACGTCTCGAACGGCGCGAGCTCATCCAGGAGCGCCTTGCATTTGGCAAAGTCATCCGGACGTTCACGGCCTTCGACAAGGCGGAGTGTAATGTTCTTCAGTTGGTTCCAGGTATCAACGCGAGATTGTGTCGCGTTGTAATAACGGCCAAGGGATACCCCTTTATTGTGCGCTCCGTCGTCCGGCATGATTTTTAAGCTCCCTGTGATTTAGCATTTTTTTATGCGTCTTTTGCGCTTTTGTGTGTGGCTAGAATTGTCACGTTGTCTTCGATGAGTGAGCCCGTCACATCAACGGGAGGCGGCACATTCAGGCCGTCACGCGTTCCCTGATGCGGCATGGAAAGCGGGCCCAGACTGGTCAGGTAGGTCTGGTCCGCTGTTGTTGGGTCGTAGGTACCGAAATAGGCGCTGCGGTCACGGAAGCTTTTTATCGGTTGCCCGAGACCGCGCAGGCCAACGGCGCGCTGACGTCTGACGGCGTCAAGATCGATTTCGATGGGGATGATTTCTTCCTGACCGGCGGCCTGATAAAGGATCGTGCCGGAAGGATCGACGACACAGGACTGACCAAAGCCACCGGCGCTCAATCCGTTGATATCAAAAACATACGTCTGGAACATTGCCGCTGTTGAGCGGGCGATGGACAGCTCGATATTCCGGTCGATGGTGCCGGTCAGGACCGGGTGCAGCAACACTTCGGCACCCATTGATACCAGGGTCCGGGTGGTTTCCGGGAACCAGATGTCATAGCAGATCGACAAACCGAAACGTCCAACCTGCGGGACATCAAAGACACAGAATTCCGTGCCGCCCTGAACGCCGGCCTCATAGGGAAGAAACGGAAACATCTTGGCGTAACGGCGGATGATCTCGCCTTCCGGATTGATGACGTGGGCGACGTTGTAAAGGCCATGCTCCGATCTTTCGAACATCGAGCCCGGCAGCAGCCAGACGTTATGGCGCTGCGCCGCCTCGCGGAAAATGTCGAGAGCCCCTTCGGTGCTTTCCGGATGATTGGTGGGCAGCGGGCCATACGAGGCCAATTCGCTGAAGACGATCATCTGAACCCACGGAAAACGCGCCATCACATTGTCGATGCGATGCGACATGGCTGTGACGTTTTCGTGGCTGGCGGAGACATGCATCTGCACACCGGCGATCGCAAAGGGGGTCATTAAATTAATAGCCTTTCCTGTTTCTGTTCCGATATCTGACTGATGGTTGCGCGGAGACCGCCAGCCGTCAAGTTAGGCCCGGTCTCTCCTGTCAGGGAAGGACCGGGGGTCTGCACTTATTCGGCCGCGACCGACGACGCACGAATTTCAGCAAGCGACCGTTCGATAATGTCCAGGCCTTCGTCGACAATCGCGTCCGATGCCGTCAGCGGTACCAGAATACGAATGGTGTTGGCATAGACGCCGCACGACAGAAGGATCAGGCCGTTCTCAAGCGCCTTCGCACACAAGGCTTTGGTCGCTTCCGCGTCGGGCTTGTTAGTGCCCTTTTCAGTCACCAGTTCGAAGGCGACCATGGCACCAAGCGCACGGATGTCGCCGATGGGCTGCAAGTCGTCACGCTGCTGGAATGTCTTCACGCGTTCGGTGATGCGCTGGCCGAGAATACGGCTGCGGCCAAGCAGTTGTTCTTCTTCGATGACCTTGATGACGCCCAGTGCGGCGGCACAGCCGATCGGACTGCCGCCGTATGTGCCGCCAAGCCCGCCGGGTGCCGGGGCATCCATGATCTCGGCCTTGCCGATGACGCCGGCCAGCGGGAACCCGCCGGCAAGGGATTTGGCGGTGGTGATCAGATCCGGCTCCACGCCCCAGTATTCGGACGCAAACATCCGACCGGTACGGGCAAATCCGGACTGTACTTCGTCGGCGATCAGGCAGATGCCGTGCTTGTCACAAACAGCGCGCAATTCGTGGATCAGCTCGTTCGGTGCGATGTAGAAACCGCCTTCGCCCTGAACCGGTTCGAGTATGATCGCCGCAACCTGTTCCGGTTCCAGATCGGCTTTGAACAGACGGTGCAGGGCATCGATGGAATCCTGCGCCGTAACACCGTGCATCGGCATCGGAAACGGCAGATGATAAATGCTGGCCGGCATCGGGCCGAAACCGCGCTTGTAGGGATCAACCTTGCCGGTCAGGCCCATGGTCATCATGGTGCGCCCGTGGAAGCCGCCGGCAAAGGAGATGATCGCCGGGCGACCGGTGTGGGCGCGGGCGATCTTGATGGCGTTTTCGACGGCTTCGGCACCGGTCGTCACAAACAGGGTTTTCTTCGGCGTGTCACCGGGGGCCAGTTCGTTCAGCTTTTCGGCCAGCTCGACATACGGCTCATAAGGAACCACCTGATAGGCGGTGTGCGTGAAACGCTGCATCTGCTGCTCGACGGCTGCCATCACTGTTGGATTGCGATGCCCGGTGTTGAGCACGGCAATGCCGCCGGCAAAGTCGACATAGCGCTTGCCTTCGACATCCCACAATTCGGCATTCTCGGCGCGGTCAGCGTAAACCTGGGTGGCGACGCCGACACCTCTCGGCGTTGCGGCCTTGCGGCGTTCATCAAGTGATTTGTTATCAGCCATTTTATGAACTCCTGCTGCGATCAACATAATAGAGCTATCGAGTAAAAAGGGCGCCCCGGAGGCCGCCCTTTTGAAAACAACCGTCAGGCGGCTTTGCTGCTGTTGATGTCCGAAGCACCATCAGCGGTCGGGTACGGCTGGTCGACCCGATGGCCAACCGGTTCGTAAATCGAAAAACCATCGGCATTTTTTTGGGTTTTGGGCCCCTTTGCGGTTCCGATGCGCTTCGAAAGTGACCAGACATGACCAAACGGATCGGCGATCTTGGCGAAACGCTCGCCATAGTGCGTGTCGGCAAGCGGCACCAGAACGGTGCAACCGGCTTCAACAGCTTTTTCCCAGGTCTGCTCGACGTCCGGCAGATACAGGTGCTGAGAAACACCGGCGCTACCATAATCTAACGGCGAGTAAATGCCGAAAGCCGGCATCTCGTCGGAAATGATGATGATCGAGTTACCGATCTTCATTTCCGCATGCAGAACGGTGTACTGGTCATCGGCGTAGATACGCGAAAGAATCTCTGCACCGAATACGTCGGCATAATAGGCCAGCGCAGCGTCTGCGCCACGAACAACGAGATACGGTGTAACAGTGCGGTAGCCCTTGGGTACCGGAGCAACTTTTTTAGCCATAATGATAACGCTCCAAAGTCTGTTCGGGTGTGAACGGGGCAATGCTGCCCCTGAATGTCGTCGCCGTGAGTGAGGCCAATTAAAGTCTGGCCGAATCGCCGCACAGCATGTATCATGGTGTAACTTAAAGTCCGCGACTTGTCAACAATATGATACAAGGTGTTGTTAGCATCATGACTCAAGATGTTGGTGCCACAATTCATCAGAATGCCGCCCAGCAGGACCTTGCGCTTGGCGTGACGATGACAATTTCCCAGGCTGATCTGCCGTACCTCAGGGCTGTCGGCAGGCTTGGTGAATATGCCGTTGTTTACCGGGTCTGGCGCGAGCAGGCTGGCGGCGGTTTTGGCGATCAGGCGAAAAACCCGCATACATGGGGTGTGCTGGTCTACGTCGACGCGCAGGTGGCCAGAATTTATTCCGCCAGGGGTGCCGGGCGGGAATGGTCCAATCTGGATCGCCTGGAAAAGTGGCTCCGTTCACAGGGGTTCTGGTATTGGTGGACACGCAACGACCTGGAACCGCTGGGTGAAGAAATCGAGCCTGCGACCGAGGAATTACCGGCTCAAGGCCTGGTCAGTGATCCCGCGACCGAACCGGCACCACTGATGCCGCCCCTGCCGCCGGTCCCGACCGGCAAATAGTCCGGCCGCAAGAGCCGGGCAGTATCATCGCCCACCGCAATCATTATCAGCAACGCTGACTTTTCAAAACCCGCTGACCAACCCTCGACGAAACGAATATGTTCGTTAAGATCGACTGCGGATGAGATAAAGGCGCTCGGTCGATGAACAGGGCACCACGCGATCACTGGATAGCACGAGGGTATTGAAGGCATGTTGCTGGGTTGCATAGCAGACGATTTTACGGGTGCCACGGATCTGGCCAACACGCTGGTCAAATCCGGCATGCATACGGTTCAAAGCATCGGTGTTCCGGGTCCGGTCATGGACGTTGGCGAAACCGATGCCGTCGTTATCGCCTTGAAATCACGCACCAACCCGGCCGCAGACGCGATCAGGGAATCGCTCGAAGCGCTTGCCTGGCTCAGGGCCAAGGGTGCCGAGCAGATCGTTTTCAAATACTGCTCGACGTTTGATTCAACCGACAAGGGCAATATCGGCCCGGTCGCCGATGCGCTGCTGGATGCGTTACAGGCTGATTTCACCATTGCCTGCCCGGCATTTCCCGAAGCCGGTCGCTCGATCTATAAAGGGTATCTGTTCGTAGGCAACGGACTGCTCTCGGAATCCGGGATGGAAAATCATCCCCTCAATCCGATGGCCGATCCCAATCTGGTCCGTGTGCTGGGCCGACAGACGCCCAACAAGGTCGGTCTTGTCGATTATACAACGGTCCGCCAGGGGGCCGATGCCATCCGCGCCGAATTCGAGGTTCTGCGCGCCGCCGGCGTTCGTCATGCCATCGTCGATGCGGTTCTGGATGCGGATCTGATGGAAATCGGTCATGCGGTGTCGGGCATGGCCCTGATCACCGGCGGCTCCGGGATCGCCATGGGGCTGGCCGACAATTTTCGCGCCCGGGGCCATCTGACGACCACATTCACGCCCGCGCTGCCCGGTATCACGGGGCGCTCGGCGGTGATCTGCGGCAGTTGTGCAAAGATGACGCGGGCACAGATTGCCAGAACCGTCAAAGTGTGGCCGAGCTACATTGTCGATCCCCGGGCGATTGCCGCAGGCCGGGACGTGGCTGCGGAGGCATTGTCGTGGGCCGGATCACAATCAGATGATGCGCCGATCCTGATATACTCGTCTGCCGATCCCGCTGATGTGACGGCCATCCAGAACGACTATGGCCGCGAGCGGGCCGGTGAAATGGTTGAGCAGACCATGGCTAATGTCGCCCGCGGCCTGATGGGCCTCGGGGTCAACCGACTGGTCGTTGCCGGCGGTGAAACGTCGGGGGCGGTGGTCAAGGCGCTGGATATCCGGGCCTTGCGGATCGGCCCCGAAATCGATCCCGGCGTGCCGTGGACGGAAGCGGTCGGCGGTGTGCCGCTGGCACTGGCGCTCAAGTCCGGTAACTTCGGGGCTGAGGACTTCTTTGAAAAGTCACTGGGAATGCTGCCATGAACGAAACATCCGCCCGCGATGATATCGCCAGACTGGCCAGGTCGATGTATGAACGCGGCCTGACGTTCGGCAGTTCCGGTAATATCAGCGTCCGGCTTGAAGATGGCTGGCTGATGACACCGACCGGTGTCTCGATGGGTGAAATCGATCCGGCGCAGATTTCAAAACTTGACCCGTCCGGGCAGCACATAGCCGGCGACAAGCCGACCAAGGAAACGTTTCTGCATCTGGCCATGTACGAACAGCGCGCGACGGCCGGGGCGGTCGTGCATCTGCATGCAACCCATTCGGTGGCGGTAAGCTGTCTTGCCGATATCAATCCCAAAGACGTTCTGCCGCCGATCACGGCCTATTATGTGATGAAGATCGGCAGCTTGCCGCTGGTGCCGTATTTCCCGCCGGGTGATCTTGATCTGGCCCGTGCCGTGCGTGAAATGGCATCGGATCATCATGCTGTCCTTTTAGCCAATCATGGGCCTGTGGTTGCCGGCAAGACGCTCAGGGATGCGGTCTATGCGACCGAAGAACTGGAAGAAACGGCGAAGCTGTTCTTGATGCTGAAAGATGCGAAAACGCGCTTTTTATCGGACCGGCAGGTCGCCGCGCTGAAGGAAAAATATCCGACGTGAACAACCGCCCTGTTGATGTCGCCGTAATCGGCGGCGGTTTGCACGGCTGCTCTGCGGCGCTGCATCTGGCAATGCGTGGGCGCAGCGTCACGGTGATTGAGCCGCATGCGCCGGGGCGGTTTGCATCCGGCGTCAACGCCGGCGGTGTGCGGCGCCTTGGCCGCGATCCGGCAGAAATTCCCCTGTCTGTTGCTGCGATGGAAATCTGGAACGACATTGCTGCACTGGTGGATGATGACTGTGATTTTCACGCCTGCGGGCAATTGAAGATCGCGGAATCGGATGCCGATATGGCCAGGCTTGAAGACCGTGCCCGTCTCGTCAGAGAGCTTGGGTACGATCACGAACAACTGATCGGCCGCGATAAACTTTTGTCAATCGTGCCGGATGTGCATCCGCGAGCGGTTGGTGGGCTGTGGTGTGCTGGCGACGGTGCAGCGGATCCGATGCGGACGACGCAGGCCTTTTACCGCAAGGCGCAATCGATGGGCGTTACTTTTCGCCTGGGTGAACGGGTCGTGGGACTGGCCCGTGCCCGGGGGCAATGGGCGGTCGAAACGGATAAGGGAAGCGTTACCGCCGACAAGGTCGTTAACTGTGCCGGGGCCTGGGGCGATCAGATCGCAGCTATGCTCGGCGATCCGGTTCCGCTACAGGCCCATGCCCTGACGATGATGGTGACGGAACGGGTTCGTCCGTTTCTGGGCCCGGTCGTCGGGCTGGCGTCGCGCAAGCTGTCCTTCAAGCAGACGTCGTCAGGCACGCTGCTGATCGGCGGCGCGCATCTCGGCTATGCCGACCGGGAACGCGGTATTGCCGAGCCGGATCCGCTGAAAATGGCGTTATCGGCGGCAACCGTGTGCGACGCCTTTCCGCTGATCAGAAACGTCAGGGTTGCCAGAAGCTGGGCCGGACTGGAAGGGGTGACGCCCGATCAGCTCCCGGTGATCGGTCCCGGTATGGCGGCGGACGGGGTCTATCATGCTTTCGGATTTTCGGCGCACGGCTTCCAACTGGGTCCGGTTGTCGGCCGCTTGATTACGGAGATTATGGAAGAGGGCAGAACCAACCTGCCGATAGCACCGTTCCGCGTCGACCGTTTTGAACAGGCAGTGGATACGGATACGGACATCCCCGAAAAATTGATTTAGTATCCGTATCAACGCTAACCTGAACCTTGCTTGGGCGTGGATTAATCACCCGGAATGCGAATGCACAGGACCCGGATTTGTTGCCATGTCGGATAGTGCATCAGGAAAACACGATGATGTTCCCCGCCCGGATCGCACGCGTCTGCGGCTGATGATCTGCGGCATCGGGTTTCTGGGCATATTTGTGTCATTGATCCTGTCGGTCAATGTCCTGCAAACACTTCAAAAGACCGAGGTCGCCGAGCTGCAGAGCCGGTTGGCTGATCTGGTCGGGCGCATTGAAAGCGAATTCAATGTGCAACTGGCCTCTATACGCTCGTTCCGAGCTTTTCTTGATGTCTCGAAAGGGTTTTCACCCGAACAATACGACGCTTTCATCAATGACCTGGGCTCAACCGAATTTGCTACGCTGGCATATGGCTGGGCACCGAAAAGGCTGGTTTCCCCGGTATCATCCGGGGCCGCCCCGGATCAGCAAAGCAGCTCAGGGGTGATTTCCTACCCCGTTGGTTTCATGGTGCCGGAAGAAAAAGGCCGGCACTTGCTGGATGTCGATCTGTTACAGATACCTGAGGTCAGGCGCGCCTTGAGCGCCAGTATCGACCGCAATGAAGTGCAGATCAGCCTGCCGATGCACTGGCAGGAGCAGACGTCTGACAGCCTGGTCGTGCTGGCGGTTTATCCGCAATACCGGAAGGGGAGCCGAGGCTTTCTGGTCAGGCAACGCCAGCAGGATGTGCTGGGTATTGCGTTTGGCATTCTGGATCTGGAAAAGACAATCGGTTTCGCCATCACGACCAGTTCACTGGACGCCCTCGTCCGGTCGAACAGTATCGGCATTGAAATCCTGGACGATCAATCGGGCGAGACGCGTGCTTCACTGTTTCAGACCGACAACTTGCCTAAACTAATGACTTCGACGGGGCCGCCGTTCCTTAATACGACGATGATCATCGAACGCGCTCTGGAACTGGCCCAACGCACCGTCCATATCCGCATGGCGATCAATTTGTACGGATTGAACAAGTCCCCGTTTATCGCCGCAGGTTCGGTGCTTTTGATCGGATTACTGGTTACGCTGTTGTTGAGCTATTTCGTTCATAGACGGTTCGATGAACAAGAACGGGTCAATGCCCTGGTTGCGGAACGGACCAATGCCCTTGAAGACAGTGAGCAGCGCTTTCGCGATATGGCGGAAATTTCCGCCGACTGGTTCTGGGAGATGGACAGGGATTTCCGCTTTACGTTTCTCTCGGAACGGTTTGAAGCCGTAACCGGTCTCAGCCCTGACCTGTTCATCGGTCGGACCCGCGCCGAAGCAGCCGGCATCAACGACTTTGAGTTAACGGGGGAGTGGCGCAAACATTTCGACGATCTTCAGGGCCATCGACCCTTTTTCGATTTTCGCTACACCATCAAGACGAAAGCCGGTGTCGCAGAATATGTCTCGATCAGTGGCAAGCCGGTGTTTGATGAGCGCGGTGTCTTTTCCGGTTACAGGGGCAGTGGCCGAAACGTGACGACGGAAGAATTCGCACAGCAGCGACTGCGCGACAGTGAATCCCGGCTGCACCGAAATGTCGAACAACTGGAAACCTCACGTCAGTATCTGGAGGAAAGTACTGCGCAGATGGCCGAAATGGCCGAACGCTTTGCGGTCGAGAAAGACCGTGCAGAGGCTTCGGAAAAATCAAAATCCGAGTTTCTGGCCTCGATGAGTCATGAAATCAGAACGCCGATGACCGGTGTCATGGGCTTTGCCGATCTTCTGCTCGACAGCAATCTGGCCCCGGATGACCGTGACAAGGTCATCAAGATCAAGGGCGCGACCCAGTCCTTGCTGAGCATCATCAATGATATTCTCGACCTCTCCAAACTCGACGCCGGTCGATTGAAGATCGAATTCCTGGATTTCAATCTGAGAACGGCGATTGATGAAGTTCTTGATCTGGTCCGCGAGCGCGCGCGGGTCAAGAAAATTGATCTGCAGGTCGCGTATCCCGATGAAAAATACATTGGTATGTACGGCGACCCTTCCAGGATACGCCAGATACTCATCAATCTGGTCGGCAATGCCGTCAAGTTCACGCATACGGGCAGTGTCACCATCCAGTCCACAGTGAGCGGTCATGCCCCGGACCAGACCATAGAGTTTCGTGTCATTGATACCGGGATCGGCATTTCGAAGGAGAACTCCCGCGGGCTGTTTTCCGATTTTTCCCAGGCCGATGCATCTATCTCACGGCAATACGAAGGAACCGGTCTTGGGCTTTCCATTTCGAAGCGTCTGGTAGAGCTGATGCACGGTAAAATCTGGTTCGAAAGCGAGGAAGGTGTCGGCAGTACGTTCTTTTTTACGCTGCCGTACCAGAAAGCAAGGACCGACATTGTCCATGTGGCGCGGCAGTTCGGTGCCCAGAACTTTGTCACGAACCGGGCCCTGAACATTCTTGTCGCCGAGGACAACAAGCTGAACCAGCGGATCATCGTCGCTACGCTGGAAAAATTCGGTCATCAGGCAACGGTCGTTGAGAACGGCGAACAGGCGGTGCAGCAGGTCAGTCGGGGTGACTTTGATCTCATTCTGATGGACATTCGTATGCCTGAAATGAGCGGTCCGGAAGCGACCCGTGCGATCCGCTCGCGCTGTGACGATGTGGCCAGGATACCGATTATCGCGCTGACGGCGGATGCCATGGAGGAACATATCCGGGGCTATATCGCCATCGGCATGAACGCGTGTGTTACCAAGCCGATTGACCGGGCATTGCTTGTGCAGAGTATCAACGACGTTCTCGGCGAGGAAATTCACAGTCCCGAGGCGAGTGGCAGTACGCGCGACACTGACACCCGTGCAACCGATGCCGCCCCCGGGAACAGTCCGCCGCATGAAAGCGTCGAGGTTATTAACGTCGCTGATTTCCTCATGCAGATTGAGGCTGTCGCCAAAAAAATCGAGCAGGAAAACAAGGTGAAGCCATGAGAATTATGCCCGATGTCATCCATGACCAGAATCTGCTTGTCGCAAGACCGGAAGATAATGCCCGGACTGCGGCCCGGGCGATGGTTGAGAGAAAAATTTCATCGATCCTGGTGATCGGGGCTGACGGCAAACTGATCGGCATCCTCACCGAGCGGGATTTTACCCGCAGTTTCGTGGTTGACGGCGTTGACCCCGAAACGACGACGGCGGCCGATATCATGACGTCGTCACCGGATACGCTGTCACCCGATGATTCTGCCTTTTCAGCGCTTGAGCTGATGGAACTGCGCGGCTTCCGACATCTGCCGGTGATTGATGATGCGGGCCGGCCGGTCGGGATTGTCTCGATCCGTGATCTGTACGCGGTCGTCACCCGGGAATCCCGATACTTGCTCGAGAAAGCACAAACCTATGTTTTCGGTGACCGCTACAATCCGGAAGACTGATGCCGTGAACGATGACAGTGAACAATCCGCTCTCGGCGAAAGACTGCAAAGGCAGGAAGCGGCATTGGCTGCCGCCCGGCAGGATCTGGAAGCATTTACCGCGAAGCTCTGCCACGATCTGAAAGCGCCCTTGCGGGCCATGTGCGTGTTCTCCGAAGCGCTTACGGAAGATTATGCCGACGCGCTCGACGATACCGGCCGGGAATATCTGGGCTATATCGCCGACGGGGCGCAATCCATGAACAGGATGATCGGCGACCTGCAGACCTATAACCGCATCGGCACCGGTACATTGACGTTCACATTGGAAAGCCTGGAAGACGTGGTTGCCGCTGTCGCGTCCCGGCTGGCACCCGAGATCAGCGCCAGCGGGGCACACATTGATATCGATAAACCGTTGGAGGATGTGCAGATCAACCGGGCCAGTTTCGAGCAGGCACTACAGCACATCGTGGATAATGCGCTCAGGTTCGCGCAACCGGGTACGCAGCCACATATACATATTGGTGCAGAGAGGGTGCCGGAAGGGATCATGCTTCGCGTAACCGATAACGGCATCGGTATTGCGCCCGAACATTGCGAGCGTATTTTTGAGGTTTTCCTGCGCCTGAACCCTGGACGTGACACTGAGAGTACCGGCATCGGTCTGGCCATTGTTCGCAAGGTCATGACGCTGCATGGCGGAACGGTAACGGCGTCACCGGTGCCGGGGGGCGGGACAACGATTGAGATGTTCATTCCAGCAATGCCCCGGGACTGATCAACGGCTCAGCCGTCGACCGCCGGTCGCCCATTGGCCATGTCGTAATCCCGCATGACGCTGGCGACACGGATGCGATAGTCCTTGAAAATACCGCCGCGTCCCTGATCCTGGGCGTCTGCATGGCCGCCAAAGCCGTACCAGTTTTTAATCGCCGCCTCGTCACGCCAGAACGACAGGGAAAGGAATTTCCCGGGTGACGTCACGCTCTCGAAACGTTCGACGGAAATAAATCCGTCCATTTTCTCCAACGCCGGTTTCAATGACAGGGCGAGGCCGAAATAATCATCGGCGAGTCCTTCCCGAGGCCAGACCTCGAAAATCACGGCAAGCATGTTCACTCTCCCTTGAATACGGGTTTGCGTTTTTCGTTGAAGGCTTTGACACCTTCCAGGCGGTCCTTGCTGCTGATGACGCTCTGATAGCAGGCGATCTCGAAATCGTACCCGTTCTTGAGGTCCATCGACTCAGCGGCATTGACCGACTTTCTGGCCTGTTGAATGGCGATCGGTGCATTGGCGGCAATCGTCTGCGCTGTTTCGATGGCTTCGGCCAGCAAGGTTTCGGGGCTGCATAACCTGTTGATCAGTCCCCAGGCCTCGCCCTGTTCGGCGTTGAACGGCTTACCCGACAGGATGACTTCCTGGGCCCGTCTGACGCCGATGGCGCGTGGCAGGTGCTGGGTTCCGGAAGCGCCGGGCATGATGCCGAGGGTCACTTCGGTGAAGGCAAACCGTGCGGTCGGTACGGCATAGAGGAAATCCGCATTCAGTGCGATCTCGAGACCACCGGCATAGGCGGCACCGTTGATGGCGCCGATGATCGGCACCGGGCAATCCATCATGGCGCGGATCATCTGCTCGAACAGAGCGTGCTGCTGGTGCCAGTCATCGTCACTCATGCCGTTGCGTTCCTTCAGATCCGCACCGGCGCAGAAAGCACGCTCCCCACTGCCGGTCAGAACAATGGCGCGGCATTGCTTCGGATCGCGGTAAAGGACGCTCCAGAGCTCAAGCAAATCCCTGCCCATGGCCGTGTTAAAGGCATTGGCAACCTCGGGACGGTTGAGGGTGACGACAACAACGTCCGAGCCTTTGCGGGAAAGTGCCAGAGTCTCTGTTTCAAGTGCGTCAATTGAAGTCACGGTTATTCCTTTCTGATGTTTCGGGCTTTATAGCACGATGATCCCGGTACCAAAGAACAGATCAACAGCATTTAAATTTTTTAAGTTGTATTATATAAAATATACACTTATAGGAGATTAATGGATTTGCTGATGGTAAAATCACCCCGTGTGGACATTGACCCCGTCGAGGAACGGCGTGCAACTGGCCGTCACCCCGGCGCCACACGCCTTGTCGTCACCCCGGCGCTACATGCCTTGTCGTCACCCCGGTGCAGACCGGGGTCCAGTGAACACATCCGCACCTCGCAGGGACAGGCCGTGCCCGGCAATCTGGATTCCGGTCGTAGCTTGTGCCCGCGAAAGCGGGTGCCGGATGACGGTTTGTGTGGATCGATTTGCCCGGAGCCGGAAGGCCAAGCAGTCCCACCCATAGCAGTTATGGATCGGAATTAATGCGCTAGGCCGCTCGTTCGAGATCCAGAGACCGCCAGACGGATTTGAGTGCAATGACCAGCTGATCCATCAGGGCATCATCGTGCAGCGGTGTCGGTGTGATCCTTAACCGCTCTGTCCCTTTCGCCACAGTCGGGTAGTTGATCGGCTGGATATAGATGCCGTGTTCTGCCAGCAAAACATCCGTCGCCTGCTTGCAAAGAACCGCATCGCCGACAAACAGCGGCACAATATGGGTATCGGACGGCATAGCCGGCAGTCCGGCGGCGATCAGACGTTCTTTCAGGCTGGCTGCCCGTTCCTGATGCTGCACCCGCAGCGTGTTATGAGCACGCACATGGCGGACATTGGCCAGCGCCGCTGCGGCGACCGGCGGGGCCAGGGTGGATGTGAAGATAAAACCGCTTGCGGTCAGGCGGATGGCATCGATCAGCGATGCAGAGCCGGTGATATAGCCGCCCATGGTGCCGAACGCCTTGGCCAGCGTCCCTTCAATAATGGTGAGCCGGTCCGCAACGGCGTCGCGCTCGGAAATGCCGCCGCCGGTTTCGCCGTAAAGGCCAACCGCATGGACCTCGTCCAGATAGGTGATGGCACCATAGGCATCAGCAAGATCACAGATTTTTTCAATCGGCGCGACATCCCCGTCCATGGAATAGACGCTTTCAAAGATGATCATCTTCGGCGCACCCATCGGCGCTGCCCGCAGCAGTTCTTCCAGATGCGCAACATCGTTGTGACGGAAGATGCGCTTTTCGGCACCGGAATGCCGCACCCCGTCTATCATCGACGCATGGTTCATGGCATCGGAAAAAATGATACAACCCGGCAGCATCCTGGCGACGGTCGAGATCGTCGCGTCATTGGAAACAAAACCGGATGTGAACAGTAATGCCGCTTCCTTGTTGTGAAGATTGGCCAGTTCGGCTTCAAGTTCGACCAGCAGATGCGTGGTGCCCGAGATATTGCGGGTGCCCCCGGAACCGACACCATAGGTCTCGGCGGCTTGCCGGGCGGCATCAATGGCGGCCGGGTTCTGCCCCATGCCGAGATAATCGTTGGAACACCAGATGACGACCGGATATTCCTGGCCGTCACGGAAGTTGGTGGCATGCGGGAAGCGACCGGCTTCGCGCTTCAGATCGGCAAAGACCCGGTAGCGTCCATCCTTGCGGACACCGTCAACGACGGCGCGAAAACATTGCTGGTAATCCATCGGCTTCTTAAATCTCCAGCGCAAATACAGACCTGATTGGTGTAACAATCGCGGTTTCAGGCGGGCAGGCTACCTTGACCGATATAGGGCATACTTTAATCGCCCGAAGGAACCGCGACAAGGCCGGGAAAAGATGTTTCGGATGCGTTGAAATTCCCGGTGACGGATGTACTCTCTGCATCGCACACGGAGGAAATAATGGATTTCGATTATAACGAAGAACAACGGATGTTCATGGACGCCGTTGACGGTTTTGCCGAACGCAATCTCGCCGAAGGGGCCCTGCAACGGGCGCATGCACGGGGATTTCCAAAGGACGTTGCCAAAATGATGTCTGAGCAGGGTCTTTTGGGCATCACCATGCGCGAGGAAGACGGTGGCCAGGGCGGCACGCTCACTGATGCCGTGATTGCAATTCAGGCTGTCGCCAAACATTGTCCGCGTAGCGCCGACGTGGTCCAGGCCGGCAACTTCGGTGCCATCCGCGTGCTTGCCGAGTACGGCACCGCTGATCAGAAGGCGCGGTATCTGAAACCGATCCTGGCCGGTGAAAAGGTGATCTCGGTCGCAATGTCGGAGCCCGAAGCCGGCTCGGCGCTGACCGATCTGAAAACCACGGCGACAGCGGCTGATAATGAAGGTGTGCATCTGAACGGCACCAAGGTGTTTTCGACGCACAGCCCGGAAGCCGATCTTTTCCTCGTCTATTGCCGCTATGGCCCTGGCGTCGACGGCATCGGCTCGGTGCTGGTTGAGCCTGAAACCAAAGGCGTCAGCCGCGGTCAGCCGGTGATGTATCTGGGTGGCGAGGAATGGTGCCAGATTTATTTCGAAAACGCCTATGTGCCTGCGGAAAACATCCTGCTCCGTGAAGGCGGCTTCAAGCGTCAGATTGCCGGGTTCAATGTCGAGCGTCTCGGCAATTCGTCACGCGCCGTCGCACTTGGCCGCTACGCCTTTGAGATGGCCCGCAGGCACGCCCTGGAACGGATTCAGTTCGGTCGTCCGCTCTGTGAGTTTCAGGGGCTGCAATGGAAATTCGCCGAGATGAAACTGAAACTGGAATCCGCCCAGCTTCTGTTGATGCGTGCCGCGACCAAGGCCGATCAGGGGTTTCCGTCGGCAGATGACACGGCGCTCGCCAAGCTGGCGTGCAACCGGGCCGGTCACGAAGTTGCCAGCGAGGCGATGCAGATCATGGGTGCTGCCGGATATTCGCAGGATTGCCTGATCGAATACTGCTTTCGCCGGACGCGTGGCTGGATGATTGCCGGCGGTTCGTCCGAGATGATGATGAACCGCATCGCCGAGGGCATCTTCGAGCGTCGTTTCTCGCAACGACCGCCAAAGTCAGCCAGCCAGAATCAGCATGAGTGATCTCGTTCAGGCCCTGCTCAACCCACGCGGTGTCGCGCTGGTCGGGGCATCGGCGGACCCGAAGAAAAATACCGGACGGCCGCAGCGCTATCTGCAGGCGCACGGCTATCAGGGGGCGATCTACCCGGTCAATCCGATGCGTGACGAGGTTCAGGGATTGCCGGCCTGCAAACGTGTCGCCGATATCAATGGCCCCTGTGATCAGGCCTTTATCATGGTGCCGTCCGGGCATGTGCCGGATGCGATCCGTGATTGCGCCGCCATCGGCGTCAAGGTCGCCACGATTTATTCCGACGGCTTTGCCGAAACCGGTACGGACGGGCAGGCCAGACAGGCGGCCCTTGTTGATCTCGCCCGTGCATGCGGCGTCCGCATTCTGGGGCCGAACAGCATGGGCGTGATCTGTCCGGCTAGTCATCTGACCCTGTCGGTGAACGCGGTGCTTGAGATGAGCGATCTGCCGGTCGGGCGGATCGGTCTGGTGTCGCAAAGCGGGACTATTCTGGGCACGCTGTTATCGCGTGGTGCGGCCCGTGGGATCGGCTTTTCGCGCATGCTGTCGGTCGGCAACGAAGCCGATGTCGGTGTCGGCGAACTGGTCGATGTGCTGGTCGATGATCCTGAAACCGATGCCATCCTGCTGTTTCTGGAAGCGCTCCGCGATGCGCCGACACTGGCAAAAGCGGCGAGGCGGGCATTTGCTGCCGGCAAACCGGTGATCGCCTATAAACTCGGTCGTTCCAGTGCCGGGCAGGCGGTTGCCCTGTCGCATTCCGGCGCACTCGCCGGTGAGGACAAGGCCGTTGATGCGTTCTTCCGGGCGCACGGTATTATCCGCGTCGAAACCCTCGAAGGTCTGTTCGAGACGCCGCCACTGCTGATGGGGCACAGGCCTGCCAAGGGCCGCCGGGTCGGGGTTATGACGACCACCGGCGGCGGTGCCTCGACCGTGGTTGACCGGTTGGGTGCGGTCGGGCTCGAAGTCATTCCGGCCCCGGATGCCGTGCATGAGCGACTCAGGGATTTCAATCTGACGATTGGTCGCGGCCCGCTGATCGATCTGACCATGGCTGGCACCCGCGACGGTGTTTACGGTGCGGCGCTGAATGCCCTGCTGGCGAGCGAGGCTTGCGACGCGGTGGTCTGTGTCGTCGGCTCGTCGGCACAGTTCCATCCCGAGCTGGCGGTGGCACCGATTGTCGAGCAGGCCAGAGGATCGGCCAAGCCGGTTGCCGCCTTCATGGTGCCGCAGGCGGATGCGTCGCTCAGACTGCTCGCCGATTCCGGGATTGCCGCTTTCCGCACGCCGGAAGCCTGTGCCGATGCGATGCGGGCGTTCTTTCAATGGCAGACGCCGAGCGCGGAATCTCATCCTTCGAGACGGGCCTGCAGCCCTCCTCAGGATGAGGGGGGATTAATTAACGGACCTCATCCTGAGGAGACGCGGAGCGTCGTCTCGAAGGATGAGGCCGAATCGCTGGCCTTGTTCGACAGTATCGGCATCCGTGTGGCCCGACATCTTGTCGTCAGTGGCGCGGAAGATTCCGTCGATCTTGCCTTCCCGTTGGTCGTCAAGGCGCTGTCGGCGGACCTGCCGCACAAGACCGAGGCCGGTGCGGTCAAGCTCGGGATCAATTCAAAGGCCGAGCTCGTTGCGGCCATCGATGCGATCAGATCGAACGTCGCGGCGGTCAAGCCGGCACTGACGCTGGACCGCTTTCTGATTGAGGAAATGATCAAGGGTGTCGGCGAAGTGCTGATCGGTTTCCGCATCGATCCGCAGGTCGGGCCGGTGGTTGTCTTGTCACCGGGCGGTATCCTTGCCGAGGTCTATGGCGACAGCGCGATCCGGCTGGCCCCGGTCGATCAGTCCGAAGCCATGGCGATGATTGATGAAGTCAAAGGCCTGGCACCGATCCGTGGTTACCGGAATTTACCGAAGGGTGATCTGGTTGCCCTGGCTGACGCACTGGTCAAAATCTCGTCCCTTGCGATCATTGAAAATCCGCCGTTGGATGCCGAAATCAATCCGCTGATCGTTGGTCCGGAAGGGCGTGGCGTAACGGCCGTCGATGGCCTGGTTATTGCGGGGAAATAGTCCGTGTCAATTCATCCTTCGAGACGCAGCGAAGCTGCTCCTCAGGATGAGGACATCTGTTGTAACCTCATCCTGAGGACATCTGTTGTAACCTCATCCTGAGGAACGAGCGAAGCGAGTGTCTCGAAGGATATGGACCAGGGAGTTAAGTGTATGAAACGCGTTGTCATTGTGATCTGCGACGGCCTGCGTGCCGACATGGTCAATGAGGTTGCAACCCCCAATCTGATGCGGATCGCCCGGTCCGGCATGCTGTGCGGCAGACACAGAGGCGTGTTCCCGTCGACGACACGAACCACGGCAGCCTCGATTGCGACCGGCTGCCTGCCGGGACGGCACGGGCTGCAGGGTAACGCCATCGCGCTGGATCATGGTGAGGGTCTCAAGGTCTATTCCGTCGGCCCGCCGGGATTTCGTGACAAGCTGCAGGCGGCGCGCGGGCGGACCCTCAAGGTGCCGACGATGTCCGAGCGTGTGAAGAATAGCGGCGGTGCGATCATCTATGCCAATGCGTCGCCGGGTGCCGGGATTTTTCTCGACCCGGATGGGCATGGTCACATGATCCATCGCGACATGGCGACGGGACCGGGACGTATCGCGCTTGAGCCGCACGGCGTCGGCCACGATGCTGCCGGCGACGCGCAGATGGCCCAGCGCTTTATTGATGACGTCCTGCATGACCGAAAACCGGCATTGGCACTGATGTGGCAATGCGAGCCGGATCACACCCAGCACAGCGTCTCGCTGGGCTCGCCGGCGCATCTTGATGTGGTGCGTGCCGCCGATGCGCAGGCCGGTCGGGTCTTTGATAATATTCAGGCCGATATCGACAGCGGCGAGGTGCTGCTGATGGTCGCCTCTGATCATGGTCACGAGACGATTGCCGAAGTTGTTGATCTGGAAGCCTTGCTGATTGAGGCCGGTCTCAAACAAGGATCCGGATCAGGCGATGTCGCCATCGCACCGCAGGGGCTCAGCGCAACGATCTATCTTTCAGACGAAGCGAAAGGTCGGCGTCAGAAAATTGCCGAAGTCCTCGGTGCTGATCCGCGCATCGGCAGTGTTTATGTCGGTGACGAGATGGCGTCGCTCGGCCTCGATCCTGATGACGGTATCGATATCATTGCCGTCGGTCGCGTCAGCGATCAGCCGAATGCCGACGGTATGCCGGGGATGGGAATCGCCTTTCAGGGTGATCTGAAAATCTCCAATCGTGTCGGCTGTGGGCAGCACGGCGGGCTCGGCAATTATGAGCTCAGCCCGTTTCTGATCTGTGTCGGTGCCGGCTTCGCTGCCGGCAGTCACCTGCTTGATAAAACGTCAGCCATAGACATTGCGCCGACCGCGATGCGGCATCTGGGCCTTGTCTCGGACGACATGGATGGACGGGCGCTGCAACCTTGAACTTGTTCGCCGATACCGGAAATCCCTGGTTCAGCCGCCTGCCGGCCTTGATCCTGTCGCACGTGGTCGGCACCGCCAACGTGGTCTCGGTGATGGCCATGGCACCGGTGATTTCGGCTGATCTGAATTTAAGCGCCGCCCAGTTCGGCGCTTTCGTGTCGGCGTATTATGGGGCGCAGGCCTTTGCCTCGATCCCGGCCGGTGCCATTACGGACCGCTTTGGCGTCGGGCGGACCCTTGTCCTCGCCCACGTGCTGATGTTCATGGCGGCGGTGACGCTGGCCATCGCCGACGGGTATTACCAGTGCCTCAGTGCGATGTTCATGATGGGCGTCGGTTATTCCCTGAACAATCCGTCGACGGCACGCGGTGTCCTTGAATGGTTCCCGCGCGAACGGCGCGGCACGGCGATGGGCCTGAAGCAGGTCGGGGTGCCGCTGGGTGGCGTTATTGCGGCCGGCAACGGGGCGCTGGCGGCCTATATGGCGTGGCAGTCGATCATGTGGGGGGTGGCGGCGATCATCGCGCTCAACGGCTTATACTGTCTGGTGCTGATCCGCTATCACGTGCCGCTGCCGACGGATCAGCGCAAAAGCATCCTTGCCAATCTCGGTGACGTCATAAAGGACAGAAATTTCACCCTCTATTCGTTTATCAGCGGTTTGCTGAATGTCGGACAGACCAACTTTTTCGCTTTCCTGACGCTGTTTCTGACGTCGAGCGCAAAAGCCAGTCAGGAGTTTGCCGGGTTGTCGATCGGTCTGGCGCAGACCGTCAGCGCCGTTGCCAGAATCGGCTGGGGTGTGCTGTCGGATCGTCGATTCTCGACCCGGCGTGCGCAGTTGATTGTTCTGATTTGCACGATTGCCGCGATACTTTTTGCCCTGATGACCTTTGTCGGTCCGGGGCCGGGACTTTATCTCGGGCTGATGCTGGCGATGGGGCTGGGCATCACCATTGCCTCGTTTGCACCGGTTGCGCAGGCGGTGGTGGTGGAGACGGTCGAGCCCCGCCTCGCCGGTTCGGCCATCGGCGTCAATATGGTCGGCGTGCATATCGGCGGCATGCTCGGCCCGATCATGTTCGGCTGGGTCGTCGATAACTGGGGCGGCTTCGATGCGGCCTGGCTGGTGACGGCAGGGGTCGTTCTGGCCGGCACGATGTTGCTGATGTTCGTCTTCAAGGAAGGCGGCCAACCCGATCGCTGAGTCACCGGGACGAATGCCCCGGCGCTCAGTGGCCGTGCGGATTACTGCAGCAGATCGACTTTGACGATTGATTTTTCCGTGATCAGGTCCCTGGTACCGGCATCGTAAACCTTGTAGTGCGGGAATTCCCGGTGCAGGTCGAGGCTGGCCGCTTCGGTATAAACCTCGAAGAAATGCACCGTCTGCGGGTCGGCCTGATTGCGCATGACGCGGAACTGGTGGCAATTCGGCTCAACGCGGACGGCGGCGGCGGCATTGGTGTGGGCGAAGTCGAGAAATTCATCGACCTTGCCTTCCTTGATCTTGACGGTAACGAAAATGGCAAATTTGCTCACCTGAAGTCTCCTCTGGAAAAAAATTATGATTGGCTTCGTATCACTGTAATGGCGATGGACCCCCAGCCCAAGACTTCGTAGTGTTTGCGCAGAAAAAATTTACAAATCAATTCCGGAGACTCCAGACAATGACCGACTATGACATCGTCAGATGTGCTGACATCTGCGACGACGACCCCACAGCGCAAATTTGTGAACTGATGTTCCACGATTACGGCAAGCGCGCCTGCTTTCACGGCGAAGCGGTAACTTTTTCGACGTATGAGGATAACAAGGGCATCCTTGATGTGCTGCGGCGCGGCGGCAAGGGCAAGGTGCTGGTCGTGGACGGACGCGGCTCCATGCGCCGTGCCCTGTGCGGCGGCAATATCGCAGCCGAAGCCCTCGAGCACGGCTGGGCCGGCCTGGTCTTCAACGGCGCGGTTCGCGATACCCATGAATTTGCGGAACTGGATTTCGGTGCCAAGGCCCTGAAATGTACCGCCATGCGGCCCCGCACCGACGGCATCGGTCTGGCCGACGTGACGCTGAAATTCGGCGGCGTGGTGATCAATCCGGGTGATTACATCTATGCCGATCTGGATGCGGTGATCGTCTGCAAAAAACCGATCCACGGTCGCTGAGGAGCATTGATCAATGAGTGAAGCCCAAAACAACGCGAACGATATCGACGTCCGGTTTCCGGTGCTGCACAAGTTCGTGCCGGCCGCGCGACAGAATCTTGATGATGGTGCCTGGGATTACCTGATCGGCGGTGCCGAAACCGAAACCACGCAAAGGCGCAACCGGCTGGCGCTGGATCGTCTGGCTTTCCGGCCGCGTGTGATGCGCGACGTCTCCGCGCTCGATTCCACGGCTACTTTTCTCGGACGTTCGCTGCGGCTGCCGATCATTCTGGCACCGATCGGCTCGCTGCAGCAGTTCAATCCGAGCGGCGGAGCCGGGGTATCCGAAGCCGCCGGTGCTTTCGGTGTGGCACATATGCTGAGTTCCGTCTGCAAGCCGGGCCTGGAGAAAGTTGCCGAGGCGGCGCCGGATGCCGCCAGGATTTACCAGCTTTATGTGCGCGGCGATGCGGCCTGGGTCGATGATCATATCGACCGGGCCATCGCCAATGGTTACATGGGGTTCTGCTTCACCATCGATCTGGATTATTATGGCCGTCGTGAACGCGATAAATCCAAGGGGTTCATTTCGGTTGCCAGACAGACCCAGTCGCAGGGTGAAGAATTCCAGCGCTCGTTTTGCTGGGATGATTTCCGCAGAATTCGCGACAAATACGACATTCCGCTGATGCTGAAGGGGGTTGCGACGGCCGAGGATGCTGCTATCGCCGCTGCCGAGGGCTGCGATGTGATTTACGTCTCGAACCATGGCGGCCGCCAGCTTGATCATGGCCGTGGCGGTGCCGATGTCCTGGCCGAGATCGTCGCCGCGGCTGACGGCCGGGCCAAAGTCATCCTTGATGGCGGTGTCATGCGCGGCAGCGATGTCGTCAAGGCGATGGCGATGGGGGCTGACGCTGTCGGCATCGGTCGCCTGCAGGGCCTGGCATTCGCCGCTGCCGGTATCGAAGGCGTGGTGCAGATGCTGAAACTTCTGGAGATGGAAGTGCAGACCTGTCTGGCACTGCTCGGCGTGACCGGATACGACCAGCTTGATCGCACGTATCTGGCCCAGGAGCCGGATGCCGTCTGCAAACCGCATGCGCTGTCGGCATTCCCGCTGCTTGATGAGGGATATTGAGCTGGATTGGAGGAGAAGGCCCTCGTCCTTCGAGACACGCGCTCTGCTCGTTCCTCAGGATGAGGGACGGGTAACAGCGGATGAGGGACGGGTGACAACCTCATCCTGAGGAGGCCCCATCAGTTTGATGGGGCCGTCTCGAAGGATGGTTCGCGCTTCAGCCTGTTTCGCGGATGTAATCGAAGATTCGCGAGATGTCGCTGCCCGGTTTGGCGGCGTTGCAGCCGTTCCAGATCGCATTGACGACAGCCGCCACGGCAAGCGGCGTACCGGCGGCCTTGGCGTTTTTCAAAAACAGATTCATGTCCTTGGATTGAAGTTTGGTTGCGAATCCGCAGTCGTAGGTTTCGGTCAGAATCCGGTTCGGGAATTTGTCCATGGTCGCGGTATTGCGGCCGGATGAGACGTTGACCGCGTCCAGAATCGTCTTCATCTCGACGCCCTGTGACATGCCGTACGAAACGGCTTCGCAGGTTGCCGCAAAAGCAGCCGCTGACAGGTAGTTGTTGAGGATCTTGACGGCCTGCCCGTGGCCGGGATTTTCGCCGCAGTGAATGACGTTGCCCGAGAACGTCTTCATGACGTCCATATGGCTGTCGAGCACGGTTTTCGGGCCACCCCACATGATGGCAATCGTGCCGGCGACGGCACCGGACTGGCCACCGGAAACCGGCGCGTCGATATAGGTAACACCAGCCGCCTTCAGGATGTCGCCGGCTTCCTTCGAGGCGTCGGGACCAACGGTCGACAGATCAATGATGACGCTTGCTTTGCGGCCTTCTGCGGCGGCAATCTCCTTGGCTATGGCAATCGAAACCGGGCCGTCCGGCACCGACATGAAGACCGTGTCGGCACTGCTCAGAACGTCGCCCAGAGAGTTGGCAAGTTTTGCCCCCTTCGGCGCACGTTCTGCGGTACCGGCCTTGTCATAGACGATGACGTCCTTGCCGCATTTGTTGGTGATGTTTGTGGCCATCGGGCCACCCATCTGGCCGAGGCCGATGAAACCGAAAACGGATGGTGCGGTCATGGTTATTTGCCTCCGTCCATGTTGGATACATCAATGCCGAGATCGGCATACACTTCGCGGGCCAGACGGAATGCCTCGATCCCGGCCGGAATGCCGCAATAGACGGCAATCTGGATCAGAATTTCCCTAAGGTCCTGATGCGTCAGACCGTTCGTGATGGCGCCACGATAATGCAGTTTGAATTCCTGGCCCTTGCCCAGCCCGGCCAGCATGCCGAGGTTCAGAATCGACCGGTCACGCTTCGACAGGACACCGCGCCCCCAGGTGCCACCCCAGCAATACTCGGTGACGATCTCCTGAAAATCACGGTTGAAGTCGTCGGCCTTGCTGAGCGATGCCTCGACGTATGCTTCGCCAAGTACATCCTTCCGGCACTTCAGGCCGCGTTCGAATTGTTCCGATGCCATTTTAATTTCTACTCCAGTGTTAGTTTTCAGACTCGTTGCATGAAAGGCAACTATGCAAACCACATAATTATTCGGCAAGCATGATCAAGATGCAGTTATGTGAATTGCTGCACTTGACGAGAGCTGTCTGTTTCGATTTATGTTGTGGCTGTTAAGAGTTACCCGAATTTTTCATCAGGAATCACTTATGTTAAAAATCGGGACGGAAGCAATTAAATTTCGGGACCGTCTAATGAATTGACACCATCCAAGTCGATCACTAGGTTTGTCGATAACAATAATAATAGTTGGTTATGTATAGGGAGGAAGCGTGGCACTTCTGGAAATCAAGGATCTCCAGACCCAGTTCTTTACGTCGGCTGGGACTGTGAAAGCTGTCGATGGTGTTTCTTACACTGTCGAAGAGGGTGAGACTGTTGCCGTTGTTGGCGAGTCGGGATCCGGTAAATCCGTTACGGCGATGAGCATTATGAGGTTGATTCCGTGGCCGCCCGGCAAGATTGTCGGTGGCTCGATCATGTTCGACGGGCAGGATCTGCTGACGCTTTCCGATGAGGAAATGCGCTCGATCCGCGGCCGTGATATCGGCATGATCTTTCAGGAACCGATGACATCGCTCAATCCGGTTCTGACCATCGGCATGCAACTGACCGAACCGATGATCGCGCATCTCGACATATCGCAGGAAGCGGCCACCAAAAAGGCTGTAGAGCTTCTTGGTCTGGTCGGCATTTCCGAGCCGGAGCGTCGGCTTGCCCAGTATCCGCACCATTTGTCCGGCGGGATGCGTCAGCGTGTTGTGATCGCCATGGCCCTGGCCTGCGGCCCCAAACTGATTATTGCCGATGAGCCGACGACGGCGCTCGACGTGACCATTCAGGCGCAGATTCTCGAGTTGATGAAGAACCTGACCCGTGATCTCGGTGTCGCCATGATCATCATCACCCATAATCTGGGGGTGGTCGCGCGTTATGCGGACCGGGTCAACGTCATGTATGCGGGTCGCATCATCGAATCCGGGAAAGCCAGCGATATCTATCACCGTCCGCGTCATCCCTATACCCTGGCGTTGCTGAAGTCCGTGCCGCGCATGGACCGTCAGCGTACGGAAAAGCTCGATCCTGTCGACGGTCAGCCACCAGATCTTACCATGCTGGATGAGGGTTGCTCATTCCGACCGCGGTGTCGCTTTGCACAGGATCATTGCGCGAAAAGTTTCCCGGTGCTTGAGACCATAGAGCCTGGGCACGCATCCGCATGCTTTGAAAAAGATAATTTGGCCAAAGAAGTGAAGGAAGTTGTTGGATGAACGAGGTTGTGAGTTCCAAACGCGTTACGCGTACGGGCAGTTCCGACGGCTTTGATGAAGTTCTCGTCGATGTGCGTAATCTGAAAATGTATTTCCCGATCACTGAGGGGGTGATGATCCCCAGGGTGGTTGCGCAAGTAAAAGCCGTGAACGACGTCAGCTTCCAGATTTACCGGGGCGAGACGCTTGGTATTGTTGGCGAATCAGGGTGCGGCAAGACCACGACGGGGCGCTGTATCCTGCAGTTGGAAAAGCCGACGGCCGGTGAAATCATCTCCGATTCGGCCGAACGGCAAAAGCGCGTCCATTATCTTCTGAACGTTTGTGGCCTGGCCACGGCGTTCGCAGACCGCTATCCGCACGAAATGTCGGGTGGGCAGCGGCAAAGGGTCGGCATCGCCCGTGCGCTGGCGATGAACCCGGAATTCATTATTTGCGACGAAGCGGTTTCCGCGCTGGACGTATCCATTCAGGCACAGGTCATCAACCTGCTTGAAGATCTGCGCGATGAATTTGATCTGACCTACATGTTCATTTCGCACGATCTGAGTGTGGTTCGTCATATCAGCCACCGGGTTGCCGTGATGTATCTGGGCAACCTTGTGGAACTCGCGGATGGCGACGAGCTGTTCGAAAACCCGATGCACCCTTACACACGGCTGTTGCTGAACGCCGTGCCGATTCCGGATCCGGATATCGAAAAGGAACGGGCGCATGAAATCATTCAGGGTGAAATACCGAGCCCTATCAACCCACCGCCGGGGTGCGTTTTCCATCCCCGTTGTCCAATGGCTGTTGATGGTTGCTCTAAAAATATCCCGCAGTTACGGGAAGTTAAACCAGGCCATTGGGTGGCCTGTTCAGAGGTGTGAACACGCCGTGGGCACGGCGTGGCACATGACGTGGGGTAATCCCCGTCAATTCTTCAATACTAGGGAAGGAGACAACTAATGCTCAAACATACTGGGAGACTCGCTCTCGCAGCAGCTGTAGGCCTCGGCCTTGCTGTCAGCGGGGGTGTTGCCAAGGCGGAAACGCCAAAAAGGGGCGGTATTCTATCGTTCGTCGTTGCCTCGGATCTGCCGTCATTTGACGGTCACCGTGAAACGACGTTCGGTGTTATTCACCCGCTCGCACCTATCTACAGCTTGCTGATTCGTGTTAACCCGGCCAATCCGAGTGACCCGACGGACTTCGAATGCGATCTTTGCGTTGGTGGAGTTCCAAAAGGGGAAAACGACGGTAAGAAATATACCTTCAAGCTGCGCAAGGGCGTAAAGTTCCATGACGGCACGCCGCTGACTTCGGCTGACGTCAAGGCGACTTATGACAAGATCATCTTCCCGCCGGAAGGTGTGCCGTCGGCACGTAAGTCCTATTACCGGATGGTCGATACTATTACCACGCCGGACCCCGAGACGATTGTCTTTACGCTGAAGTTCGCTTCGGCATCGTTTATTCCGTCCATGGCCAACCCGTACAACTGGATTTATTCCAAGAAGGACCTGGATGAGCACGGAATGGACTGGCACACGAAGAACGTGAACGGCTCTGGTCCGTTCAAGTTCGTGCAGTACCAGCCGGGTGCCTTTGTTGAAGGTGTGCGGAACGAAGACTTCTATATGGAAGGCCGTCCGTATCTCGATGGTTTCCGCTCGATTATTGCACCGAAGATGGCTGTTCGTTTGCAGGCCATTCGTGGCGACCGTGCGGCGATCGAGTTCCGCGGGTTCCCGCCGAAAGCACGTGACGATCTTGTCAAAGCTCTTGGTGACAAGGTTACGGTTCAGGAAAGCGACTGGAACTGCGTTCTGCTCGCAACCCCGAACACCAAGCGTCCGGCGATTTCCGACAAGCGGGTTCGTCAGGCTCTGACGCTCGGTGTTGATCGTTGGGGCGGGTCCGAGTACCTGTCGCAGATCGCGATCGTGAAAACCGTTGGTGGTGTCGTGTTCCCGAACCATCCGCTGGCTGCCACCAAAGAAGAACTGATGAAGCTCAAGGGGTATGGCACGGACATCGAAGCCGCCCGCGCCGAAGCCAAGAAGCTGCTGGCTGATGCCGGACATTCCTCCCTCAAGATCAGTTACTCCAACCGTGGCGTCGACCAGCCCTACAAGGTAGTCGGCACGTGGCTGGTGGATCAGTGGCGGAAAATCGGCGTCGATGCCGAGCAGCGGGTTCAGCCGTCGGGTCCGTTCTACGATACGCTTCGTAAAACAAAAGACTTCGACGTCTCAGCTGACTTCAACTGCCAGGCCGTTATTGACCCGGTGGCTGATATCTCCAAGTTCCTGCCCTCGGGCGGCAGCAACTATGCTGACTTCGAAGATGCTGAGCTCGAAAGCCTCTATTCGCAGATCGAAAAAGAAGGCGATGATGCTAAACTGCGTGCGCTTATCCGCAAGTACGAGACCCGTGCCCTCAGCGACGTAACGAGCAGCATGATTACGTTGTGGTGGTACAAAATCAACGTACACCGCTCCTACGTGAAAGGTTGGAAGATTGCTCCGTCACACTATCTGGCGCAGCAGTTGGACCCCGTCTGGCTCGACAAGTAATCGAGTCCACCAAGAAACCGGATCCCGTCTGCTCTGATCGGCAGACGGGATACCGTTCTGAATAACAATAACTTGATTGGGAAACGGTTGAGGCCTCATGTCTAAATATATTCTCAAACGCGTGTTGCTGATGATCCCGACATTGATCGGTGCTGGTATACTCGTGTTTTTCCTGATGCGGATGATCCCGGGCGATATTTGCGAATTGCGCCTGGCTAGTTCAGGTCTCTCGGTTGATCAGGAGCAGATTGATATTTGTCGGGAAAATCTCGGCATGAACCGCTCTGTCCCGATTCAGTTCCTCTCATTTCTCTACGGTTTCGTCACGTTTGATCTTGGCGATTCCATGTGGACCGGCAAGCCAATCACCGAAGAGATCGGGCTGCGCTTCCAGCTTTCGCTGCAGGTCGCGATCATGGCAACCATCGTTGTGACGGTTATCGCCATTCCGCTAGGCGCGATTTCGGCGATCAAGCAGGATACATGGCTGGATTATGCAGTGCGGGTATTCTCGATTGCCGGCATCGCCATACCTTCTTTCTGGCTTGGTATCATGATCATTCTGGGCTTGCTAATTGTAACCCAGAAGGTAACCGGCATCCCGTGGATGCCGCCTATTCAGTACAAGCCGATCTGGGTCGATCCGGTGCATAATCTTTCACAACTGATCTGGCCCGCAGTGGCGACCGGTTACCGGTATGCTGCCGTGGCCACACGTATGACCCGCTCGACATTGCTGGAAGTGCTGCGCGAAGACTACATCCGTACGGCACGGGCCAAGGGCCTGATTGAGAAAATCGTGATCAACCGTCACGCTCTCAAGAACGCGATGCTGCCGGTGGTGACCATCATCGGTATCGAGTTCGCATTCCTTATCGGTGGTCTCGTCGTGACAGAACAGGTGTTCAACCTGAATGGTATCGGCAAGCTGTTCGTCGATTGTGTCAGCAACCATGACTACACGATGGTTCAGGCGCTTGTGATGCTTGTGGTGTTGGCCTTCGTGGTTGTCAATTTCCTGATCGACTTGTGTTACGCGTGGCTTGATCCGCGCATTCGGTATAGCTGAGGTGATGAAATGACAACAACAACAACAAAAACGGCGGCTGAAACCCAGTTTGAAGCGCTGAGTGAAAAACCTCCCTTCTGGACTTCCGCGATCAAGATGGCGCGCAATCAGCCGGTCGGCGTCGGTGGTCTTGGTGTCGTCATCCTGATGATTATTGCCGCGATCTTTGCGCCGTATCTGACGCCGTACGATCCGGTGAATAACCAGTACGAGTTCATTCTGACGCCGCCGGGTGCCGAATTCTGGCTCGGGACGGATCAGTTCGGTCGGGATATTCTGACCCGCATTATTTACGGTGCCAGAACGGCATTGTTTGTCGGATTTGTCGCCGCTGCCGTGGGTTCTGTTGTCGGCCTGGTGCTGGGGGTTGCGTCCGCTTACTTCGGCGGCGCTTTCGATCTTTTCTTCCAACGTGTCATGGACGTGTTCATGGCATTCCCGCTGATCATTCTGGCCCTTGCCGTGGTTGCAACACTCGGTCCAGGCACAGAGAACGTGATCATCGCCATCACCATTCCGTTTATTCCGCAGTGCGCCCGGGTGGTGCGTTCGAATGCGCTGGCGATCCGCGAAATTCCCTATGTCGATGCGGCTCGGGCACTGGGCTTCGGACATGCGCGGATCATTCTGCGTCATATGGTTCCGAACGTGATGGCCCCGTTCCTGATCCTGTTCACGGCCTTCGTCGGTCAGGCAATTCTGCTTGAAGCCTCGCTGAGCTATCTCGGCATGGGTGTGCAGGAACCGACCCCGGCGTGGGGCCTGATGCTGCAGGGTGGTGCCGAGGAATATGCGGAAAGTGCGCCTTGGGTCGCGATCTGGCCCGGCGTTGCGATTTCGCTGGCAGTGTTTGGTTTCAACCTGTTTGGCGATGCGGTGCGTGATACGCTGGATCCGCGTCTGCGCTCCCGCTAAGACTGTCATTATCTGATAAAAGGGGGCACCTTGTTTCAGGGTGCCCCTTTTTTATTTTTTATATGCGAGGCAAATCATGACGAAACGTGTCGCCGTTCTGGGCTTCATGCTGGAAAGCAATCGCTTCTCGCCGGTCACCACCGAGGCCGATTACCGCAAGCGTTGTTACCTGCAGGGCACCGAGATCACCGCCGAGCTTGAGCAGGCCGTCCCCAGGCTGCCGTCAGAAGTCGTCGGTTTTACCCATGCAATGAACGGGCTCGGAATTGATTGGGAACTGGTGCCGATTGTGGTTGCCGATGCGGAACCCGGCGGTCCGATTGATCAGGCGTTTTTCGTCTCAACCTTGAATCTGATGGACAAATACCTGCGCGATGCCGGTCCGCTGGATGGGGTTTATGTCGTCAGCCACGGGGCGATGCGGGCAACCGAAGAATGGGATCCGGATGCCCGGATTTATGAAATGGTGCGCAACGCCGTCGGTCCCCGTGTGCCGCTGATCGCAAGCCTTGATCTGCACGCCAACGTGTCGGCCCGTATGGTCGAGCTGACCGACGTGCTGGTCGCCTATCTGACCAACCCGCATGTCGACCAGCGCGAACGTGCCGCCGAATCCGCCCGCATCATGCGCGAAATGTGGCAGGGCATGAAACCATGCCAGTACATGATCAAACTGCCGATTGCCGCCCCGACGGTAACCCTGCTGACGGCAGAAGGCCCCTATGCGGATCTGATCGCCTATGGCCAGACCCAGCTTGATGACGACATCCTCAACGTCTCGATCACTGCCGGTTTTATCTACTCAGACAGCCCGAAATGCGGCATGTCGGTCATCGTCACGTCGCGGAATACATCGGCACCGGCGGCGGCACTTGCCGCAGATATCGCAAACCGCGCCTGGGCTGATCGTGGCCGTTTCCGAAAACAGCTGACGTCCCTTGAGCAAGCGACGGAGATCGCGCTGGGGCTTGGCCGGGATGCATCGCTGCCGGCGACCATCATGGCCGACGTTGCCGATAATCCGGGTGGCGGCGGCAGCGGCGGCACAACCTTTATCACCAGGGCCTTTACCGATGCCGGTGTCGAAGGCGCGTTCATCGGCCTGCTGATCGATCCCGCCGTTGCCGCAATGGCGCACAAGGCCGGTGTCGGCGGTCATTTCAAGGCGACCTTCAATGCAGAACCGCGGACGGAATTTGATGAACCGTTCAGTATCGACGTCAGCGTTGATGTCCTCACGAACGGATCCTTTGCCGGACGCCGGGGCCTGCTGAAAGGGCGTTCGGTGGAGCTTGGGCCCTGCGCCCTGTTGTCGGCAGGCGGCGTTATGATCGGTGTTGCGTCCAACCGCAAGCAATGCGCCGATCCCGCCATGATTGAGCAGTTCGGTCTGGACATCGCCACATTCAGGACGGTCGTTGTCAAATCGCGGGGGCATTTCCGGGCCGGCTTTGATGAATATTTCCCGCCCGAACAGGTGCTGGAAATCGACTGTCCGGGTCTGACCTCGCCCGTACTCGGTAATTTCTCATGGCTGGAACTGCCCCGTCCGGTGTATCCTCTGGACGAGGAGACAACATGGACCTGTCCCGGATAATCATTGTTTTGATGCTGATGACTTTGACGGCGCTTCCGCCACAAGCGTTCGCCGCCGAGCCGGTGCCGTCACTGCCGCAGACGGTAAAACCTGTTGATCGCGGTCATGCATCGGCGGAATCCTGCTTCGGTGCGTCAAATGAAAAAGACGAAGACCTGAAAACCGGCAATGAACAGGAAGTGATGAAAATCCTCAAGCTGATGCTGAACCCCGGCACCTGACCGCATCGATCCAGCGACGCCGGGGGTTCATCCTGCTCATATGTCGTGACGTTCGCTCCCAGGGATGGGGGCGTTACGCGCCGCCCAGATACATTCCGCCGTTCACATGCATGGTCTGCCCGGTGACGTAGGCACTTTCCGGCAGGCACAGATAATGCACCATCGAGGCGACCTCTTCGGACGTGCCCTTGCGTTCGACCGGTGCCTTGACGGGGCGGTCCGGCAGTGCGCCGGCGGATGCCGGGCGGACGGTGTCGATGAAGCCGGGCGACACACTGTTCGCCGTGATCCCGTCCATGGCAAATTCAACAGCGAGGCCCCGGGTAAAACCGGTCAGCCCGGACTTGGCAACGAGGTTATGCACCCGGGTCGGCGTGCCGACGTGCCATGATACGCCGCCGATGGTGACGACCCGGCCCCAGCCTTTTTCCTTCATGAAAGGAATGCAGGCCTGGGACAGATGAAACGCGCCGTCTATGGAAATGTCGACGACGTTGTGAAACTGCTCGAAAGTCATGTCGAGGAACGGCACCTGTCCGCGTGCCGATGCGTTGATGACGAGGATATCGATGCCGCCCAGTTCGTCCCTGGCGCGTTTGGCCATCGCCTTGACGGCGTCGGCATCGGTGACGTTGGCGAGACAGGCAATGGCTTTGCGGCCCTTGGCCCTGATCTCAGCCGCAACGGCGTCAGCGGCGGCCTGATCCGATACGGCGTTGACGACAATATCGGCTCCTTCGTCGGCCAGCCTGTGCGCAATGGCGCGGCCGATGTTGCGGGCACTGCCGGTGATCAGGGCGACTTTGCCGGCCAGTTTTTGTTCGCTCATGAAATGCTCCTTATTCGCCGGTGAAGTCCGGCTTCTGTTTGTCGACGAAGGCGGTAACGCCCTTTTTGAAATCCTTGCTCATGGCGCAGTTGACGAAATTCTCGGTCTCGGCGCTCAATTGCTCGGACAGGGTGCGGCTGGAACTGTCCAGCAACAACCGCTTGGTTTGCGCATAGGCAAAGGTTGGTCCCTTGGCGAGCCGTGCGGCCAGGGCCTGAACCTCGTCATCAAAGGAATCGGCGGGGACGACCCGGTTGATCAGCCCCCATTGCAGGGCCTTTTCCGGTCCGAAACGGTCGCCGAGCAGAGCAATTTCCATGGCGTGCTTCATGCCCATCGTGCGTGGCAGGTGCCAGGTCGAGCCGCCGTCCGGGCTGGTGCCGAGATGGCAGTAGGCGAGGGTGAAGATGCCGCCTTCCTGGGCGATAACAAGATCGCAGCCGAGCATCAGGCTGAAACCGGCCCCGGCAACCGCACCCTTGACCGCACCGACTACCGGCATCGGCAGGGCCTGCATGTTGTCGACGATAATATGGATGCGACCCAGGATCGAATTGAACCAGGCACGGGCCGCGTCGTCGTCATCGCCGAATTCCTCAAACTTGCCCTTGAAGCGTTTGACGTCGCCGCCGGCCATGAAGTGATCGCCGGCACCCGTGAAGATCACGCAGCGGACATCTTTGGCGTTCCTGAGGGCCCCGGTGATGTCGATCAGCGCGGTGACGACATCGTCGTTGATGGCGTTCAGGCTGTCGGGTCGGTTGATGGTGATGGTGGCGATGGCGTCCTTGATATCGAGCCGTACGGTCTCATTCGGTGATGCGATCATTGCCCCTGTGTCTCCTCATGTTTTTTGTGGCGTATTGCCGTTGGCGGGCACTTTAGCGGACAGGCGGGCAGGGGGCCAGCCGGGATGATGCTGCCTCCACTGCCCATTGCAGGTGAGAGGTATGGGCGTTTCTGGATATATGGACGAGAAAGGACCGGATGAGGGATCTCTCACCCGGCTCGCTTTGCTCGCCTTCCTCGTCCGAGGGCGAGGGGAATTATCAGCTGCCCGGCTGGTTCTGCCAGTACTCAATATTCAGGTTTCGCAGGAAATCATCGTGCTGGAATTCAAGACAGCGCTTGAGGCCACCCAGGCGGTAGGTGCTTTTGGCATCAACACATTCATTGAATGCATCTCTGGCCCCGCTCAGTCCATGGCCATTGGTGGATAACAGCTCGCTGTCACCGATGGCGTTTTGCCACATGCCGTCGAAATTCCTTGCCGTGACCGGGCCTTCGGCGGGCAGGGCAGCATTCAGTTTTGCCAGCAGTTGCGCCGAAGCGGCCTCGGGCTTGCTGTCGACATAGCTCTGGCCATGGGCGCGGAGAGATTTTGTCGCGAAGGCGATTTCATCCTCGCTGAGCGGGTTCGGATCGTTTGCTTCGGCGACGGGTATCAGCGACGCTTCGGGCCAGACAACCAGTCTTGCGGACTGCGCACCGAGTGCGTTCAGGCGTCCAAGCTCAACGGATGCGGCGACCGCCATAAAGCCGCGATGTTCCGTAAAGCGCATATGATCACCGGCCGGCAGCCTTACTTCACCGCCCTTCTCATCGGTCAGCACCAGTGTGAAATGCTCGGGTTTGGCCGGGACGTAAGCCGTACCCATGCTCGGTGCCGGTCGTTCACGCTGCAGGCAATAGGTGGAAAGTTCAGCAACGCAGATACCTTGCGTGCAGTTCAGTGCGATGCCGCTTTCGACCGGCAGGGCGGCCAGAATTTGCGGAACGGCGTGAGCCTTGTCTGTGGTGAAGGAAAGTGATGCGGCGCAAACGATAGCCATAACCAAGTGACGTTTCATAGCGTTAGACCCCTCCAGATGCGGAAAAGAACAGCGCCGGTGGAAACAGAAACCTAGAATCCCGGCTGGCTATCCCAATAATCACCATTCAGTTTCATGATCGTCGAATCGTGCTTGAATTCGAGGCAGCTCTTGACGCCGGCCATCGAGTAATAGGACGTGCGGCCCTGACACCAGTCGTAAATGTCACGGGCCCGGCGGATACCTTCGGTGCCGACCGGGCGAATCGAACCCATGCCGTCAATGACGTCGTGCCACAGCTGCTCCATGCCTTGATCACTGTAGGAATCGCCGGGAACGATGGTCGCGGCGATGCGGTTGATCACCGAAGCGGCTTCGGCGTCGGGTTTGGCGTCGACCATATCGTTACCATGATCGCGAAGCGAGCGGGCCGCATAGGCCAGTTCCTGCTCGCTGATCGGGTTCGGATCACCGGCCACGGCTTCCGGCACCAGGGCGGCGCGTTCAGCGACAATAATTCTGGCACTGACGCCGCCGAGGTCAGCCAGTGCTTGTTTCGAAATCACGGCATTGACCGAGGAATAGCCACGGACACTGCGGAATGTCATGTGATCGCCGGCCGGCACGGTTGTTTCGCTGCCGTCTGCACGGACCACGACCAGTTGGAACTGGTCCTTGCTGGCCGGCAGATAACGCTGACCGGTAACCGGCAGATCCCGTTCCTTTTGCAGGCAATAGCTGCTGAGGGTCGTGGTGCAGAGTGCGCCGCTGCAATGCATCGATTGCGGTCCAAGGGACGCCATGACAGCAAGTATCTGCGGCGCGGCAATCGCGGGGGCAACGGTTGCCACCCAAAATGCCGCTACGGCGCTGAACAGGACCAGAATACGATTCATGGCCAATGATCGCCTAAATTCACTGCAAAAAGCAAGCGGGAGTCATCAAATTCGCGAAAATGTGAACAAACCGCCGGGTGCGGTTGACAGGGCCGGAGACACTGGCGACGATCCCCCTGCAATTCAAGGGAGTTCCATCAAAAATGACCGTCACCAACGCAAAAGCACTGTCGCCAGAAGCTGTCCGCCGTCTTGTCATTGACCGTAATCTGGCCGAGGTTGCCGTGCTTGACGTACGTCCCGGCGGCACTTTCGGTGATGCGCATCTGCTGTGGGCAAACTCGGTGCCGCTGACCACGCTTGAGATCGAAATTCTGGATCGTGTGCCGCGTCTGGATACGCCGGTGGTGCTGTGCGGTTACGATGATGCCGATGACGGTATTGTCTCGCGCGCCGCCGCCAAAATGGCGGTGATGGGCTATTCGAATCTGGCCTGGCTTGAGGGCGGGGTCAAGGCCTGGGGAGAAGCCGGGTTCGAGATTTTCTCCGGTGTCAACGTCCCGTCCAAGGCGTTCGGCGAATTTGTCGAACACACCTACGACACACCGCGCATTCCGGCCGAGGACCTGAAACGCATGATGGACGAGGGTGCCAACATGGTGGTGCTGGATTCCCGGCCGATGTCGGAATACCACGCCATGAATATCCCGCTCGGTGTTGATGTGCCGGGTGCCGAACTGGCGCTCAGGGTTCACGATCTGGCACCCGATCCCGGCACTACCGTGGTCGTCAACTGTGCCGGGCGGACCCGTTCGATCATCGGCTGCCAGTCGCTCAGGAACGCCGGTATCCCGAACAAGGTCGTGGCCCTGGAAAACGGCACCATGGGCTGGCATCTGGCCGGCTTCGATCTCGAATACGGCAACGAGCGGCGCTATGGCACGTTGAGTGCCGAAGGGCTGAAACGGGCCACCGCCTGCGCCGATCACGTACGCAAACGCTTCGGTGTCCGCATGATCGATGCCGAGACGCTGGCCGACTGGCAGGCGGACACGGCCAGGACCACCTATCTGCTCGATGTCCGCGATCCGGAAGAATTTGCCGCCGGGCATGTGCCGGGCTCAAGACCGGCACCCGGTGGACAACTGGTTCAGGCCACAGATCGCTACGTCGGCACGCTCGGTGCACGAATTGTCTGTGTCGATGATAACGCCGTCCGCGCGACGATGACGGCGTCGTGGCTGGTGCAGATCGGCTGGGATGCGGTGGTGCTTGCGCCGGGTGCGCTCGAAATGTCGGAAAAGGGTACGCATATGCCGCCGAGGCCGGCGCTGCCGTCCGTGCCCGAGATCGAGGCTGTCGCCCTCGCCGCCCGCATGATCCAGACCCATGTCGTCGATCTCGGCAATTCACTGTCACACCGCAAAAGTCACATTCCGGGCTCTCGTTTCGCGATCCGCGCGAACATGCCGGAAAACCTCTCCTCGCTGTCAGAAGACCGACCGATTGTGCTGACGTCCGGCGACGGCGCGATTGCCGCCTATGCCGCTGCCGATCTGATCGCCGCCGGCATCAGGCGCGAGATTATGGTGCTGAAGGGCGGCACACAGGCCTGGAAGGCGGCCGGGCTGCCGATGAAAGGCGGCTTTGACAATCCTCTCGATAACAGTGTCGACGTCTGGTACCGGCCCTATGACATGGACGACGCGCAGGAAGGTGCGATGAAGCAGTATCTGAGCTGGGAGGTGAACCTCGTTGCCCAGATTGAGCGCGACGGCACTACCGATTTCCGGGTGTTTGACTGACTTTCCTCCACTGGATGAGGAATAGAGGACGATTAAAGAAACCTCATCCTGAGGAGCGAGCTTCGCGAGCGTCTCGAAGGATGGAATGAACGACAACGAGGGAAGACAAAGATGAAAATAATGGTCCTGCCGGGTGACGGTATCGGTCCCGAGATCATGGATGCGACACTCAGGGTGGTGCGGGCGCTGGATGATGTTTACGGCCTCGGTTTCGATCTGCAGACCCGCGAGATCGGCCTGGTCTCGCTGGCGTCACGCGGCTCAACCTTGCCCGACGACGTCATTGCCGAATGCAAGGGGGCGGCCGGAACGATCCTGGGGCCGGTTGATTCCTATGTCTATCCGCCGCTGGCCGAGGGCGGCGTCAATCCGTCCGGGGCCATGCGCAAGCAGCTCGATCTGTATGCCAACATCCGCCCGTCGAAAACCTATGCCGGCGTACCGTCAATGGCGGCGCGCATGGACATGGTCGTGGTCCGCGAAAACACCGAAGGCTTTTATGCCGACCGCAACATGTTCCTGGGTTCGGGCGAGTTCATGCCGACCGAGGATGTGGCGCTATCGGTGCGCAAGATCAGCCGTCAGGGCTCGCGCCGCATCGCCAGACAGGCGTTTCAACTGGCGTCTCGCCGCCGCAAAAAGGTGACGGTGGTGCACAAGGCGAACGTCCTCAAGATGACCGACGGGCTGTTCCTGCATGAGGTCATGGAAGAGGCGAAGGCGTGGCCGGATATCGCGATTGAAGAATTGATCATCGACGCGGCCACGGCACACCTGATCCGTCGCCCGGCTGATTTCGACGTGCTGGTGACGACCAACATGTATGGCGACATTCTTTCCGACGAGTGCGCCGAGCTGTCGGGCGGCCTCGGCCTCGGCGGCTCGATCAATGCCGGTGATACGGTTGCCATTGCCCAGGCGGCGCACGGCTCGGCCCCGGATATCGCCGGGCAGGGCAAGGCCAACCCGTCAGCTCTGATGGTCTCGGTCGCCATGCTGATCGACTGGATGGGCGGGCGCACCGGCTCGAACAACCTGATCAATGCCGCTGCGGCTTTGCAGCTGGCCATCGCCGATAGCCTTGGTGACGTATCTGTGCGCACGCCCGATCTCGGCGGCCGTGGCACGACGGCATCGTTTGGTGATGCGGTGGCGGCGCGGGTCAAGGGTTAGCACCACCCCTCTCCTCCGGGAGTGGGGTGGTGAGGGGCTACTCTGCCGCCGCCCGAATACCGGGATACAGATCGGCGACACGGGCGAGGCTTTGCAGCGACCAGATCGTGTTCTCAAGTGCCAGGGTCCGCTCCGGGCCGATTTCGGCGGTTGCCAGTTCCCGGTATTTTTCGGAAAGCTCGGCATCTGTGAGCGGCGCATCCGGATCACCCCGGCGGGTCGGCGCATAAAATTCATGGACACTGCCGTCCGCCAGCGTCACACGGACCTTGGCCGAGCGACGTTTCGGAAACGCGGCGTCGCACTCGGTATCCTTGGCGACAAAGATCTTTTTTGCCAGCGCATGAATGGCCGGGTCGGCGCGCCGCTCGTCAGTGAACGCCTTCATGCGGCAACTGCCATCAAGCAGCGCCACAGCGACGCAATAGGGCAGGCTGAATTTGGCCTCGAACGCCGAGGATGTTTCCTGTGCGCCGACGATCTCGACCGCCGGGCCATAGGTGCCGGCATCGATGCGGGCCACGTCTGCGGCTTTGAAGCCGTGATCTTTCTGCAATTGCAGCGCACCGTCGATGGCGGCATGGGCATGGCCGCAGGCGGCGTGGTTCTTGACCGTCATGCGTAAAATCGTGAAGTCACTGCCAAGCGTCGCTGCGGCCCGGCTCCAGTCGACACCGCCGCACATGGCGTTACCGAAGCCGCGCTCGCCTTCCAGCATGTCATGGATGCCGGTGACGCCGGCCCCTGCCGTCAGTGCGCACATCAGACCGGTATCGGCGGCGTGGCCGCCATGCATCGGCTTGGCCATGGCATCGCCGCGGAACGCCTGTTGCAGACCGGCCGCCAGCGTGCCGGCGTTGGCCAGCGCATTCAGCGCCTGTTCCCTGTTCAGGCCCAGGATCGTGCAAGCCGCCGCCGCCGCACCGAAGGTGCCGATGGTGCCGGTCGTATGCCAGAACGCATAGTGCGCCGGATTGACTGTCTCG